>JAZKSP010000066.1:0-8685 GCA_036626005.1 Thermoplasmatota archaeon | reverse complement strand
TTAAAGAGAGTAGGAGCATATATCCTCGATATCATCATAATATCGATTCTCTTCGCTTTGACACTCGTCTTTTTACATTACTTAGGAATAGATTTTATTGGACTTCCATCGAAGCTTACGTTAGTAGGAGGAGGATTTATTCCAATTACTTTTTCCTATCTCCTTACTTTATCTTTGTTTTCATGGATTCACCTGGTTTATTTCGTAATTCTTGAGTACGATAAAATCTTAGGTTCTACACTAGGCAAAAAAGTAGCTAGTTTGAAAGTAGTGAATATGTATGGTCAAGAGATAGGTCTCGCTTCTTCTTTTATCCGAAATGTTTTCAGACTGTTGTGGCCTGTTCCCTTCATTGCTTTTGAAATATTTTTGTATATAGATCCGTTGGCCATTCCAAATATCGCATATATTTCTGGAGTCATATTGGTGATAGATCTAGTTCTTATCGTAAGGGGTGACCAGAGAATCGGAGACAGATTAGCGGGAACTTACATTATAGAAGAATAGATATATGAAGCAATTTTTGAGGAATATTGAAAAGATAGGGAGATATAGGATACGATAGAAACAGTTCCACCCGTTGATAGAAAGAAAAGTGTGCTCTCTAAAGATCGATTCTAGAGGAATGGGTTTACCACATATTGATTCTTAATCAAAAACGATTAAATTTATATAAATTTTCATCATTTTCTTTTATATTAATGGTAATATGGACCAAAGGGATAGATATCAACAGGATTGGGGTTTACCTAGACGACAACGTTTTAATCACGCATCAACACTCCGCCGGATAGGGGCGTATATCATAGATATAGTCTTCTTGTGGATATTGACCATGTTCCTCTTTTTAAGTTTCCTCTTTCTAGGATTCTTTTCTTGGGGGATTTTTATAGAAACTGAGCCCCAAGCGATGTTTTTAGGGTTCTATAATGCTTCTTATCTCATTTTGTTATTACTCAGCGGTCTGATAGACCTTGCCTATTTTACCATCCTTGAGGCCGAGAAGTATGGAGGTGCTACCATCGGTAAGAGATTACTAGATATCAAGGTTGTAGGTGAATACGGCAATGAAGTCGGTCTCGGTACATCTTTTATCCGAAACATCGCCAGATTGTTATGGCAGATACCGTGTATAGGATTCATCATATTGATAATAGATGTCTTTCTCATAGCAGACAGCGAACAGAGGATTGGAGATATGTTAGCATCTACTCTAGTAGTGAAAGAAAGTAACATTCCTAGAGGTTATGACAATTATAGAGGATCATCTACCCAGCCGGGACGAGAAAAGATGCTTTTCGATCGATGAAAAAATCAGATCGTCTAGAAAACCTATTGGGATCCTTAAAATCGCGATAATAACTCTCAGATAGATAGAATTTCTGTAAAAACTTTATAACCTTAATCCCCGATAAACCATTAGCGAGGAGAGAAAATATGCCTTACGATTCGGATAGATGTCATTTCTGCCGGAATTGGACAAAACAGTACAAAAAAGTGGGAGATAAGAGCATATGCAAGGACTGCCTTGAGGAGCTGACCGAGATTATAGTGGAAGAGATCCAATCATAACTGGATCTCCACTCCATATACCTCTTCTGGATTTTCCTTGTGGATGGTCCATATATCCTCTTCTCCCAAGACCCTTTTTTCATGCAATTTAAAGGTCTTTTTGGGAACATTTTTGATTCCTAATACCGCTCCGGGTCGATTCGGGTCGTCGAGGTAATCAGTCTCCAACATGAACCTATTCCCTTTAGATATAGCTTCCTCGATGTTCTCTTCGTTAGCCAATATCGATGGAAATAGACCGTGATTTTTTTCTCTATTGACCAGAGGCGGAGAGTAATGTTTGACTATCTTTTCTCTTGAAAGACCCACTTCGTCTGCCATCTTACCTATTTCCTCGAAAACTTCAGGAGTCGTGCTTTCTGTATGAAGAACGACTGGATAATCACCATCCGATGCTAGCTCCATTCCATACTTCATTATCCTGTTCGACGCCTCTAAAACATCATCTGAGACATCGAAGTGGGGCCGACCGATCTCTCCTATTGCGATTGCTTTCCCCTCTTTCACGTAATCGGCGGCGAGTTTCATCCCCTTTTTTAGGATTTTTTCTCCTCTTTCAAGCCCTACTTTGTCTTTCAAATCGACTAGATCAACCGGGTAGGGTCCCAAAGTCAAGAATAAATTCACCGAAGTAATTTCCCTGCATCTCTCAGCCAATTTAATTGTTCTTTCGTATATGGGTTGGTATCCTTTCTCATCCCACTCTCTAAGATCCTGGTAAGGTAGGTGAGATAATATCAGGTGAGTTCCCCCGGCTCTTTCGAATTTCTTTACCGCTTTGACGTTGTCTCCTCTCTCCTGAAGATGAATGTGATTATCTAGGATAGGAAAATCATTTTCTTTTCGATTCATGATTTTTCCATTCACTCTTACTTTAAAATCTTTATCAGCATCTCAAAACCTTTTCCAGGGCGAAACGTTAAAAAGAGATGAACATTCTCAAGAAATGTCTTGACTGAAGTCGTCGTTGCGGGAGCGGGCCCTATCGGCCTTAGAGTCGCTATGAACACTGCCAAGGCAGGTTACGACACAGTCGTTTTAGAGAAGGATGCTGTTATAGGAAAACCGGTCCAGTGTGCCGGTTTAGTCAGTCCCCGTGTCGTTGAATTTACAGGCACCCAAAGCGTGATCGAAAAACCGAGGAAGGCAGTTATCAATTCTCCTTCAGGCGAAACTTTGACCATTGAATCGAAGAGAGAAAAAGCGGTTGTAATCGATCGCGCCAAATTCGACAGAGAAATGGCGATGAAAGCGGCAAAAGCTGGCGCAGATATCAGACTCAAATCAGCAGTCAAGGATACCTCTTATGATGGGAGGAGAGAAGTAAAATATGTGCAGGAAGCGAAGGAAAAGACTCTGAAAGCCGATGTCGTGATAGGCGCAGACGGACCGACTTCTACTGTAAGGAGGACCGCCGGTCTTCCGTCTCCAAAGGAATTTCTTCCCGCTGTTCAGGCGGTTGTACCTTCAAATGAGAAAACGGTTCAGATACATCTGGGTAGTGAGACAGCACCAGGTTTTTTTCTATATGAAGTGCCGTTCTTAACGGGAAAATTGATCGGTCTCGCTACAGACGACGGCGCTACCTACAAACATCTGATGGGCTATCTGAAATCTAAAGGTCTAGAGAACAAAGTGATAACTTTCTTATCAGGGACGATACCCCTAGGGAATCTAGAAAATACTGTAGATGATGGATTGTGTCTCGTGGGAGATTCGGCTTGTCACATCAAACCTCTTTCGGGTGGGGGTATATACCTCGGCTTAAAAGCCGCTGATATCTGCTCAAACGTTGTCATAGATGCCTTAGAAGAAGGTGATCTCTCGAAGAAAAGGTTGCAAGAATATCACGAGAGATGGCAGCAGGATATAGGTAAGCAGATCTCAAGAGGGATGAAGATAAGGAAGATCTTTAAAAACCTCTCCGATGAGGAGATAGATGGATTGATAAGTATATTGAAGAAAGACAAGGCGAAGCGCGTTATAGAGGAAAAAGGAGATATCGATTACCACTCAGAAATTTTTAAACCTCTCCTTAAGACCGCTCCTGAACTCCTTAAGTTTACCGGTCCAGTTATCAAAAGCCTTTTCTAGTTGTGGGAAAGAACCGTATTTCTCCTGCATGTAGAACATAACAGCTAGAACTCCGGATATTATAGTGATGATGCCTAGAGCGTACTGTGGCCAGCGAGGAACAGGGTCCCTCACTTCAAGAGTACTTTCAGGTAGGTCCTCTCTAGATTTTAAAGTTTCATTCTCACCATCCATCGAGAATTCAAGCCTAAACCTGATAGAGTAGATCCCCTCTTCCGTTTCTTCTGAAATGTGAATAACATATTCCAAATCCTCGCTTTCATTGGAAGAGAGATTTTCAATTTCTAAAGCGGAGTAAGTTTCTCCGTTATCGAAAACAGGTGGTTCATCAACTTCGGATATATTTTTATCAACATCGAGATAACTGTACCAATATATACTCACGGTGAAGTTGATATCCTCCATGGAGCTGTTATCATAAGGATTTTTCAGTATGATCGTCATGTCTCCATCGTCCCCAGGCTCTATACTAGGGGTATCGATCTTATCTATAATCTCATTGGTATAGCTGGGATCAGAGACATCATAAGATTTGACTGAGAAAGAGAAGAGAGAGATAATGATTATAAAGACTGATATCATGACCAGATGTTTCTCATACATCTGCATGGTATTAATCGGTGTGACTATAAAATACTTATGTGACCGAGCACCATAGGATTAATGTATGAGTAGTGAAGGCCATCCCGTGCTGAAAGTATCAAAGGATAAGGGAGAACAAACTCTCCAAAGACTCAAAAAACAGGGCAATCTCGATCCTGATAGGTCGATAAGGAGAGAAGGTGAAGAGTTGATTTTTCCGGTAAAAGAGGGTGGCAACTGTTCCGAAGAAGATCCGGACTTTAGAGAGCAGAAAACCAAACCATATCAACGCATAAAAGAAGAGCTCGACCTTCCCGAATCGAAAAAAAGACGACTTCCCGATAGATGGGAGATGATAGGAGATGTACTTCTCATCAAGCTTCCTGACGAATTATTGGATCATAAAAAAAGCATTGCTGAAGTCTATTCAAGCGTTTTGAGCGCCAAGACTGTTATGCTTCAAGGATCTATCGAAGGTACGGAGAGAGAACCGGTTGTTGAGAAGATATACGGCGATGAGACAGAAACGGTACATGTTGAAAACGGGGTAAAATTCAAGATAGACACTTCTCAGCTCATGTTCTCCAGCGGTAATATCGATGAAAGGATCAGGATGGCTGAAGAAGTTGGAAAAGGAGACGTGGTTGTAGACATGTTCGCCGGGATAGGTTATTTCTCTCTTCCTATGGCGGTCCACGGCGGTCCAGAAAAAGTATATTCCCTAGATATCAATCCGACAGCATTCCGATACCTGGAACAAAACATTCGGTTAAACGAGGTTCAAAATGTTGTAGAGGCTTGGCACGGCGACAACAGAGATTTCTCTTTTACTGGAGCGGATAGAGTCGTGATGGGTTATCTCCACGAGACCTGGGAATTTTTGAAAAGAGCTGTAGAATTCTTAGATGGTGAAGGTATAATCCATTATCATACGAGAAGTTTGGATAAGAAATACCCTGAAGATGTGATAGAAGAAGTAGAAGAGAACATATCTCAAAACTATGAGATCAGGACCATCAAAAAAATAAAATCTTACGCCCCTCATGTTTTTCATGTTGTGGTCGATATTGAGGTGTATAGTTGAAGGATGAAAATATATTTGTATATATAAGACAATGATATGATAGTATGAAAAAAGCGATGTTTTGGGAGGAGAAAGAAGGGAACAAAGTAAAGTGCTATCTCTGTCCTCATAACTGCCTGATATCAGAGGGTAACAGAGGATTGTGCAACGTTAGGGAAAATAAAAACGGCACTCTTTATTCTTTGGTATACGGTAAAGCTGCATCTTTAGCTGTAGATCCCATAGAGAAAAAGCCATTGTTTCACTTTCATCCAGGAACCCAAGTTCTCTCTTACGGCACCATGGGTTGCAATCTATCTTGCAATTTTTGTCAGAATGCTTCGCTCTCCTGTGGTAATCCCGAAAGTTCTTATCTTAAGGAACGATTGGCAAAAGATATTGTCGAACAAACGGTTCAATATGATGGGGTGGCTTGGACTTATAACGAACCGACTATCTCGTACGAATTCAGCTATGACGTATTCAAAAAATTGAAAGCTGACCATGACAAGTATACCGTCTACGTTACTAATGGTTACATAGAAGATGAACCGCTTGAAAAGATAATACCCTATCTCGACGCTATGAATATAGACATCAAGGCCTTCAATGAAGAATTTTACAAAAACATCGTTGGTGGGGAATTAGAACCGGTTCTTGACACCGCAAGAACAGCGGTCGAGAATGACGTACACGTTGAGGTGACCTACCTTATCATCCCTGGTCATAACGATTCCAAAGATGAACTGCAGAGGTTTTCCCGTTGGGTTAAAGAAAATTTAGGAGAAGATAACGTCTTACATTTTTCGCGTTTCCATCCCGATCATGAGATGAGAGATACGCCGGCAACTTCGCCCGATAAGATGAGAGAGGCTAGAGAGATAGCTCACAATACTGGTCTCAATTTCGTTTATCTAGGCAATATGAGAGCGGACAACGATACTAGATGTCCGAACTGTGACAATACCATCCTTTCCCGCTCTTATTTCTCTTCTGGACGATTGGATCTGGAGAAAGGAAAATGTCCTGACTGCGGTAGGGATATACCTATTGTGACTCACAGCACTGTATAATTAATTCTGTATTCTTCATCTAGACCTCTGTTCCTGTCTTTGAGTTTCTCTAGGACTTCATCTAGATCTTCTCTTGAAAGCATCAACAGCACGTCGAGTCCTTTTTCCGCCGCATTTATTCCAGAGTCCACTGGAGCGAACTGTATATCGGGCCCAAAATCGATCATATTGCACAGACCGTACTGCATCTCTCCCTTTATTGCGAGCTTATCGTAATCGATAGACTCCATCTCGGATTGGAAGGATTGAACCTTTTCTTTTCCCATCTCGGCGATATCAGCTTCAAGAAGATAGAGTTCGCCGAGGTCCATCTCAGTTATCCCCTGCAGACCTCCGACCCTTAATGGTTCACCGGGTTCTGCATCATTGAGGGCCGTACCCATGCTGTTAGAATCTTCTAATGAAGCGTGGAGAAAGCCATCTTTCATCTCTAGACCGATCCTTTCTCCTTCTTGGATATTCTCTGAAGCTATAGCTGTACAGGTCGATATAAAGTTTATTTCATCACTCGCTTCGTCTAGGAAAGACCCTAGTTTTGAAACGATCTCTCTCAGTAGTTCCATTCCCTCGGAAGTGGGACGATAGAAACTTCCTGACCTATCTATTAGGCCCTCATCTTCCATCTTGGAGATGTAGTTTGATACCGCCTGTTCGCTCATATCTAATTCAGAAGCGAGATCTGCCAGTCGGTTCGGTCTTTCTACTGCTGACTTGTAAAGTACTAGAAACTTCGTCATCTTAGATTTATCACGTAATACTTTCATAGAGGCTCGTTACTGTAATGTAGAAGGTATATAATTGCATTTTCTCTTGCAAGAAGAAAACATTTATTATGCTACAACACCTCCAAAAAAGATGTATGGGATTGAAGTCCGAGATCAGGAGATTTCATGAAAAAACTTCTAGGACAAACAGAAAAGATCTTATCGCTCATTGGGACGAGGAAGAACTCTACCGAGGGGAAATAAAAGATGTTTTTTCTCTGATATTTCGCACTAAGGGGTGTTACAGGTCATATACTTCTGGCTGCTCGATGTGCGGCTATTATACCGACACTAATCCAGAAATCAAAAGGGAAGATATAGAAGATCAATTAGAGGAGGGGCTATCACATTACGAGGGGCAGGATATAGTCAAGATCTATACTTCGGGTAGTTTCTTAGATGAAGATGAAATAGATGATGAATTGGCGATCAAGATACTCGAGAGCTTTGATGCAGAGAAGACAGTCATAGAGACTAGACCCGAATTCGTGGAGAGAGAAAGAGTTGAAAAACTTTCTCAGACCGTAGATGAGTTAGAACTCGCCCTAGGACTCGAATCGACGAACGATTTCGTTCTAGAGAACTGTATAAACAAAGGTTTTACCTTCAGCGATTATAAAAATAGTGTCGAAGAGATATCGGATATCGTTTCAGTCAGGACTTATCTACTGTTAAAGCCTCCATTCCTAACGGAAAAAGAAGCTGTAAAAGACTTGATAAACTCTATAAAGAAGATATCTGACTTGACTGACATCATCTCTATCAATCCGGTCAATGTTCAGAAAGGCACCCTATTAGAAGAACTATGGCATAGAGAGCTTTACAGTCCGCCCTGGCTTTGGTCCTTGATAGAAGTGCTGACATCCACCGTTGATTTAGAAATACCTATAATCGTTTCCAAAGCTGGACTTGGTTCTGAGCGTGGTGCTGGTAACTGTGAAGAATGTACGGATAAGATGATCGAACTTCTAGAGCGTTTCAACAAGACTCAGGATATCTCGATATTGAAAGATCTGCCCCAATGTGAATGTAAAGAT
Source organism: Thermoplasmatota archaeon (assembly GCA_036626005.1). GTDB lineage: Archaea > Thermoplasmatota > Thermoplasmata > Halarchaeoplasmatales > Halarchaeoplasmataceae > Natronoplasma. Next base: position 500 of record JAZKSP010000066.1, on the reverse strand, counting down.
AGATGGAGGTTCGAAAAAGAGATAGCCCCTTTTCTTCATTTTAGAGGCACACCTAAGATCCTACGCGACAGATACGCTGGATATGTCTGAATGCCTCATCATGATTTTCCTTGCGATTGAGAGATTTCTCCCCTCTTTTCCTATCGCGCGAGCTTTGTTCTCCTGTGCCACCTCAACCGTTCCGTGTCTCACTCCGTTCTTATCTTCGATCTCTACGTCTTTAACGTCGTAACTGTAAAATATATTTTCGAGAAGTTCTTCAGCATCTTCACTGTACTCTATGACATGCACGTTCCTATCGATTGCATCACTTATCTTTGTGACGTTTTTTCCTCCTTTACCAATTGCCTTCTGTATGGATCCTTGTTCTACGATAAAAATCACTTTTTCGGGTATATCTATACAGTCAACGACTTCAGCATCCGTGATCTTCTCGAAAACAGAGATATACCGAAGCGTCTTTTCATTGAAAGTGATATCTTCCATACTTTCCGACATTT
>JAZKSP010000065.1:0-8747 GCA_036626005.1 Thermoplasmatota archaeon | reverse complement strand
GCACAGGAAAGCAACACTTACAACGATTTTTCCAAGATAAATATTGGAGGTGTTTGGAAGGACGGTTCAAACAATGTTAATGAGGTTTCCTATCTATTGTTAGAAACACTTGAAGATATGCGCACGCTTCAACCGAACACTGCTGTATTGGTAAGCAAGAAAGTTCCAGATAGATTCTTGAATAAAGCTCTTGAAGTGGTCAAACCTGGTTTTGGCGAACCTCCTTTCTTCAATCACGACGAGATAATCAAGATACTGTTAAGACAGGGCAAGTCTCTGGAAGATGCTAGGGCTGGAGGTGTGAGTGGATGTGTTGAATCCGGTGCTTTTGGAAAAGAGAGTTATATCCTCACTGGTTACTTCAACCTGCCTAAAGTTCTAGAGATTACTCTCAATAACGGTGTAGACCCTAATATTGGAAAAAAGATTGGTGTGGAAACCGGTGAGCCCAAAAATTTTGACAACTTTGAAGATCTTTTCAGCGCTTTTAAGGAACAGTTAGAGTACTTCATAGATGTAAAAGAAAAGGGAAACGATAAGATCGAATCCATCTATCATGAAGAGCTTCCAGTCCCGTTTCTTTCTCTTTGGATAGAAGATTGCGTTGAAGAATCTGAAGATTATAACAGGGGAGGAGCTAGGTACAACACGCAGTATATACAGATCGTCGGGTTAGGTACGATAACCGATTCCTTGGCTTCTTTGAAATATCATGTTTTTGATGAAAATAGATATGATCTCGAGGAAGTTCTATCAGCTATAACATCGGATTTCCAAGATAGAGAGAAGATGCGTCAGATATTTCTGAATAAGACACCTCGCTACGGCAATGATGATGATTATGCGGACAAGATCGCTAGTAAAGTCTTCAACGGCTGCATAGAGATAGTAGAAGGTTACCCTCCCACACCCATTAGAAACGCTTCTAGGAGAGTCTATGGTCTTCCCACAACAGTACACGTCTATTTCGGCAGTGAATGCGGCGCTACCCCGGACGGCAGAAAAGCGGGAAAACCATTATCGGAAGGCATATCTCCAGTTCAGGGAGCGGACAGCAGAGGCATAGGTGCTGTATTTCGATCCGTGGGTAAGCTGGATCATGTCAGCTCCGGAGGTACTCTATTGAATCAGAAATTATCACCCGATTTAGTCCAGGACCAAGATACCAGGAAAAAGCTCGGTAAACTGATGAGAAGTTATTTCAAGATGGATTCTCACCATGTTCAGTATAATGTGGTAAGTGCAGACCTGCTGAGAGAGGCTCAGGAAAATCCGGAGAATTTCAGCGATCTCATGGTCAGGGTCGCGGGATACAGTGATTACTTCGTCAATCTTCCCGAAGGGCTGCAGGATGAGATAATAGAGAGGACCGAACAGAACAGGTTCTAAAACACTTTCTTGTAGAAAAGTTTTAATGGGTTTTTTATAATTTAGTACAGAGATGAGCATAAATGAGAGATCAATATCCTTGGCTTTATTGATGATTATTTTATTTTCTAGTTTGGCTGTACATACTGTTTCAAGCAACCCTGAAAATCCCGATGAAGCCGAGGAAGATATTTCACCATTATTCGAGAGCCTTAACGTGACTGCAGATAAGATGGAGTTATCTCTGAATGCAGCTCTTAACGTCAATTACACCATACTCGAAAATGAGAACAAAAGTTTGAATTATGACTATAGAGAAGAACCTCTCAACAAATCTGAACGGATCGCCTCAGAGCTGGAGGAAGAATTATCGAAACCAGCTTCTGTCTTTGCTGAGATAGAGGGAGAAATAGAAAGTGATGAGTTTTTGAAGGAATATAATGTCCCTTTCCATGAAATCTCTATTCAATTGATAGAATACTCCAAAAGACATCGATATCTGGTCTCAAATCTCTCTACAATGCTGATAGAATATAAGAGTGGGGAAGATGATATCGGTAGAGCTTTCAAAGCTACTCATGTACATCTAAATGCCATGGAGGACAAACTTAGGAAGATAAATGCCACGGTTCAAGATAAAAAAGGAGATAACATCAATCTGACGGGATTAGAGCGTTCGATACAGAACAACGAACTATTCCTTGAAGACTACACAGATATGTTGGGATATATAGGGAAAAAATTAGATGCACCTCCTGATTTATTTATATATGGTCCCGGAGAAGTTCATCCAAACGAAGAGTTCGAGATAGAAGTCAACTTTTTTGACGGCACAGGTTTCAATACAAGTGCGGATGTCTCACTTTTCATAGATGGGAATGAAACGGACCTTGAATATAGAATCGAAAGAAATAGTTATATATTCAGCTATCAAGTCAATTGGACTTTTGAAGAGTTGAATTTTTCTGCTCAAATCGAGAGAACTGAGAAAACTAATATCACTTCGGATGAAATTACTGTAGAAGTTGTTCCTTACACCTCAAGCATAGAACTAGAAACAGATAAGGAAGTATATTATAATGAAACTGTTACAGTTTATGGGGAATTCCAAACAGAAGCGAATATAGACCTCACTAAGCTCGATCTAGATGCTCCCGATAAAAAGATCTCTCCAAAAGCGAACGGTTCCTTTGTCTTAGAGTATGAATCGAAAAGATTTAGATGGGGTCTATCCGAAATTAATGTGAATTATGAAAGTAAAAAAAATGAGCCTATATTGTCATCTTCTGGTGATACTACTTTCGAGGTGAGCATTCCTACGGATATAATCATCATAGATTATTCTGATAAGGTTAGATATGATGATTTAAACAACTTTACATTGAAGGGGAGATTGGTCAATATCTCCGAGGGACAAGATGAGGTAAATGGCCTAAGCTCACAAGAACTAAAGGTTTATCTTGACGGAGAACTGATCACAGAAAATCGAACAGATGAGAGAGGTTACTTCACTTTTTCTTTAACTACTGATAAAGAACTTGAGCCCGGTAAACACTTACTAAGGCTTTCTTTTGAAGGACCTCCGAAATACAGGAGTGTGGATAATAGCGAAACTCAGTTTGATGTGATCGAGGATGAAAGCCAAGCCGAAAAATTCTGGAATAATCCGATCCTTATGATTGGGGTAGGAATAGCGGTCTCTTTAATCCTAGCTTTAGTCTATTTCACCGGTAGAAAAGAAGAAGATAAAGATATGGAAGAGCTTACTAAAGGTGATGATGAGAACTCTATCTCAGAGATATCGATACCATCAGCGAGCGGTAAAGATGATCTTACTAACTCCTATAGAAGTTTTTTAGAGACGATGGAGAAATTGGGCTTTATAGAAATCCAAAAAGGTAAAACCCATCGTGAGGTAGAAGATGAGATAAATTCCCAGCTTTCGGTTGATGAACTAAAAAGAGAAGTTAGACTTGTCACAGACCTCTTCGAAAAAGCTCTTTTCACTGACCGACAAATTAAAGAGTCAGAGATAGAGGAATTCAATTCTTCCCTTTCTAAATTAGGGAGGAGGGTTTTGTCATGACGAGTAAAGCCAACAAGATAACCATATATCTGATAACTATCACTATCTCTGTTCTCATATTTTTTCTTTCGATATCGGCTCCTATAGTAGTCAATGAAAGCGATTACAGTATATATAATTCAGATTGGAATGGGTGCAGCGATCTTGCGGTTAAAACAAGGGAGATAGGTAGATTCGCTCCGAATATAGAGCTAGCTGAAAATAAACGAACGGAAGTGACTCAAAAAGACCTGACAGAATACGAAGTTGAACCTAAAAAAACTGGTTTGATGATCATCGGCCCTAGACAGGAATTTAGCCAAGCAAGTATAGAATTCGTCGATAGCTTTCTTCAGGAAGGAGGAAAGATGGTATTAGCGGATGATTTTGGAAGTGGGAACTCTCTACTCGATAGATTAGATACAAATTCTTCTTTTTATTCTTCACCTCTTTTTGATTTAGCCTTTGAAAAGAAACCTGAGTTCGGAGTGGCCTACAATACCACTGAGCATAACATGACCGCCGATGTATCCCATGTAAGGCTAAATTCGCCAACAGCGATAGATAAGGACGATAATGCTAGCACGATATTGAGCAGTTCTGAAGCATCGTGGTTAGATCATAACGAGAATAGTATAAAAGACGAGAGCGAGCGATTTAAACAATACCCTCTTGTCACCACGGAAGATTACGGCGAAGGTGAACTGATCCTTGTTTCTGATCCGAGTATATTTATTAACTCTATGTTGGATAAAGATGATAACAGAGTGTTTAGCGAAAACATACTACAACACCTTTCTCGAGGAAGATCTGATATAATATTCGATGAAAGCCATCGGGAAATGAGCTTTATTTACAGGATAGTCTACATCGGAGATGTGCCTACTACTATCATCGGTGCGCTTTTGTTGATAGCGGGACTCGGGATAGGTATATACTCGATAATAATAGATAATGGGAAAGATATTTTCAGAGAGATGAGTAAGTTGACCTCTTATCTGATCAGGGAAGAGGAAGAAGAAAAAGGCGTAGTCGGAAAAGTGTTAAATAATCATCCCGATTGGAATAAAGATAAACTTAAAATGATAAACGAAAGATTTATCGAGGAGAAAAAAGGAGATGGTTAGATTGACGGAATTAGATGAGTATGTGGATAAATTTGAACATGTCAAAGAAGAAGTCGGGAAGGTCATTACAGGATATGAAGAGGTAATAGATGATTTTTTGATATGTTTGATGACTGGAGGTCATTTACTGCTTGAAGGCGTCCCCGGGATAGCAAAGACAACCATGATAAAAGTGTTCACAAAAGCTGTAGACCTCAAATACGAGAGGATACAGTTCACTCAAGATATGTTGCCTGCGGATATATCTGGTCACTATTATTACAATCAAAAGAACAGTGAATTCGAATTGAGAAAAGGACCGGTTTTCGCTCAGGTACTGATGGCGGACGAGATCAATCGAGCCCCTCCGAAAACCCAAAGTGCTCTCATCGAAGCGATGCAGGAAGGACAGGTTACGATTGAAGGAAAAACTCTATCTCTTCCTGACCCGTTTTTCGTGATAGCTACCAGGAATCCGATAGAAACTGAAGGTGTTTATCCTCTTCCTGAAGCTCAGCTCGACAGGTTCATGATAAAAAGCGATATGGGTTATCTTCCTCCGGATGAAGAACTTGAGATGTTGAAGAGTAAAAACTCTGATTGGGATATGGAGAAAACAAGCAAGGTGGAGGAGAACTTTGGATTCCAGATCATGGGTCTTCACGAGAAAGTTTTCCTTTCTGAGGTAGTTATAGAATACATACGCGATATAATATTAGAAACGAGGAATATAGACGAGCTTGTTGTAGGAGCTTCACCTAGAGCAGGCGAACATTTGTTGTATACTTCCAAAGCTTACGCCCTGATCAACGGTAGGGATTACGTGATACCTGGCGATGTTAAGGAGATGGCTAAAAGAGTATTATCTCACAGGATCATCGTATCAGTTGAAGCAGAACTGGATGAACGTGATTCTGTTCAGATATTGGAAGATGTGATAGAAGAAAGAGTGACCGCTCCTAAGGGGGATTTTTCTTAACTTCAGTCTCTGATCTCTAAAGCTACGTGGAAGGGAATAGCCACTATCATACCGGCTCCGAAGAATAACAAAGTTTGAACACCTCTGTTCTCGGGGGATAGAATAAATTCAGATATCTCAAGTAATACCGGAAAAGAGTAAAAAGCTAAAATCGTTATTACTACATAAGAGAGAGCAAATCCTAAAGCCTTCCAATCCAATTTTGTGTTGTTTAATAATACTGTCGTCCAATAAAGAAAGAGAGGAAGGGCGAAAGTTATAGAGAAAATAAGAAGTGAAAATATTTCATTCATTGATCCGGTGGCGATAAAGAAAGGTGGAGCAAGAGTAGCTAAGATAAGAGAGGGAAATAGAAGTCGATGCTCATTTTTTTGAACGCTGTAAGACACCAATACGAAAGGCACTACTACTAAAATTGAATAAAGACTATAGCTATGATAGAGAATTGATAGGGTTAAAAGCGAGCCGAGCAGATGAATTATGATATCTTCTTTCTTCATATTGTTTTCTCACCCCGCTCTTCAAGGATTTCTACACCTTCCTTATCAGGATAGAGTTCAAAAATCGAACAACCCAATCTTTCCATCTTTCTCAATATTTTTTCTAGTTTTTCGTACTCTCTATAGCTCCTTTCTAAGATCTTTTGATCTACTTCCTTCACTTCATACCATGGTCCGAAAGGCACGATCAACCATACTTCATTTTTCATCTTTTTCAAGTATTCTACGGCTTTGAGGGTTGCGAGTGGGTGCATCTCAAGGTCTGAAATAATGATAATCAATCTTTTTTCTTTAACTTGAGTCCTTATCTGATCTACAGATAAAATAATACCCGAAAGACTCTTACTACCGGCTATAGAAGTGAATTGACTGATCTTGTCTGAAAAATCTTTTTCCCTTTCGTCTATTTCATCTATTTCTAGAGGTGTTTCGTATCTTTCTGTCTTTAGGTTTTTCGATTTTACTGCTCCAGGAAGATCGGTGACTTTATCATACATTCTTTGGAATACAGACTTTCCTGAATCTAACTCTTGATGAAATATGACATCTTTATGGTTGTAGGCGGTCATGCCTATCTTATGACCTTGGAGATCGAAATTTTTCAGTATTTGAAGACCTACGTAGATGGAATGATCGAGCTTTGTCGTTCCATCAGAAAGTCTTCTTCTCATCGACGGTGAACAATCCAAAAGTATATGAGACCCTATCGGTGAGATCCTCTCATAAATTTTAGTCATCAATTTTTGAAATTTAGAAAAAGATTTCCAGTGTATATCTCTTAGGGAATCACCAGGCTGAAATTCTCTTATGCCTTCGAACTCGTTAGAGCTGACCGTGAAAACGAATGGATCTTCGACGAACTCCTTTGCATAGCTTCTCTTTGAATAAGTTTTCGCCTTCTTAATCGCTTCTTTAGAACTCTGCACTACGATTTCAAGCTCGATCTTATGTTCGATAGACTTTTTATAGACCTTCAAAGGATCGTATAGCCAACCGGTCAGCTTTCCTATAGTATGATATCCTCTACTTTTGGGTTTTATCTTATAAGATACCTGGGAATCGGTCTGTATCTTTTTTTCGGTATCTTCTTCCACTGATTCGAATTCCTCTTTTAGATCTTTTGATATTTTAACTTCAAGAGTTTTTTCACTTCTGATCCTATGCTCGACTTTAAAAAACTCGTCTACCGTTTTGTTGCCTTCTGAGACTCTATCCTCAAATTCTAATGAACAATTTTTGATCTGGAACTTTGAATAGAATAAGAGTGAGAACAAAAACGAGGCGGCGACCGCAATATACGGTTCTCCTACAAATGTGCCTATTGATATGAGAAAGATTGGAAGGAGAATCAGTATCTTTCCTCTCAAAGTCATCTCAATTTCTCGCAAGTTAATCCTCCCACACCTCTACCCAGAGATGAAGTTCCCGATATCCCTCTTGAGTCTCGGGAGAAAACTCATCGGGTTTAACAAGTAAGAATTGAACAAAATAAAGACCTGATTCTTCTATAGTGTAATTTAGATGTCTATGGGATTTCTCATCATGATCGAGAGCGAAGTTCTCAACATATGTAGTTGAATTGGATAGCGTAATGTTGTGGTCTTCCGGCATATCTGTGATATTCATATTTTCAAAATCAAAATTTATTTCCACATCCACATCTACCTCTTCGTCATCCTCTGCAGACTCTATTTTGTTTCCCAAATCTTCCATAGAATCTAGATTGGTTGATGCCATCCTGACTGCCAGCTGGTAATCCATCCTCCTATGTTCTCGATTTATCGTCCCTAAAATAATATGTCCTGGATCTCCAGTAGCTCCAGTAGTTAGATTTGTCGGATAATCATCTGCTTCACCTTCTGGTCCTAGGACGTAAAACTCAGTGAAGCGCTCGCCGGTCCTCGGTGTGGTAGCGATATGATATGCTAGAGTTCCTGAGGCGATCAATAATCCCACGGTTGCGATTACCAGCGCCTTGTCTATCCAATCATAATTCTCCCAATCGGGTGGATTTATCTCAAATTCGATACTGTACAACTCTTCGGAAGGGATGGATCTTCGCCGGAGATAAGCCAATAATGCGAATGTATAGATAAACAGAGATTGCGAATACAATATGGGAACCAAACTGATCTCCCAAGTATAGTTCAAAGCTAATCCGATCAAGGGAGTTATGGCTATACTCAAACCGAAAGAAAGAGCAAACCTCTCGATATGATCAAGGGGTTCGTCTTCAGGAAAGAGAAATGAGATCAAAACATATCCGGGTAAGAAAAGGATGAAAGGGAGTCCAAGGATCGTCCTCCAGATACTCTCTGGAGTTAAAGCTACAGCAAGGATCAAAAGAGTTGTCATCAGGACAACGATCAAAAGGTCCCAGGGCTTTTCTTTTATTTTTATCTTCAAACTTCTTCCACCTGATTTTCAGATTATGTCCATTCTTATAAATCCTTTTATCTTTTAGAAATCGATAGATTCACATTGCTCGTACTCAAGATCGTTCTTCAGGGCGATCTCCGCCTTCTGCAACTCTCTACCGAGATAAGCGGCGTGATCTAATCTTGAAACCAACTTTTCCCTAACGATAGTATCGCATATCGCTTTCGCAGATTTACCTGTGATGATCTTATTCAGTTTTCCCGTTTCGACTTCAAGCTTTCCTTCTTTCTGCACATTTAAGTAATGCTCCACGATTATCTCATCTTTAACCGTAATGACGAAAAAACCTT
>JAZKSP010000064.1:0-8775 GCA_036626005.1 Thermoplasmatota archaeon | reverse complement strand
ATTTTGCAGATATCGCTTCATTCAAAGGTATCAAGCGAAGTTGGATTTCGACGGCACATTCTATTTTTCCTTTTTTATATTCCCGATAAAGTCGGCAACATTCTTCAGGAGCTAGATTGGCCAAGGCTAAAATTCCCCCGGATGCACCTAATATCAATCCACCAAAGATCAGGTTCGCCGTACCAACCATGACATCGAAATTTTCTGAAGAGTTAGAGATATATTTTCCTAGAAGAGAGAAGTCGCCACTGCTGTCTTTCATACCAATAATATTTTCGTGGTCTGATAAGATGGCTATAAGATTTTCAGAGATGGTGATTCCTGTAAATTTTGGCATGTTATAAATTAGGATCGGGATATCCGCATTATCTGCAATATATTCATAATGATTTTTTAATACGGTGTCAGTCATGAAATCTCCGTAGTAATGTGGAGGTAACACTAAAGCTGCCTCGACTCCGATCTTAGCCATTCTGTTTGTTAGATCAAGTGTTAGTTCTGTACTTTCAAGGCCGGTTCCTGCGATTACCGTTTTGTCTTCAGAACTTTCTTGGAGCACTTTTTTGACTACCTTTATCTTTTCTTCTTTGTTTAGGTAAACAAATTCTCCATTAGACCCTAACGCTAGATAACCACTAAGGTCTGTCTGATTCCAAATATCTAAATTGTTTTCCAATGCTTTCATATCTAGGTGCCCTTTTTTGTCAAAAGGAGTTATAATTGGAGGAATGATTCCACTTATCATCTTCTAACCAGCTCGTTAAGAGCAAAAACATAATAATTCTTATACCTTTGGGAGCTAAATAGTGTTTTCTGTATAAGGGACCGATCATTAGCAATTTTTATATTCCGATGATAGTTTATTTCAAAGTTTATTTGATCTTTTAGAAAACTCCTTTTATGATGGCCTATTATGCCTAGAATTAGGAAAATTTTATATGTTATAACTCCGTTATATTGTATAAGGTGGAAATATGACTTTGTTAAAAGACCTTAAGGAGTTCTTCAAAGGAGCATTGGACTACGATAATCCCTCTGCAGGATGTGGATGTGGTGGTATCGGTGCCGATCCAACTGCGAGGACATCCTATTTAAAGAAAAAACGTGAATCACCGATAGATGAGCATTTCTGAGGTGTGCTAAAATGAGACTAATAAAGAAAATTAAAAATTTTTTCAAAGGCGCCTTTGATTACGACAACCCATCTGCAGGAGATGGCACCAGTGGAGCAGTATCTGCTCTTTCTCAGTACAACAAAGAATACAAAAAGAAAATCAACAGATGAGTTAATTTTTTATTATACTGCACATATACTTATTCCCTAGTAGTTTCGGTCTGATTGATTATCTTAAGGCATCCATAAAGAGTTTTATTAACTGGAGTTTCGATGCCGAGATCATTTCCCATCTCTATAATCTTTCCGTTTATCGGATCAAGCTCTAGTTCCTTTCCTTTTTTCCTATCGTATAACATCGAGCTTTTCATCGGTCCAGCTTCGTCAGCTATTCCCATAAGCTCATCGATGATCTTATCTTCTTCAATGTCAACACCAGAAGCGATACCAACTTTTAATGCCTCCTTTATAGAGAATCTGAAAACTTCTCGGGATTCCTTTATATTTAAAATAACATCAAGAGAACTTTCTGTAAGAGCTGTGATCGCATTCAAGCCACAATTGAACGCTAGCTTTCTCCAAAGTACTTTTTTTACATCTGTTGTAATACTACACCCAATGCCAGAGTTTTCGAAGACTTTTTTGATATTGTTTAATCTCTCTGAGATCTCTCCGTTTATTTCCCCTATTTCGATCCTCCCTAGAGATTCATGATAGATAATACCTGGTTCTTTCAATCTAGATAATATATAAGCTACTCCGCCGACCACTTTCTCTTCTCCGTACATTTCAGCTAATATCTTTTCGTTGTCAATGCCGTTCTGTAGAGAAAGGATCGTGGTGTCATTGCCTATCAAGGGTCTTATCTGTTCTCTAGCTTCTTCAGTATCGTATGCTTTAACAGTGAACAATACCAGATCGACTGTTCCTATCTCTCCGGGGTCATCTGTTGCCCTAACAGATATTTGAAAATCCTCATGAACCGTACTTTTCACTTTGAGACCGTCTTTCTTCAATACTTCCAAATGATCTCCCCTAGCTATAAAACTAACATCATTACCATTCAAGGCTAGTTTTCCACCGAAATATCCGCCGACAGCACCCGCTCCCATAACGCAGATCTTCATGATTCTCACCAATTTAAACTACAAACAAAGGGCTGTGAATTAATAATTTTTCATTGTAGTGATTGTATATTTCCTTCTATCCCCCTCAACGATTATCATTGTAATTTCGTTAACATTGGTCTCACTGTTGAATTCTATAGAATCCTTGTTCTACTTTAAAATAGTGAAAAAAAGAGTTTTTTACCCGGTTATCTCTTCTAAAGCTTCCTTCAGATTTTTTACGTTCTCCTTCCACTCCTCGTCTCCTTCACTCCAAGGTGTTGAAACCAGCGAAAGCCTGACGGCGTTTATCGGTTCTCCATAAAAAGCTTCTGCCGGGATAGGAACGATACCATACTGCTCATAAGCTCTATCTATGAATTCTTTTCCGTCCATCTCACCGGTCCTCATCAGGACATATAGGCTCCCGAACTTTCCGTTATCGGGAAGGATCAGTGGAAGATCGTTGTCTATAAGGACATTCAAGCGATTGGCTAGAATCCTGTCGAGCCATTTATACGTTTCTTGTTTTTTCAAGAATTCAGAAAGCACTTCTTGACCTATCATAAATCCTGCTGTAGGACTGCTCAACTCTTCACGACCCAAGATGTTGTTCATATTGTCTATCCATTTTTTAGGTCCGGTCGCAAATCCGAACCGAAGCCCAGCCACAAGGCATGTTTTGGATATGCTAGACAGTAAACAGATATGATCAGAATATTCTTTCAAAGTGGAATTGAACCTATGCAGTTGCTCTCGAAGAAAATCATCATCGAACTCAGCCTCACCATCCTTCAACTTGAGTGTCGTGAAGATATAGGGCGCATCCCATATCACGCCGCCCTGGTTTTCTACCATAACTTCGACCACTTCTCTGAACAATTCTGGAGAGACGTATCCAGATGGATTATTCGGCATGCTGGTGTAAAATACAGAATCTTTCTCGACTTTTTCTTTCAAGTCGTCAACATCTGGCCTTAATTTTTCATCAACACCTATCTTTATCGGCTCGCAGTTGTTCTCTTTTATTATAGGTAGCGTGGGTGCGTACTCCCATTGAGACATGAATATCTTCGTGCCCGGCTGTATAGATCTTAAAGAAGTAGATAAAGCTCTCTGACCACCAGGAGTTACGATCACTCTTTCCCTATCTCCATGTTCCACGTCGTGAAAATTCTCGAAATATTTTAAAGCCAAATCTTTTTGTTTATCCAATCCTCCCGTGGTTGAATAGGATAGCCCTCTCGGCTTTTCGAATGCTTTCTTGATTCCCCGCTCCATAGCTTTAGATAGGCTTTTCAACTCTTGGGGAAGATCAGTCCCAGTTTGGATGTCCATATCCATGAACTTTAGGTTTATCGGCATCTGTCCCACATTTCCGCTTGCAAAATTGGAAACCGGTAGACCTTTCTCTTTCCTTTTAGAGGCTTTCGCCATCGCATCTTTGATGGCTGGAGGGTCCGAAGGTTCTCTCAAATATTCTGTCATCTTAAATCCCCTTTTATATGAATACACGGAGTGACAATTTTTTACAAATTACCCTGTTCACTCCTAGATTGATAAACAAGTTTTTGATTCTTAAGTTTTACTACCTTTTTCAACGAATCTCTAATTCATTTATATGTTCGCTGAGTTGTTCTATGCCGATGATCTCTTCTTCCATCAGAGGGACCCTCCCCATCACTTTTTTATCCATTTTTTTCTTTATCTCGTTCAATATCTTTTTCTCATAATTCTTTCTCTTTTCACTAGCTGTTTCACTAGCTACTCTGTTCAGAACTACCCCTGGAATATCAACTCCCATGTTTTCTAAAGATTTTATCGAGTCCTTCGTTTCTAACATGGAAAGCTTTTCTGGAGTTATCACCGGGACCACAGAGGATCTGTTCAACAATACCTTTCTTCCGAACTTCAATTTATTTTCTCGACTTTTCAATCTTTTTATCAAGGGATCATCCTCTAAATCGATCTTGCTTTTATCTCCGACCTTACCCAGTTTTTCCAGATTTTCTTTTCTCCTCTCTATCAATCGTTCGGACCAAGAACTCAAAAGTTCTGGTAACTGCAATAATCTCATAGTTTCTCCAGTAGGCGCGGTATCAAAAACCACTTTATCGTATCTTTCAGATTCTTTCATGGTTCTTATCAACGCGTCTAACAAAGCCGATTCTTTAACACCAGGTGAGTTATGGGTCATCTTAAGGTAGCCCTGGAGTTTATTCATCATATCTGGACCTACAACCTGTTTCATCTCTTTTTCGATCTTTTTCCTGTGACTTTTTGCCTCTTTAGAAGCATCTATCTGCTTCGCCCAAAGGTCCTCTTTGATCTTTTTTTCATTTTCACTCAATGTAGTCTCTAAGATCTTGTCCGTGGAGTGAGCAGGATCCGTACTAACCAATAGGGTTTTTAGACCACCTTTGGAGCATTTTAGTGCATAAATAGAACTGCAGGTAGTTTTTCCCACACCGCCTTTTCCAGCAAAGAAAACGAACTTTTCGAGTTCTTTCAAAGAGTCCACCTCTAAAAAGTATGGAAGTCGTATTTTTGTTCAGCATCCCCTAGAAATTCCAGTTTATCCTGGGTCAATCTCCACTGCCATGAAGGCAAATCATCGGCTATATATGGCAGTAATTCAGACATGTAGTATGCATAGGGATTCGGTACGCCCATGAGATCAGAAAAACACATCAATAAGAATACATCCTGGTCTTCATAGGCATCTTTTTCATTCATGGTGCCGTAATCTAGACTAGATTTTAAGAAGTCCATCAATTCTTTTTTCATGATATCACTTTCATGTCAACACGTGGTAGAGGCGGTCGTTTCATACTCATCTACCAACTTTTTAATCAACTCTTCCCTCTTCATTTCACCACCGCCTTGTATACCTTTTAGCCTCGCTATCCTTTGCAGTTCTTCATCAGTCTTCTCTTCCAACTGCTCTTTGAATCTAACCATATTAACCTCTACCCATATTTAATAATCTTTTTTTCGGGTATATCAATCTTTAGGCACCAATATTTATATATTGACTATCTCATATTGAAATTAATATGAGAAAGACATATCTGATGAGATTGGTTTTCAACATACTAGCACTCGTATTTATAATTGGAGCTATAGCCCTCTTTTACCAAGGGGGCGAGTTTTCCCTTCTCGTTCAAGTGATGGTGGCGATAGCGATAGCTTTAGCTATTGTATCCGGGTACTTTAGATTAAAATATTGAGAGGTTCAAACTGATTTTTTTACTTCCGTAAATATCTCCGCGGTTAAAGTAACGACTAAAACGATTATGCCTATCGTGATGAAAATATTTCCTATCCTCGGAGTGATCGATTCTTCCATACCACTGAACAATCCAAGAAGATATCTAGCGAGATATCCAGCGACTACTAGGCCAAATCCGGTTCCGATCCACGGTGCAAATCTCAATCCCTTTGACTTTTCGTTTGTACTTTTATCGTCTTCTTCCATAATATTCAATCCAAATATTAAAAATAAAAAGTTAAAAGGGTTTATGCTTCTATTCTTCCTCAATCACTTCTCCTTTCTTCACTCGAGAGTAGGCCTTAAACGCTAGTATTACCAAACCCGCTTCACAGATCATCATCACAGAGCCAATTATCACCAAAGAGATCGTACCTGCTTCCTGCCAATTCGGTATCCAATTCTGGATCAAGTTGTACATCATAGCGGCGCCGGCGGTGATTATCATGAATATCATCGGAACAACAGCGTACATAGAATTTCTTTTCCTTTTGTACAACCACACGCTTATCGTCAGGAGAGCTAGACCCGCCAGAATCTGATTTGTCGCTCCGAATACTGGCCAGAGTACAAGTCCCGCTGGAGCTCCGGCGTAATCTTGAAGGGCTAGGAAAGCCATCACAACGACTGCGATGATCGTGCCTAAATATCTGTTGCTGAGGGCTCCGACATTATATGCTTCACCTAATTCTCCGATCACGTATCTCTCCAATCTGACGGTCGTATCGAAGGTCGTCATCGCAAAGCTGACGACCAGTACTGAAAAGAATCCTAACCCATAATTTGTTGGTATCCCTAGACTCTGAACTAAGTAAGCTCCGCCCTCAACGAAGGCGGAAACCTTAGCTCCGAGACCTGCTGCGCCTCCCCAAGAGGCATAATGGCCTAACCATTGCTCTCTAGTAGCCATTCCCACGGTCGCGGCAACGACCGCTGCTGTAGCGAGTATGCCCTCTAGCAACATTCCTCCGTACCCTACGTATTGTGCATCCTCTTCGCTTTCTAGCTGTTTAGGTGTAGTCCCACTCGCAACTAGAGAATGGAATCCGGAAATAGCTCCGCAAGCGATCGTTATGAACAAGAACGGGTAGAACGGTGGAGCTCCTGATTCAGCACTTCCTCGGAATGCGGGTGCTACGACAGATAGATCTACATCAGCTGTGAAGGCTGCACCGATCAGTCCTATGAAGAAAAGCGCCAGCAGGAAGTACAGCTCGTGGGCATTTATGAAATCTCTCGGCTGTAAAAGTGTCCAAACTGGTAGGACGGATGCAAAGAATCCATAGATCACCACGATTATTATCCAGGTCTCTAGGCTAGTACCTATGAAGGTCTCAGCCGGCATCTGTATCGGGTAGTTCACACCTATGAGGATCGTTACGATCATAGCGGCTAGAGCAGCGAGTCCGGCAACATAGTGGTTCACATCGTACTTGTACATCGCTATTCCCGCGATCACCGCCAAGATCATCTCAGTCCAGATGGGTATTACAGCGACAGGATATAGATCAAAAAGTACACCGATCACGATGGCGAATACCGCACCTACTAGAGCTAGTAGGAAAAAAGTCACTACCATCATCAAGACTCTCGCTTCTGGGCCGATAACATCTGCTATAAAGTCTCCTATGGATCTACCTTTTTCTCTGAGAGACATGACTAGAACCCCGAAGTCATGTACTGCGCCGATCAAGATGGTACCGAAAACGACCCAAAGTAGTGCTGGGACCCAACCCCAAATGACAGCTAGGGTCGGACCCACTATAGGTGCCGCACCGGCTATAGAAGTGAAATGGTGACCTAGAACTACTTCTCTATTTGTTGGTACATATTCGATTCCATCTTCGAATTCTTTGGACGGCGGAGTTCTAGTGGGGTCTAATATGTAGATCTTTTCCGCTAGAAAAGTTCCGTAAAATTTGTAGGCTAGTATGAAGAGAACAAAAGCAAAGACCATCATTATGATTCCGTTCATTTCCATATTGGTCCCTCATAGCAAAAATGGATTCAATAAATATAAAATTTTTGTTTTATAACAACCTTATATATTATTAAAGATACCTATTCAGCGTAACGATTGGATTTTTGAGAAAATTAGAGAGGGATAATATTTTCATATCTGGACTGTCTCTATCCTCCAATATCTATAACCAACACATGGGAAAATCATGAAAATCCTGTCGATTTCCAAATAGCTATAGAGATCAATTTTTTCTATCAAAAATATATATGATGAATGGAGTCCTACAGCAATTAAACAATTAAAAAAATGAAAAGAAGATGGTTTTAAAAGGCTCTGACTCCTCCCCAACGTCCTTTGAACTTTTGCATAGACTCCAATTCGTGTTTTAATATCTTATAGTGGCCTTCTTCCATGTGGCCTAGGTAATTTGCGGTTTTTTTCAATTCTTCGTCATCCAGCCTATCTGCTAGATGTTCATAGAACTTCTTTGACTCCTTCTCGGACTCCATCGCTTCCTTGAATAATTCGCCGATAGCTTCACTCTCCATTTCGATATCTGGAGCGGGCTTCAATACCTTTTCGGGTATATCTGGTTCTTTATCAGGGAAGTGTTTCTTGAACAGTTTTCTCAATTCTTTTTCGTGACCCTTTTCCTGCTTCTTAAGAAAGTCCAGTTTATCATGCAGTGCATAGGAAAAATTTTCTTTAGCCACTGCGCCATATTTCCTTTGGGCATTTATCTCGGAAGCTATCCCCTGTTCCAACAGTTCTTTCATATCCATATCCTCTATATCTTTCAAAATTAATCCCTCCTTACGCTTAATTATATACTTTCATTCTCCATATATAAATTTTTGTGAGTATAAAGCTCCCTCTTCAAATTAGAAAAGTTCAAGATCAATGTCAGGTGAGCAGAAATTTTGGAATAAAACCGTCCGGACCGAAACACTAATAAATAGAATTATTCTAAGAATAAATATGGATCAAGATCGTGGTTTCCATATAGTAGATGAAGAGGAGATAAAAAAAGGAAAGACCACCGATATCTATTTTGAACATACTATGGATATATTCGAGCATGAGGGTGTGGGAGATGAAAATGTTATCGCTGAATTCACCGCGTCATCATTTCCCTCAGATTGGAGTTGGGCTGTATTCTGTGGTCTAGATGAGGTGTTACATCTTCTTGAGGGCAAAGATATAGATATCTATGCGATGCCGGAGGGAACTATATTTAGAACCGAAGGACGGGATGGTCTATTGACACCAGTATTTTGGATAGAAGGACCTTACAAAGAATTCTGTATCTACGAGACTCCGA
>JAZKSP010000063.1:0-8799 GCA_036626005.1 Thermoplasmatota archaeon | reverse complement strand
CTGATTCATCACCTCCTTAAAAGGAGGAGCCTTCTCAGCTGGAAAGGTAAAAGTTAAGCTCCTGAAAACGAGGAACCCAAAAGGAACACATTTAAATACATGCTGTAGTTAAATCGGTAGTTGCAGTTCGTCATTGATGGGCCTGTAGCTCAGCCAGGTAGGAGAGAGACAATGCGCTCTCTCCCTGGATAGAGCATCTGGCTTTTAACCAGATGGCCTGGGGTTCGAAAATGAGTCATCGAAAGGTGATTCTCGGAAATCCCCACAGGCCCGTCGATCACGTTACCTCTGTATATAAATTTAAAAAGGGGAACAAAAAAATGGGTAGTAATAAGGATGAGATAAACGTATTGGAGCACGGGCTTGTTCCCGAACATAAACTAGTGCCTAAAGAAGAAGAAAAAGAGATTCTAGAGGGACTCGGAATCAAGAGAGAGAATTTACCGAAGATACGGAAAAAAGATCCAGCGTTAAGGGAACTCCAAAAGGTGCATGGAGATATAAACGTTGGAAGGTTGATAGAAGTCAAAAGGAAAAGCAGAACAGCAGATTCTGCAAAGGCTTACCGTCTTGTGGTCAAACGTGATTGAAATGATCTGTCAAGGTTATAGAGGATGATATGAGATGAGAGAACTTGTAGATGCTTTCTTTGAGGAATCAAATATAGTCGGCCACCACATCGAATCGTACAACGATTTTTTACCTACAGCTGATTCTCCGAATAACAGGGCCCAGAAAATCATAGATAACATAAGGATAGGATTCGACGAAGGTGGATGGGGAAAGATAAAACTAGACCCAGAAAAGGTGGATGGTGAAGATATACAGATAAGGGTCGGAAGAAAAAGAGGTGAAGACGGAAGGATCCCTCCTAATGCAGAACCAACGATCCGGATGAAGAAACCGACTATCAAAGAAGCCAGCGGTTCTGAACATAAGCTTACACCCCACGAGGCAAGGTTGAGAGACCTGTATTACGATGCCGAACTCGAGATGAAGTTCAGCATCATCCGAGAGGGGGTAGAAGAGGAACCGATATGGATCTCTGTAGGTAGACTTCCCGTTATGATAGGGTCGAAGATCTGCAATCTCCATCCTGATAATCTGGACCAAACCGTAGAAGAAGTACTGAACATCAATCCAGAAAGTAAAGAATTTGCTGAGATGTCCCAGGATGATAAAGCAACGGAACTAGGAGAAGATCCTGTGGATCCCCAGGGTTATTTCATAATTGGCGGAACTGAAAGAAATCTTATGGCAGTAGAGGATATGGCGACCAACAGGGTGATGTGTGAGATCAACGAGAAATACGGGAGAGAGCACGAAGTGGCTAAGATATTCTCTCAAAGACACGGTTTCAGAGCCATGACTAGGCTGGAAAGGAAGAAGGACGGGATGATAAACGTCTCAGTACCTTCAGCTCAAGGCGATATACCTCTGATCATCTTGATGAAAGCACTGGGGATGGACAAAGATGAAGAAATATACAACTCTATAGTCACGGAGCCCGAGATGGCGAGTCTGATCTTCGCCAACATAGAGATGTGCCAGGAAGAGGAAGAGTACTCTCAAGATGGGGTCTATGATCAGGAAGATGCATTGGCCTATCTCGAGAGGAAGTTCGCCACAGGACAGGCAGAAGAATACAGACGGAGAAAGATAGAATCGATCCTGGACAGATCACTACTTCCACATCTCGGAGACAAAAAAGAGAATAGGATGAAAAAGGCGGTGTTCCTGGGAAGGATGGCCCGGGCCATACTTGAACTTTACATGGGTGAAAGAGAACCCGACGATAAAGATCATTACGCAAACAAAAGATTGAAATTAGCCGGAGATCTAATGTCGGACCTTTTTAGAGTTTCGATCGTGAACCTGTTGAAAGACCTCAAATATCAGCTTGAGAGGAACTACAGGAAGAAAGGAGATATCAGGATCAAATCTTCAATAAGACCTGACCTGCTGAGCAACAAATTACAACATGCCATGGCTACTGGAAACTGGGTCGGCGGTAGAACGGGTATCTCTCAACTCTTAGATAGGACTTCCAACATGGCTGCAATAAGTCATCTAAGGCGAGTAAAATCACCTTTATCCAGAAGTCAACCTCATTTTGAAGCTAGAGAACTCCATCCGACTCACTGGGGTAGACTCTGTCCAAATGAGACTCCCGAAGGACAGAATTGTGGTTTGGTAAAAACCTCAGCGCTCATGGTCAACGTTTCGAAGGGCGCGGAAGCTATGGAAATTCAATGGAAACTACATGACCTGGATCTGAAAGAGATGGGGGCAGAAAGTGAAGCGACTACAAAAGTTTATCTCAACGGAGACCTTGTCGGAGTGGTCAAAGACCCTGAAGGATTCGTAAAACGGGTAAGAAATGAAAGAAGAAGCGGGAATATTTCTAGACAATTAAATCTGAGATACGACGAAAAGATGAACGAAGTGATAGTGAACTCTGACGAGGGTAGAGTCCGAAGGCCGCTTCTGATAATAGAAGATGGAAGTGTCAATTTCGATACTGAGGTCATAGAAGAACTTGAAGAGGACAAGAGAAACATCGAATCGCTCTTTGAAGACGGCTTCATAGAATGGATAGATGCTGAAGAGGAAGAAGATATCTACGTAGCGCTTTATCCCTTCGATATACCGAGCATGTGCGATGAATGCGAAGAACCTCTCTCCGAAGCAGACTTGAAATGGACCAACATGGGTGAAGGAGACGATATAGCACAGATCGAGTGCAGGAAGTGCGGCGGAGAGATGGAAGTCGAATCCAATATCGAGGATGAACACACTCATATGGAAGTCGATCCACTTCTGATGCTCGGCGCTTCTACAGGTCTAGTTCCTTTCGCGGAACATAATGCCGCTCCCCGATGTTCTATGGGAGCTAACATGATGAAGCAAGCTCTAGGACTAAACGCTTCGAACTATCGGACTAGGCCGGACACGAGAGAACATCTTCTTCATTACCCGCAGCTCTCGCTTATGCAGACGAAAACGATGGAGTTGGTGAATTATAATGAAAGACCTGCGGGCCAGAACTTTGTGGTAGCGGTCATGCCCTACCACGGTTATAATATGGAAGATGCCATCGTCATGAACAGGGCCGCTATAGACAGGGCTTTAGCTAGGTCTACTTTCTTCAGGACTTATACCGCGGAGGAAAGAAAGTACCCCGGCGGTCAGGAAGACGAATTCGAGATACCTGATCCTGATGTTAGAGGCGCTAGAAGTGACCAGCAGTACAGCAAACTGGATCAGGATGGATTGATAAGTCCCGAGACTAACGTGGACGGAGGTGAAGTCATCGTCGGTAAAACTTCACCACCAAGATTCCTAGAAGAGGACACAGACCTGATGGCACCTCAGAAAAGAAGGGAGACATCTGAGATAGTGAGGCCTAGAGAAAAAGGTTGGATAGATTCCGTTATGCTTACAGAATCCGAGGACGGAAGCAGAGTAGTGAAAACGAAGATAAGAGACGAGCGGATACCTGAGCTCGGAGATAAGTTTACGTCTAGACACGGTCAAAAAGGAGTCATAGGTAAACTGGTGGAACCCGAAGATCTTCCGTTTACTGAAGATGGAGTGGTACCCGACCTCATAGTCAATCCACACGCGATGCCCTCGAGGATGACCGTTGCGCATATGCTCGAGATGCTCGGAGGTAAAGTTGCTTCACTGGAAGGAAGGTTCGTAGATAGTACACCCTTCAGCGGTGAAAGCGAAGACGCTTTGAAAGACGCTTTGAATGAGGCGGGATTCAAATCTAACGGTACGGAGATATTATACGATGGAAAAAGTGGAGAGATGCTCGAAGCAGAAATCTACATGGGGGTCATCTACTATCAGAAATTGCATCACATGGTCTCTAACAAATTACACAGCAGATCTAGAGGACCTGTGCAGATACTGACGAGACAGCCTACCGAAGGTCGTTCTCGTAAAGGCGGCTTGAGATTCGGTGAGATGGAACGTAACTGTCTGATAGGTCATGGAACTGCGATGGTAATAAAAGATAGACTGCTCGATCAGTCCGACGGTACTACAGAGTATATATGCGGCAATCCCGACTGTGGCCATATCGCTATACTCGACAGCAACGGAGAGTTGAGATGTCCGGTCTGTGGAGAGAAGTCGGATATACATCAGATACAGACCAGCTTCGCCTTCAAGCTTTTGATGGATGAGTTAAGATCACTTGGAGTTACCATGCGTTTGAATGTGGAGGATCAAAGATGACGCAAAATAAAGGAATATCTAAGAGGATAAGTAGTATACAGTTCGCTTACATGTCTCCCGAGGAAAAGAGAGATCTTTCCGCTACAAAGATAATCACACCGGATACTTACGACGACGACGGTTTTCCTATCGAGATGGGGTTGATGGATTCCCACCTCGGTGTGATAGAACCGGGTTTAAGATGTAAAACCTGCGGGGGTAGAGTGGACGAATGTTCTGGCCATTTCGGTCATATAGAATTAGCTATGCCGGTGATCCATATTGGGTATGTTAAAGAGATCAAAAAATTGCTTAGATCAACTTGCAGCGAATGCGGGAGGATACTTCTACCAGAAGAAGAGAGTAACCAGTATGTAGAGAGAATGGAAGAGATGCAGAATATGGGAGCAGATCTTTTGGATATCCGGTCGCTGGCTAAGGACGTTTCCAAGGAAGCAAGGAAGAATAACGTTTGCCCGCACTGTAAGACAGAGCAGCGGAAGATAAAACTAGACAAGCCGACCACATTCCGAGAAGAGAACACTAAATTGACAGCCAAAGAAGTGAGAGCTAGGTTGGAAAGGATACCTGACGAGGATCTGTGGCCTTTAGGAATAAATCCTGAAATCACGCGACCAGAATACATGGTCTTGAAGGTACTACTGGTTCCTCCAGTTACTGTAAGACCCTCTATAACGCTAGAATCTGGCGATAGATCCGAAGATGATCTTACTCACAAACTTGTGGATATATTGAGGATCAACCAAAGATTAAGAGAAAACAGAGATGTGGGTTCTCCACAGCTCATAGTCGAGGATCTTTGGGATCTCCTGCAGTATCATGCTACAACTTACTTCGATAATCAAACTTCGGGAATACCTCCTGCCCGTCACAGGAGCGGGAGAACTTTGAAGACTCTTATCCAGAGACTTAAAGGAAAGGAAGGGCGGTTCAGACAGAATTTGAGCGGAAAAAGAGTCAATTTCTCCGCTCGTAGTGTTATCTCGCCCGATCCGTGGCTTTCGATAAACGAGGTAGGTGTTCCGGAGAAAGCCGCCCGGGAACTGACCGTTCCGTTGAAGGTTACCCCGATGAACCTGGAATATGCTAAAGAAATAGTGGCCCGAGGGCCCTCACCTACGGAGCACGGAAATTACCTTCCCGGAGCTAACTACATGATAAGACCCGACGGTAGAAGGATAAAAGTAACTGAGAAAAACTCTGAAACCGTGGCAGAGAAAGTCGAGCCCGGCTTTACGATAGAGCGAGAGTTAAAAGATGGGGATATAGTACTTTTCAATCGACAGCCCTCACTGCATCGTATGTCAATGATGGCACACGAAGTGAAGGTCGTCCCAGGAAAAACTTTCAGATTGAATCTTGCTGTCTGTCCGCCGTACAATGCGGACTTCGACGGCGACGAGATGAATCTCCATGTTCTCCAGAGCGAAGAAGCTAGAGCAGAAGCGAAGGTCCTGATGAAGGTCCAGGAGCACATCCAGTCCCCGAGATTCGGCGGACCGATCATCGGAGCGATACAGGATCATATCAGCGGTCTGTTCTTCCTCACACATGAGAATCCTTCATTCACTAGAGAAGACGTTGTCAGTATTTTTTCTAACCTTAAGACCGAAAGCTTTCCCGATCCCGTAGAAGAAGACGGTCAGAAGGTATGGAAAGGTAAAGATATCTTCAGTCATTTCTTGCCTGATGATCTGAATATAGAGTTCCAGGCATCGATATGTGAAAAATGCAATACCTGCGATGAAGAGGAATGTCATATAGACGCCTACGTGAAAATCGAGGATGGTGACCTAGTCAACGGAACTATAGATGAAAATGCTGTGAGCGCTTTTGCAGGAGAGGTAGTGGACAAACTAGCGAGAGATTATGGAACAAACATAGCGAGAAAATTCATCGACCAGATCACGACTATAGCTCTTGGAGTTATCACTTTGAGAGGTTTCACCACGAGTATAGATGATGAAGAGATCCCAGAAGAAGCGACAAAGCAGATCGACTCTTTACTAGATAAAGCCGAGAACAAAGTGAGAGAACTAATCGATGCCTACAGAGAAGGAGATCTAGAAGAACTTCCCGGTAGAGGTCTAGAAGAGACACTCGAACTGAAGATAATGAAAGAACTCGGTAAAGCTAGAGATAACGCCGGACAGATAGCTAGCAAACATCTAGGACTTGGAAACAACGCTGTAGTGATGGCTAGAACCGGTGCCCGAGCGAGTATGCTCAACTTGACCCAGATGGCCGGCGCCTTAGGACAGCAGGCGATCAGGGGAGAGAGGCCCAGCAGAGGATTCGAAGAGAGGACTCTTTCGCACTTCAAGAGAGGAGAACTAGGTGCCGAATCGAAAGGTTTCGTAAAGTCCTCTTACAAGGAAGGTCTTAATCCTGTCGAATACTTCTTCCACAGTATGGGTGGTAGAGAAGGTCTCGTGGATACTGCGGTCCGGACAAGTAGATCTGGATACATGCAGAGACGTTTGATAAATGCTCTTGAAGACCTGATGGTGGAGAATGACGGAACCGTTAGGAATTCAGCAGATACCGTCGTCCAATTCGAATATGGAGAGGACGGCGTAGATCCGATGAAGAGCAAAAGAGGAGACGCGATAGACATAGACGATGTTATCCGTGATTTCAAAACAAGGGGGGATGAATGATGGCGAAGAAAGATACCATAAATGCTCTGACTAGAAGAGGTCTAGAGGAAGAAACCGCGGAAAAGCTGGCGAACGAAGGGTTTCTCCTTGGCGACGTGAAATCCGCCTCTAAGGAAGACCTTGAAGAGATTCTCAATGAAGAGAAGGCAGAGAAAGTCAAAGAACTCGTAGGTAAAAAGAGTAAGAAGAAGGGAAAGAAGAGTAAAAAGAAGAAACAAAAAAAGAAAAGTGAAGAGGAAAAAGAGACCAAGAAACCAGATGAATTCTTACCCGACAAATTCGAAGATCTAGAAGGAATAGCAAAAAAGATAAAGGAACTATCGGACTCTAATGGTTACGGCCTGCCCAGGTCGATAATCACCAAGACCGCAGAGGGTTTAGATGAACACGATGTGCCCGAAGAGGATTATGAAGATATATTAGAGATGATAAATGAGCGGTACCAGAACAGGAAAGTCGATCCAAAAGAATCGGTCGGCATAGTCGGTGCGCAGTCCATTGGAGAGCCGGGTACACAGATGACGATGCGAACTTTCCACCACGCGGGTGTTGCGGAAATCGGCGTTACACAGGGACTGCCTAGAATGATCGAGATCGTCGATGCGAGAAAGGTACCGAGCACACCTTCTATGGAAGTGCATCTTGAAGAAGAACTAAAAGATGACAGAGACGAAGCTAAAAGGATCGCTTCTAGGCTGGAGATAACCAGATTGAAGGATATAGCCGACGTCGAGATAGATATGGCGGAGACGAATATAGTCATAAAACCGGACATGGAGAGTCTGGAGGAAAAGAATATAGAACTGGAAGAGATAGTCGAAAAATTGAGTAAATCTAGAGGGATCGAGGGAGAAGTTAGCGTTTCTGGAAAAGAGATAAACATCACGGTCGAGGAAGGTAAATTCAGCATACTTCACGAGAGCGTCGAAAATGCTAAAGATATGAAGATAAAAGGAATAAAAGGCATCGAGAGAGGTGTCATCCGGAGAGACGGAGGAGAGTTCGTGATATACACCGAGGGATCAAACCTCGAAGATGTTCTGAAGATGGATGGAATCGATATCGAAAAGACGACGACCAATAGCCCTCACGAGATATACAACGTGTTGGGGATCGAAGCTGCGAGAAATTCGGTTATCCACGAAGCGAAGAACACACTTGACGAACAGGGTTTAGATGTCGATATACGACATGTGATGCTCGTAGCGGACATAATGACTAACGAAGGTGACCTGAAAGCAATCGGTAGACACGGCGTGTCAGGTAAGAAGACTAGCGTACTGGCGAGAGCCGCCTTCGAGATCACCAGTCAGCATCTTTTGAGAGCAGCGATCATAGGGGAAAAGGACGAGCTTAACGGTGTCGCGGAAAACGTGATAGTGGGACAGCCCATAACTCAGGGAACCGGTGACGTAGATGTCAAGTACACTGGGATTCCATCCGGGATGAGTCCACAAAAAGAGGAAGAAGGATAAATTCTTTAAAAAATTCTAAATACCAGCATTACGATGAAGATGACAATTATTATAGAAAGGTGGTGCCAGAATGGATGTAAATAGAGAAATAAGGATGGCCGTCAACACAGGAACGGTCGATTTCGGTATCAAAGAGGCAAAGGAAAACGTGGAGAATGAAGAATGTGAAATTCTGATAATATCGTCTAATTGTCCAGACGAAAACTTGAAGAATAGTAAGGAATACAATGGTATACCGATCTACGTTTACCAAGGAAACAACCAGCAGTTAGGATCCGCAGCAGGAAAACCTTTTGCCGTTTCTGCCATCTCGATAAAAGATGCTGGAAACTCTAACATACTCTCCCTAAAGGCGGAATAAAAATGTCGGAAAGTATGGAAGATATCACTTTCAATGAAAAGACGCTTCGGTATAT
>JAZKSP010000062.1:0-8820 GCA_036626005.1 Thermoplasmatota archaeon | reverse complement strand
TCTTTAGCCTTCGAATCATCAACACTATTGGGCCATGAATCTGCGGTTTTCTGTCTTTCATCGGGTTCATATTCCACATTAAAGTCTGGATAGTGTTTCTTTATCTCATCCTCCAATTTTTTAGCCTCGAAGTTAAGTGCGGCGTGATTATAACTCGTCCTTATATCTATAGCTTCTTCGTCCGCATCCATCAGCTGTAGAGTCCCTCTGATCGCGTCTTTCATGTACATCATAGGCAACTTAGTGTCCTCTCTGACGAAGCAAGTGTAGTCCTCTCCTTTTATCGCCTTGTAGAACATCTCCACTGCGTAGTCAGTAGTCCCTCCACCGGGTTTTTCTTTCCAGCTTATAAGTCCTGGGTATCTTAGACCTCTGACATCTAGCCCATACTTTTCGTAATAATACTGGCAGAGAAGTTCTCCAGAGACCTTAGTAACTCCGTACATTGTCACAGGCTCTAGAACCGTATGTTGCGGAGTTTTATCCATAGGCGTGTTGGGGCCAAAGACCGCGATAGAACTAGCCCAGAAAACCCTATTATCGTGTTCTCGAGCTAGGTCCAATAATGCTTTAAGACCGTCCATGTTCACGTCCCATGCGAGGTCCGGCTTTTTTTCACCGGTCGCTGAAAGTATAGAAGCTAGGTGATACACATCATCGAACTCGTGTTTTTCCCAAAGTTCTTCCATGAACTCTTCATCTCTCACGTCGCCCTGCTCGATTGGTCCGTCATAATCGTCAGGTATGTAACTGTGTCCTAGAGCGACCACGTTTTCCTTCCCATAACGTTCTTGCAGCTCAGGTAGTAGTTCCGATCCTATCTGTCCAAACGCCCCTGTGACGAATATTTTCTTGCTCATCTTTATACCTCATATTTCATTCGTTTATATCTATCAATTCGTATTCTCTTTCTCCCAGCCCCACTTCTTCACCGTGCTGTAGCTGGTGAGTTGCATCAATATCGTGTACGGCCATGAACTTATCTTCATCGCCTTTATAATCTTTACCTTCGGCTTCCTTAACCAGATCGAAGGATGCTTGGTCTAGAGCTACAGGGTCCTTGGAAGCTACGACCCCAATATCGTGAACCATAGGTTCTTTTCTCCAAGGAGGACAGTCGCACTCCGGTGTCACGTCCATCACGTAGTTGAAGTGTATCGCCTTTTCCTGCTTATCTTTCAAACCCCCGTGTGCGAACTCAGCTATCTTTTCCTGTATCTCTACTTCAGAGGATGAGTCTTCGACTTCGATAGCTCCTTCGGGGCATACGATCCTGCATTCACCGCATCCTATACATTCATCGTAATCGATCTCCGCGTACTCTTCCACTTCTATCGCATCTTCTGGGCACCAAATCTCGCACTCTCCGCATCCTATACATTCATCGATGTTCACTTCCGGTTCTACGTTGTAGTGCTGCATCAATTTTCCCGCTCTCGAAGCGCAGCCCATGCCGAGGTTCTTTAAGGCTCCTCCGAACCCTGTCATTCCATGGCCTTTGAAGTGCGAAACTGCAAAGATCTGATCGGCTTGATAGAAAGACGCGCCTATCTTAACCTCGTCGAAATGTTTACCGTCTATCTCTACGGAGTAAAACTCGTTACCGTGCAGACCGTCAGCTATGACCACAGGAGCGTCGATCACGGGTCGGACCCAGCCGTTTTCCTGCGCGGTTCTGTGATGATCTACGGCGTTAGAGCGGCTCCCTTTGTACAAGGTGTTAGAATCAGCTAGGAAGGGTTTACCGCCCGAATCTTTTACAGATTCCACGACAGGAGCGACTCTTATCGGACGAAGGAATGTATCGATACCTTTTTCTCCAAAATGTAGTTTAAGAGCCACAAGTTCATTCTCTTCGAATCCGATGCCATCTCCAGCTTTCTTGTAGAGCTTTTTGAGTCTTGAAGAGAAGTTGTCGTCTTTACTATCCGATGCCAGATCAGTGAAGTAAACTTTAGACATGTTTTTCCCGGATATTGTATGCGAATACAAGTTTATTTAATTTATGATTGCTAACCTTTTTAAACTCAGAACCAGTAGTACTGAATATGAGGATAGTGCATTTCGATGAAGTCGATGATGATGAAATGACAGATCTATATCTAGCTTGTTTTGATCATGTTTATTCGAAAGATCAAGTAAGGAAGATGATAGTCGCGGACAGAAGGATGCCTGAATGGGGTGGAGAATTATATGCCAAGGAAGATGGTAAGATATTAGGATGCGTCGGCATACTCTATCCGAAAGCAAAGATATCGGGAGAGGTTAGAAAAGTCGGAGGTATCCGCAACGTCTGCTCGAGACCTTCTGAATCACGGAGAGGCATTATAAAAGAACTCATGGGGAGAGCCCACGATATTTTGCGTGAGGAAGTAGAGTTCTCTTTTTTGATGACCTCAAAATCTGGAGTGGCTTACAATCTTTACAAAAAATTAGGTTACGAAACCATACATGTTCCACCTAGGGCCTACAAGAGAGTTGAAGACCGAGAAACGGATATCGAATTTAAAGATGAAGAGGAGTCAGAATACGTCCGCTCGTTGTATCTCGATTCTGTAAATGAACTTTCTGGATTGATAGTGAGGGAAGAAGATTATTGGGATATGGCCGAGGCGAGAGGTTGGCCCGATAATGACAATGTAAAGATTGCTTACAAAAAGGGTGAAAAGATAGGCTACGCTATGTATGAATCTTCTAGGAACAGTCTCTTAGTCAAAGAATTGGGGGTGGAAAAAAACAGGTTGTCTGACCTTATTCAAGGTTTGGAAGCGAATAGTGAGAAAGAATATGTAGTTCTCTCCTATGTGAATCCTCTACAAAAAGGGTTATTGGAAGATTTGGGTTATTCATGGCATCAGGACTTATGGTACAGAGCGATGGTCAAAGATTTAACGGATGCGGGAGATGTTCTAAGCGACGAAAACCGGGCTAACTTTCATTCAGGTATCTATGAGACTTATTGAGCTGATGATTTGATCCTTCAGTCAGAGAGGATCATCTTCTACAAACATCAGAGCACTTCTTTTTTACTCTGCTCGTTTAAAGGCCTTGATCGGATCGACCTCCTGGATTCAAAAAAAAATAATAATAATGAGACGTTATACCATCCGAGGACGCGAGGATGAGCATGTCTGAGGAAACCAAACTTAGGTTGATGGTGATCCCGATAGTCGCGATGCTCGCGGTGACGATGATCGTCGCCGGGTGGCAGCAAGAAGGGGAGCAGGTTGAGATAGATGTGGAAGAAGGATACGAAAAAATAGGGATTGAATATCTGCCTAGACTAGATATGGGAAAAACATTCCGAAACGAGACTACTGGGAACTACTATAAAAATGCCACAGCAATAACTTATCTAGAAGAAAAAAATAATTCTTTACACTTTCAAGTGATAGTTGAATCTATCGTACGGTCTTCAGATGAACATGAGATTGACTTAAAACTTCAAGCAGATGGGAATTTCAAGGAAAAGTTCGAACCCGAAAAATTGTTATTCCAAATGCAGGAATTGAACGCGAAAAATGTGTCTAGGAATCATCATGATTTTGATATTACTTTTGTAAAAGAAAATAATGTAGATCTTTGGCCACAGGAAAAGTATATCGGAGGATCTCTTGGGACTCATCCAGCTTACATCGGTTTCGATATAAATGGGAATAGATTCTCTGCTGAAGGACATGTGACATGGACAATACCAAGATCTAACTGGAATAACACATATACTTTGAGGTTGCAAAGCTTCGTTAAAGGTCTAGCTCAAGACGTGCCAGCTACTGTGGAAGTCAATATACAGGAGAGGGGGTAAAATGAAAAGGATAACCCGAATTATCTCTATTTTACTAGTTTTTTCAAGGAAAAGAATATAACAACCCATACAAATATAATCTCACAATGCATCCTTCAGAAGAGTTACGAGGTTCTAAAGGCTCCGATCTATCGGGTAAAAAGATAGTACTTGGAGTCACTGGCAGTATCGCGGCGGTCGAATGCGTCAAGCTGGTTAGGGAATTGGTAAGAGAGGGGGCGGAAGTACACTGTGTGATTTCAGACTGGGGCTCGAAGATAATACATCCCAACTCCCTAGAGTTCGCTACCGGCAACGAGGTCATCACAGAACTGACGGGTCAGGTCGAACATGTCAGTCATTGTGGAAACGTTCCAGGTAAGGCAGATCTTTTCTTGGTCGCTCCCGCCACCGCTAATACGATATCCAAGATAGCTAAAGGCATCGATGATACTCCAGTTACTACTTTTGCAACTACGTGCGTCGGTTCGGACATCCCTATTATGATAGTCCCTGCTATGCACCAGACTATGTACGATCATCCTATCGTCATGGATAACTTGGAAGAGTTAAAGGAAAAGTTAGACGTCACAGTTGTTGGCCCGAAGATAGAAGAAGGAGCTGCTAAAGTTGCTGAAAAGGACCAGATAGTCGATTCAGTAATCAGAGAATTGAATGAAGGTCTCAAAGACGAGAAGGTCACGGTGATAACTGGACGAACTGTAGAACCTATAGATAGTATGAGAGTGGTGACCAACAAAGCGTCAGGTAAGAGCGGTTTGGAACTAGCTAAGAAAGCTTACAGGAGAGGTGCGGATGTAGAACTCTGTCACGGAGATGTCAAAGTAGATATACCCGATTGGATCCCTAACCGTAGTTTTGAGACACTCGATGATTTACTAGAAATGTCTTCGGACCTAGAAGGTATTGTTCTAGTCCCTGCCGCTCTTTCAGATTTTTCTTCTGAACAAATTGAAGACGAAAAGATATCTTCTTCGGAGTCCTTGAATCTCCGATTGGAACCTACTCCAAAGTTCATAAACCGGATAAAAGATGATGTGAAATTTTTGGTAGCTTACAAAGCTGAAGATTCTAGAGAAAAGGCCAAAGAGGAAGCGGAACGGATGATCGAAGAAGGAAGAGCCGATATGGTCGTTGCGAATTCTTTAGAAGACGTTGAACTCGAAGAAAATCGAGTATATATCACCGGAGAAGACGAGTGGATCGAAGGGAGCAAAAGGAAGATAGCAGATAGGATAATGGATCGTTTGGAAGAGGAACTCAGATGACCACAAAAGCATTCTGTCCGGCTCATATCACGGGTTTCTTTAGTCTTCCTCTCGAAGAAGAAATGATGGGCGATAAAGAAGGTTCGAGAGGGGCCGGTTTTTCTCTGAAACTAGGAGCTACGGCAGAAGTCGATTTAGGGGAAGATGAATGGAGTATATCGGTGAACGGCGAGTCTACATCTTTCACGGTGGTGGAGAAGACCGTATACAACTTCGCCGAGGGTGGAACGATCAAAATAGAGACCGATCTTCCTTTCAGCCAGGGTTTCGGTATGAGCGGAGCCTGTGCTCTCGCTTCCGGAACAGCCGTTCTCGAAGAACTTGGAAAAGATCTTGAAGAAGCACTTCCTGCGGCTCATAAATCGGAGATGTTCTGCAGGACCGGTATGGGAGACGTGTTAGCTCAATACCATGGCGGTTTTGAGACACGGGTGAAGGGCGGTTTGCCTCCTCACGGAGAGATAAATGTGAGCGAAGTGGATAAAGAGATAGTATTGGCTATCGCGGGCAATCCTCTTTCCACTCCAGACATCCTCAGAGATCCCTTCATGGCGGGTTGGATCAACGCAGTCGGCGAGGATATAATGGAGGAATTTCTACCGGAAAACGGTTTTGAACGTTTTCTTGAAAAATCTTTGAAATTTGCGGAGGAAACGGAATTTCCAAAAGAGGGCGTAAAATCCGTGCTTGAGACAGGCAGTGAAGCTGGAAAAGGCAGCATGGCGATGATTGGGAATTCCGCCTTCTTCGTCGGAAAGACCGAGAGATTGAAATCCTTGATGGAGGAAGAAGTGGGTGAAGAAAATGTGTATCTCACCGGTATAGATAATAAAGGCGTAAAAATCGTTGATTAAATCATTCAGCTAAAGTAAAAAGCTGGTCGTCTCCTCCGGTATCGAAGAGACCCAATCTAGCTCCGGCATCTATCCAGCCGTGGGCGTAGTTTATACAGGCGAAGGCGGTATCCAATTCTCCTTTTTCATAAAAATGACGCGCGTCCTCATAATAAGATTCAGCCATCTCTAGAAAATCTTCTGCGATATTGAAGAGATGGGATCTTTCAGGAGGAGCGATCTCCATCTTATCTAAAGCTTCCTCCGTGATTGAGAGATATTTTTCAACTCGCTCTTCTGAAACCATCCTTCCTCCTCACACGACGCTGATAGATTCTCCACCGTCCTGGGTCTCTCTTGGTCTTACTTGGACCAGTAGAGGCTCTGAAAGATCTCCTCCGGAGACAAGGGCTTCTCCGACGGGAAGACGTTTTATCTCCTCTTTCATACCTTTTTTCATCCCTTCGACCGATTTTTCTATAGCTTTGAGGTCGTTTGGATTGGTCACTTTTAAAATCACTTGAGTGTTGCACTGACTCAAAACGTTCTTGTCCACTTTAGCGGGTCGTTGTGTGATTATACCCAAACCTAAACCGAATTTCCTTCCTTCGGAAGCCAATGTTTTGAATGTATCTGAACACTCGACTTTTCCTCTCTGCGGACAGAAATTGTGTGCTTCCTCCGCGAACATTATTAGAGGCGGTACCTTCTCTTTTTTCCTGAGTTCGAAGATGGACGTGGCCAATTTATCGACTATAAATCCCTGCATATCCGGTTCCGTACCTCTAAGGTTGATTATTGAGGTTCTACCTTCGCTCACTATATCCTTTAAACTGGTTCCCTTCCCTGCGAAGATATCCTTCTTCTTCAGATTTTCTAGACCTTTTATCAGAGAGGTCGAATTATCTTCTTCATTACCTTTGAGAAGTCTGATTACTTCGCTGATGGTGAACCCGGCCTGCTGGGTCGCAAGTTTGGACATGGCACTCTCTAAGCTGTTTACGTACGTTTGCCTCTTGCTCATACCAGCCATCTCTAGTATTTCTTTAGTATCCATCGACCTGAATGTGAATCTGAGAGGCTGAGCGTCTTTATTTATATCAGGATTCGGTGAAAATTCTGTGATTTTATCGCCGTATCCTTTGGGTTCGATTTTGAATCTTTCCGAATCTGAACCCTTTCCCGCTTTAGCTAAGGAAGAATACTCGCCGTGAGGATCCAAAATGACCATCGTTATATCATTCTTCATCATCTCTTCGATCATCACACCGGCGGTGTAGCTTTTGCCGCTGCCCGTTTTAGCCAATATTGAGAGATGCTTCTGAACGATGGTATTGATGTCTAGATTAACATCGATTTTGTGTCCTCTCAACTTTCCTATGAATGCGCCCTCTTTCATTTCTTTTAGCCCTAAAACATCCCTGATCAACTCTTCTTCTGCCAGATAAACTGGTTCTCCAGCGCGGAACGGATTTCCAGGAGGTCTCAAAAGACCGTCGTCATCTCTATAGCCGATTATGTTGACCTTAGCGACGACGGTATCGTCGATATCGATTTCTTTTCCCTCATTCATCTCCTTTGCCTTATCTACCGAGAGGTCGCTCTGACGCTCTACTTTTTCTATCTGTCCTAAAACCCAACCGACGTTAGGGTGAGTGATCTGGATATATTCTCCTTTATCTACTGAGGAAGAAACGTTGAATTTCAAAGATGTTGTTCCGACGTCTCCAAAAGTCACTCCCACACGGCCGTAAGCTTGGTCTTCTTCGGTTAGAGTGCTGTCTTTCATCTCGGCTTCCGTCAGACTTATCCCATCCATGTAGGTATTAGGGGCCCTCGGTTTTAAAAGCTTTCGCTTTTTTTTGCATCGATATCGTGGAAAGGCAGATATTCACTCGAGCATAATCTCTTTTTTCGCTTTTTCACCGATTTCATCTCTCATATCCGTCAGACAAGACACCATCATAGCCCATGGTTGAGGTGGCCGTCTTTGCAGTGCTCGTGCTAAGGGACTGTATTTAGATAGCGGCGCTAGATCGTTATCGTCGAGGATCTTTATACCGGTCCTAGAGAGTCTAGGTTCTGATAATTTCACCTCTTCATACGGGACGTCGACCAGTACACTGTTCTCATCTACATTCCCTCTAGATGCTATCTTTCTCTCTAGATCCCTTATATTTTTCAACTTACCGATTTTCTCTAACTCTATCCCATCTGCATCAGAGATATCGTCTCTATCCAAACCCAGACACTTTTTGTAAAGCTGCCTGTATTTCAATCGTTCCACTATTTCTCTCTGGAACCCTCCTTGCTCCCTCAGATAAGCCGTGAATTCATCGTCTGACATATAGAAGAAATTGTCGGGCATCTTATCCATCTTGTCCACTGCCTTAGCGAGCATGAGTTCTGCTATCCGAGCCGTTTTGTGAAAGTAAACTGAAGAGTACATCAACCCTCTAGCCACCAGCATCCCTTCGACCGCCGGTACACCTCCTTTCGAAACCACCAGATCGCCGTTGTGTATCTCCACCGTCTGGATCAATCTTTCCAAGTCTATTATCCCGTGGGCGGCGCCGGTGTAGTGCGAATCTCTCAAAAGATAGTCCAGTTGATCGGCATCTAAAGAACCGTGTATCATCTGGTACATGTATCTTTCTTCGCCAAAATAACCCTGCTCTTCGTGAACGTTGAAATCGGTAAGTTTGACGTGTTCTTCTTTCTCTCTAATCAGTTCTGAAACCTGTTTTGGATCGATACCGTGATTCTCCAATATCTCCGGTATGGTGGGATAATCTCTATCTTCTATTTTACGGTCTCCTCTGATCAGTTCTTGTGTCACATCCATATGATCTTGATCTTTCTCGCTCTCGATTATGAATTCCAATGTGTGGCTGAATGGGGCGTGACCGACATC
>JAZKSP010000003.1:0-37169 GCA_036626005.1 Thermoplasmatota archaeon | reverse complement strand
GCTAAAACATATCCGGCTACTATGAATATTATGATATAATCTTTTATAAACATCGATGTATTAGAGATTAGGATGCTAATAACAGAATTGTTCAAACCCTTCGTAATTTTTTTGGATTTCTCTGATACCGAGGCTGTTGCCGCAGCAGAACTAACTAATCCTCCGATAAATGCCGAAATTTGTAAACCCCGTCTAGCACCATATACTTTCATCACCACGTAGCTCAGAAAAGATATACTGGAAACAAACAAAACCATGATGAGAGCCTGAAGTGGGTCAAATATTCTACCCGGGCCGACAAGAGGATGTATCGGGCCAAGACTATAGGTGATCGGGACCAAAATCATAGCGACTATTAAAAAACGCACGGCGCTCCATAGATCCTTTCTTGATAAGACTTCAGCAAAGCTATGCAGTATTCTTTTTGAAGAAGTTAGGCCTAACAAAAATAATCCGCTTATTCCTCCCAATATAGGTCGACCGAGTCCAAAAAGCATCCCCACTAGAAAAATTAACATCAATGCACTTGAAGTTGTCAGTCCAGCTGAACCTTTTGGTCTACGTAAAATCGGAAGGGAGATGAAAAGAATAGAAAATATTAGAACATTGATAATCAATAATGCGCTTTCATTCTTAAAGACAAAGGTCATCAAGAAACCAACTACTGAGACTAAAGCAAAAGTTCGGATACCGGCTCCTTTGGTCTCCTCTTCTTTAACAGATCTGCTTGTTCTTTCTAAACCGACTACTAAGCCTATAAGGAGAGTCAATAGGAA
The DNA here is from genome assembly GCA_036626005.1 of Thermoplasmatota archaeon. Lineage (GTDB taxonomy): Archaea > Thermoplasmatota > Thermoplasmata > Halarchaeoplasmatales > Halarchaeoplasmataceae > Natronoplasma. The sequence goes on along the minus strand of JAZKSP010000003.1, from coordinate 36,393 downwards.
AGAACCGATATTTATCGGCGTAAGTGAAGTTACCATGCATCTGGATAATAGGTCAATAAGAGTATAGTTTTTTTGATTACCAACCTTCACCTGATAACCTCATCAAAAGCTTTAAATACATCAAAAACATATCTTTACAACGAGAATATAACAACATAACTTTGTATAGTTTATTGGTGAGAAATATGAAGGGAAACGAAAAAGTGTTAAAGGTCGCTGAGGCTAAATCAAGTGATGTAGGAAGAGGACTAGCTAGGATAGATCCTGAGGTTAAAGAAAAATTAGGTCTTAAGAGTGGAGATATTATTCTTATCCATGGGGATGATTTAACCGCTGCGAAAGTATGGGCTGGAGATGAAAGTGATAGAAATACGGGGGTTATCAGGATAGACGGTCCTACAAGGAGGAATGCTGGAGTAAAGATAGATGAAAAAGTCGGTATCGAGAAAGTAGAAACAGTTCCGGCAAAAAAGGTCACTTTTGCTCCTACACAACCTGTAAGATTGATGGGTGGGGAGGAATATCTGAGAAAACAGGCTTTAAGAGATAGACCGATAACTAAAGGAGATACTATCACACTAAATATCATGGGTAACAAGATTGAGTTAGTCGTCAAATCTTTTTCTCCCTCTAAAAAAGCCGTTATTATAAAACCTGACACCACTAATGTAACTATCTCTGAAAAACCGATCAGCAAAGAAGAGGTCGCTAAAGCCCCGAGAGTTTCTTACGAAGATATCGGAGGTCTAGAAGAAGAGGTCGAGAGAGTAAGAGAGATGGTAGAGCTGCCTTTGAGACATCCAGAACTTTTCGACAAGGTGGGTGTCGAAGCTCCTAAAGGCGTGCTTCTCCAAGGACCTCCCGGAACGGGTAAAACTTTGATGGCTAAAGCCGTCGCTAGTGAAACAGACGCTAACTTCTTTACCATAAGTGGTCCTGAGATTATGTCGAAGTATTATGGAGAAAGTGAGGGGAAATTGAGAGAGATATTTGAAGAGGCAGAGGAAAACCAACCATCTATCATATTCATCGACGAGTTAGACTCTATCGCGCCAAAAAGGGATGAAGTTTCCGGTGAGACTGAAAGGAGAGTGGTTGCTCAACTTCTATCTCTGATGGACGGTCTACAAGCGAGAGGAAAAGTGATAGTGATTGGAGCTACGAATAGAGCGCATGCTTTAGATCCGGCATTGAGAAGGCCTGGTAGATTTGATAGAGAGATAGAGATAGGCATGCCCGACCGTGAAGGTAGAAAAGAGATCCTCGAGATACATACTAGAGGTATGCCTTTAGCGGAAGATGTTGATCTTGAAGACCTAGCAACACATACTCATGGTTTCGTCGGTGCCGATATTGAAGCTCTTGCTAAGGAGTCAGCGATGAATGCTCTTAGAGACGTACTGCCCGATATAGATTTAGAGGCGGAGCAGATACCCTCCGAGGTGCTAGAAGATCTAAAAGTCAAAAATAAGCATATAAATCAGGCTCTCCGAGAGATGGAACCCTCGGCGATGAGGGAAGTGGTTATAGAGACCCCAGATGTTACTTGGGAGGATGTTGGCGGATTAGAAGAAGCAAAACAAGAGTTGAGAGAGGCTGTGGAATGGCCCTTACAGTATGAGGACCTGTTCGATCATATGGAAGCTGAAGTTCCTAAAGGTATCCTTTTAAGAGGGCCTCCGGGAACAGGTAAAACACTGATCGCAAAGGCAGTGGCTAACGAGAGTGAAGCTAACTTCATATCAGTTAAAGGTCCTGAATTCTTCTCAAAATGGGTAGGCGAAAGCGAAAAAGCCGTCAGAGAAACTTTCAGGAAAGCCAGACAGGCAGCACCTACCATAGTGTTCTTCGACGAGATAGATGCATTGGCTCCAGAAAGAGGTTCCAGCTCCGATTCCAACGTCTCGGAGAGGGTAATATCTCAACTGTTGACCGAGTTGGATGGTCTCGAAGCCCTGCACGACGTTATAGTTATCGGAGCGACGAATAGACCAGAATTGATCGATCCAGCACTTTTGAGGCCGGGTAGATTTGACAGGAATATCAAGGTGGATCTCCCCGACCAAGAAACCAGAAAAGAGATATTCAAAATCCACACTAGAGATAGACCTGTAGACAGTGAAGTCGATTTCGATGAATTGGCCAAGAAGACTAAAGATATGAGTGGAGCGGATATAGCCTCCATATGTAATGAAGCTGTGATGCTCTCTATCCGCGAGGTTGTTCAAAGCGGAAAGGGAAAAGACGAAGAAGACATAGAAAAGAGCAAGATAAAACAGGAGCACTTTGACAAAGCCTACCAAAGAGTCAAGAAAAAGATAGAAGAAAGTGAAGAGACCAGTGATATAGGCGAAAGACCGAGGGCCTATCACTGAGAAAAACTTTTCCTAGCTTTTCTATATTATTTTTGAATGAGTAGTGGGTTAATAGAGCCGTTCATAACATATTTCCTTCAAAGTAATGTAAGTAATTTTATAGAATGTCGAAGAAGACAATGAAGGATATAAATATATAAATATAAAATAATTTTCCTAAGATATTTATAGCGAGGATGTGATAATGTAGCTAATAAAACGAGGGCTCTAACATGAGTATGAAAAAGAAAATATTGGTATCTACGATCGTCCTCTCTCTGCTTCTCAGCGTGATGCTGGCAGCGGTCGGAGGCAAGGCGACAGGTAAAAATGAAAATGTGAAAAAAACTAAAATCGAATACGTTTCCTTTGTCGGAGGGAGCGGTACACCTGAAGATCCGTACTTGATAGAGAATATTACGCAACTTCAAGCTATGAATCAAAATCTGAGTGCGCACTATGCACTTGCGAACGATATAAATGCGAGTGGGACGAGTGGTTGGAACAATGGAAAAGGTTTCGAGCCTGTAGGTAAATATGATGAGGAAAAAGATGTTGAATTCATTGGCAGTCTCGATGGTCGGAATCATACTGTGAGCAACCTGTACATCGACCGACCTGATACGGATGATGTTGGATTGCTTGGGGGTACTGATGATGCAGTTGTCAAGAACATCGGATTGGTTGACGTGAATATTAGTGGTGACGGGTATGTGGGAGGCGTCGTCGGGATGAGTCATGGCACAGTTGAAAACTCGTACGTCACAGGAGATGTGAACGCTAATCACGATGCAGGAATACTCATAGGAGAAAACCATGAGTTGGTTTCAAATTCGTACACCAAAGGATATGTGAGTGCATTGGGACATGTAGGTGGGCTCATGGGAGAAAACTCTGGCACAGTTGAGAACTCAGACGCTTCTGGAAACGTGACCGGTAACGGAAGTCTAGGAGGGCTCGCGGGGAGTACTTCTGGCCCAATTAGGAACTCGTACTTTACCGGAGATGTGAGTGGAGATGAACACGTGGGAGGACTCGTTGGATATAATTATGGTTCAATGGTATCGAATTCATACGCCGCCGGGAACGTTAGTGGAGACGAAGATGTAGGCGGACTCGTAGGGGTAAACTATGATTTTAGCACGGTTGAGAACTCATATGCTATCTGTCACGTGATTGGAAAGGATCACACGGTAGGTGGGCTTGTAGGAAGAAACGATAAAAGCATGGTCTTCAGCTCCTATGCAACTGGTACTGTGAGTGGAGGTAAAGATGTAGGTGGACTTGTTGGGAGCAACTTCTTATATGTTAGCATGGTGAACAACTCATATGCTATTGGCAATGTGAGCGGCGATCGGAATGTAGGCGGGCTTGTTGGAAATAACGATGCTACAGTATCTAAATCTTATGCTGTCGGAAGTGTGAGTGGCGATCGGGATGTAGGCGGACTCGTAGGAAGGAACATTGGCACTGTTTCCGACTCTTTCTGGGATGTTGAAACTTCTGGTCAAGCCAAAAGCAACGGCGGAACAGGCCTAAACACCCGCGAGATGATAGGAGAAAACGCCTCAAAAAATATGGATGGGTTTGATTTCAATGAGATTTGGGAGGCTGTTGAAGAGGATGATGAAGATGCTGATGAGGATGGCTATCCCATCTTGCAGGAGTTAAGCAGAGAAGAACAGGTCAAACATGTGTATCCGGTGGATCCTATGGAGGGGGTTGATGAGGGAAGTGCTGACGGAGGGGTTCCAGGATTCAAAACGATGACCCTGCTATTGGCAGTGATAACAGCCTTAGCGATCTATCAAAAGAAGAAAAGGTGAAGTACAACTAGCGAGTAAAAGGAAACCCTTTCCCTCTTCTTTTAGACGTTAATTTTATTAAAACTATATTCAATATTATCATGTGACCTCTATGAGTATATCTTATCCTGAAAGAGGCTCAGAAAATCCTCTAGATTCGAACGAGAATTTACTGCTCCCTGACCACTATTACAAAGATATCAAAGATGAGATCGATTTTGACCTGGGAATATATCCGTCTCCCACATCTAAGGAATTGAAAAAAAGACTCGCTCGTTTTTATGAACTTAATCCTGAACAGGTAGTCGTAGACAATGGGTCTGACGCTGTTTTGGACACGATATGCAAAACTTTTATTCCCAAATATGGTACATTGGGTTATTTTCATCCTTCTTATGAGATGTATTCATTCTTGGCTTCTCGAAACGATAGAAAAGCTCTTGAGATCCCTTTAAATCCAGATTTCACTTTACCTACGAAAAAAGATTATTTAAACGAAGTTGATGCGGTTTTTATTTGTTCCCCTAACAATCCCTCGGGATTAGCAGTAGATCAGAAAAAAATCCGATCAATATTAGACGAGGCTGAATTAGTGGTGATAGACGAGGCGTATGCAGAATATTCGAACGAAGATAACCTCTCCCTCTTAGAAGAATACGATAATTTGATCATAGTAAGGACTTTTTCTAAAGCTTGGGGTCTCGCGGGCATCAGAGTGGGTTACGCATTGATGCCGGCAGAGAGAGGGATAGAATATCTTGAAAATATGCTCCCCTTCAATGTCAACAGCATGTCCTCAAAGGTTGCTCTAACTGCGTTAGATAAAAAATCACAAGTACAAGAATCGATAAATAAGACAATAAAAGAGAGGGAGAGACTTTCTAAAAAGTTAGAAGATATAGGTTTTAATCCGTTTCCTTCTGACACCAACTTTTTGCTCTGCAAAAAACCCGCTTTCATAGAAATCTCTAAGTTACATAAGGAGCTTCTAGATCGTGGCATCAGGATAAGAATATTTGAAGAACCAAGACTGAAAGATCATGTCAGAATAACCGTAGCTGATAGAAAAACTAATGACCATCTCTTAGAGATTCTAGAAGAGATCCTTTAAAGTATCTCTAATATGGATAGGATCCTTCTTATCACTACCCCGATAAAGACTATGATACCTACCTGGATGAATGCATCTAGACGGTCAGCTATGGATGGTCTGATATAAACACTAGAAAGTTCTCTTGCTATCAGAAGGCCGATCAGTATCATTATCACGAATAGTTCTGTATTTTGTCCACCGATCAAAGTTAATATCAAAACTGTCCAGATCGCCATCGATATAGCCAATTTCTGGGATATATCCATCAAACTTCCTCCAATCTGTATTTGATGTGATTATTCTCTTTTTCAAAATTTTCTATTTTGAGAGGTGAAGATAACGCTTCAGAAGCACTCGTTAAGTAGGCGCTGCAAATTGGACATCCTGTTCTGGTACAGATATTTGGTGAACTCTCTCTCAGATTTTCGCAGTAATCGTCATATCTATCTAGGGTAATCCTAATTCTGATTTTATCCTCTTTCTCCCTAAAACTGAATGACTTTGCTAGCCCCATCCCCTTACTCAAATGTCCCATACATTCTCTTCCACTTTGGATACCTTCTCCCTCTATTTCATATTTAATTCTATTCTTAGCTTCTTCAAGTAATGGTTGCCCTGGAGGTACTAGAGCAACACCAGTTCTCCCTCTATCGGAGGAAACTATAGCCATCTCGTCGTAAATATCAGGTACGCCTTCGAATTTTCCGGCAGGAACATAAACTCTTGCTTTAGTGAGATTATCACCTGGAGGTAAGATAACCCCATTTTCCGATACTTCTAGGTCTTGGAGAAGGCCGTCATATGAAAGGACGGCGCTCTTTAATTCCGCCACTGCTACATCTTCTTCGACGGTAGGATAATGGACGATGAGTAGAGTGAATATCCCGATAAAAGCCGCTGCTAAACCAGCGTTCCTATGATCTGTCCTCAAAAACAGATATATAGATATTAAGATAAATATTGCTCCTATAACCTTTGAGCTATACTCGGGTTTGAGAAACTTGTGTTTTTTCATGCTCTAGAAGTAAAATAACAAGGTATAATAAAATTGTCGTATCTTATCGGTCGAAATTTAATTTTTCTATAATAAACTGTCAACCGAAAGGATAGATCTCCCTTTCTTCTTCAGATTGATAACCTGAACTAGGTGGTTTAGAGAGGACCGATATTATAAACAATACAGTGAATAGTATAAGTAAGAAATATCCTACGAAACCCATTTGAAGAATGTTCAGAAGAGATAATATCCAGATTATAGCTAAGATGATCCCACTTACGATGTAAATTTTCACTATATTCGGATGCACCTTTCAACCCAATATTTCATTCGATTTCGAACACTATAAATTTTACCCGGCATGAGAGCCTCTAGGCTTCAAGGCAAGAAATCCTCTACTTGGCTCACAATTTGTATTCATCTTCTGTTTCCCTGGGCTCTTCCTGGTCTAATTCTGTCTGCAGTTCGATCAGCCTTCCTTCGGATGGTACCTTCCTGATATCTTCTTCTCTCCAAAAAGTCTTATCGAATAAAATGATGATTATAACGGGCAGAACTGCGAAGAGCCACCAATAATCTCTCGGTCTTATAGAATTATCTCTCCCCCCGGAGTAAGGATAATAACCACCGAAATAAATGATCAATAGCGAAAGAAAAATGATAGATAAAACCAGTGTAGCGATGAACACCTTCTTTTTAGTATCCATATGTTATTACCTATGCTTTGATAGAGAGATATAGCAGTGGAAGATATATTAATTCTTGCCTTATATTGAAGTAGAAAGGTCTTGAGTAAAGACTAAGATGGAGTATCGAAACTTTCTTGTATCCGATGACAAAACTCAAATTGTAGTAATATTACGTGCTTATGATGTCCATAAAACAGTTAGACGAATCGGAAACTTCCGAAACACTACCGTATGATTTCGAACCTTACGTTAAAAAGTGGTTCAACGAGAAGTTCGATGAATTGACACCTCCACAGAAATACTCTTTCGATCTCATCCACGAAGAAAAAAATTCTTTGATCTGTTCTCCTACGGGTTCTGGCAAGACACTTTCCGCATTCCTTTCTATCCTGAATGAGCTGTTTTTGCAGGGCGATAAAGGAGAACTGGAGAACAGGGTCTATTGTCTTTACGTATCTCCTTTGAGAGCGTTAGGTAATGATATCCAGCGGAACTTGAAAGCCCCTTTAGATGGGATAAAAAAGATGGCGGAAGATATGGACATCGAAATGCCTGAGGTCAGAAGTGCTGTAAGGACGGGGGATACATCCTCACAGGACCGACAGAAGATGCTGGATAAAACCCCTCATATACTTGTTACTACTCCGGAAACCCTTGGAATAATATTGAACGCTCCAAAGTTCAAGAAAAAATTGAAAGATATAAATTACGTGATAGTCGACGAGATACACTCGCTCTGTGATAATAAAAGAGGGTCTCATCTTTCACTTTCATTGGAAAGATTACAGGAGATGTGCAATAATGACCCGACAAGGATAGGCCTTTCAGCGACTCAAGCCCCTATCGAAGAGATCGCGAGATACCTCGTTGGATACGAGAACGATGAACCTAGACCTTGTAACATAGTGAACGTTTCGTCGTCTAAAGATATGGATCTCAAGGTATTATCCCCGGTAGAAGACCTGATACATACTTCTGGAGATGTAGTCAACGATAAGATGTACGAAAAGATCGACCGCCTGGTCAAAGACCATGTCACTACCTTGATATTTACCAACACGCGCAGCGCTACGGAGAGAGTAGTCAATAATCTGAAGAACAAAGATCCCGAATTCTATGAAGGCGACATAGGAGCCCATCACTCTTCGATGAGTCGGGACAAAAGACTCGCCGTTGAAGAATCACTGAAAGCGGGAGAATTGAGTGTGGTCGTGACATCTACTTCTCTTGAACTGGGAATAGATATAGGTTATATAGACCTCGTATTACAGCTTTCATCACCAAAAGGCGTATCTAGAGCTATCCAAAGGATAGGTCGTTCCGGTCACAAGGTGGACGAGTATGCGAAAGGCAGAGTTCTAGTGATGGACAGAGGCGACGCTTTGGAATGTACGGAGATGATGAGGTGCGCTAAGAACAGCGAACTGGACAGGGTCAGGATCCCGGAAAATTGTTTAGACGTTCTTTCTCAACATATCGTCGGTATGGCATGCAACAAGAAATGGAAAATCGATCAGGCATTCGATACCATCAAAAGGAGTTTCAATTTTAGAGACCTTCCTAGAGAGGATTTTGAAGAGACGCTGAAATATGTAGCCGGAGAGTACGCATCTCTTGAAGATCAGAATGTCTACGGTAAGATCTGGATAGATACCGATGATGACGGGAGTCGGGTTTTTGGAAGGAGAGGCAAGATGACCCGTGTCATATACATGACCAATATAGGGACCATCCCCGATCAGAGCGCATATAGAGTTCATACGAGGAACGACCGCTTTGTTGGAACTCTGGACGAAGAATTTTTGGATAGGCTGACCAAAGGAGATATCTTCGTTCACGGCGGAGATACCTATGAGTTCCGATATACAAGAGGGATGAAAGTCTATGTCGATGCGAGACCAGAAAAAGCTCCCACCGTACCTTCCTGGTTTTCCGAGATGTTACCACTAACATATGATCTTGGAAGGAAGATAGGTAGATTCAATAGGAAATTATTGGAAATGATAGAAAATGATGAAGATCCTTCTGAATGGATCAAAGATAACTATTATTTGGATGAAAATACCATTTCGTCCATCGTTTCATATCTTGAAGAGCAGTACCGTTATGTCGGGTTAGTTCCCACCGATTCTCACCTTTTAGTGGAAAAAAATTTTGAAGGAGATAAGATAAACCTAATCTTTCACACCATCTTCGGTAGAGAGGTCAACGACGCTCTATGTCGGATCTTTGCGGATATAACCTCTGATATATTAGGTTCTAATGTCGGGATAGTGGTCGACGATCACGGTTTCGTTCTGATCTGTCCGAAGACAGAAATACCGGTAGATAGATTGATCGAAAGAGCGGTCGATTCCGATCTAAGAGATGCTTTGAAAGGCGCGGTAAGAAAGACTGAACTGATGAAAAGAAGATTTAGGCATGTCGCCGCGAGAGCCCTGATGATACTGAGAAATTACAAAGGGAAAAAGATGAGTGTAGGAAAGCAGCAGATGAAATCTCATTTCCTCCTTTCGGCTTGTGAGGACATAGATGAAGAATTTCCGATTGTGAAGGAAACTTACAGAGAGATAATCGAAGATTATATGGACATCGAAAACGCTTCTGATATAATCGAAAGGTTGGGAAAAGGAGATATGAGCTTTGAAGTTGTGGAAACCGACGTTCCTTCACCCTTCGCTCACAACCTGGTGATCCAGAGTAAGAGTGATGTATTGAAACTTGAAGATAAGAAAAAAAGACTACAGAATCTTCATAAGAAGGTCATGGAAAAAGTCGAAGGTGAGAGTTGAATGAAGATCTTCGATAGATTCGAGATAATCGAGAATCATCCAGCGCTGTATTTCCAAGACCTAAAGGCGTTGGTTATTTCTGATCTCCACCTCGGGTTAGAAGCTCTGATGGCGGATTCTGGAGTATACATGCCTAAATTTCAACTCTCCGAGATGAAGGAAAATCTAAAAGAAATAAGTCAAAAGAAAGATTTTGATAAGATAATAGTCTGTGGAGATATCAAACACGAGTTTTCGGAAACTTCTTACCAGGAGAAAAAAGAGGTCGAAGAATTCATCGAGTTTTCGCAAACTTTAGCTGAAGAGATATATCTGGTGAAGGGCAACCACGATAACTATCTGATATATCCCGTTAAAAGATATCCTGAGGTGAGTCTCAAAGATTCTTTCTTTTTCAAGGGTGTGAATTTCATACATGGTCACGAAAAGCTAGAGGGAATAAATAGGCTAGATACCGAGTATCTAGTAATAGGTCATGAACATCCCGCGCTCAGTTTGACCGACGAGATAGGAGCTAGAGAAAAGATACGCTGTTTCTTGTATGGCGAGATGAAGAATGGAACAAAACTGGTCGTGATGCCGGCCTTTTCGAGACTGGCTCAAGGATCGCAGATGAATCAGGTGAGGGATGAAGATATATTGTCTCCTATACTCAAAGACATGGTAGATTTAGGAGAAATGAGAGCTATAGGTGTGGATGAGGAAGCCGGTCTCTTTGAATTTCCACGGTTGAAGAAGGTAAGATCACTCAGATGAATTATCTTTCTATTCTGGATACCGTTTTAGAGATACAGAAATCCTCTCCTTTGATATGACCTAGAGAACCGATATCTTCCAAGTTCAGTCTCCCGTTTTTTACTCCCTCATCATCCGTTTCTACATGAACAATTTTGCCAACTAGAAGGACGTGATCTCCTATCTCAAATTCGTCGTGATATTCACATTCTATGTTCACCGGAGCTTCCTGAACACCAGGTGTTTTTATTTTTTTAGATTCTTTTTCGGATAGACCTATTTCCTCGAATTCGCTCTCTTCTCTAGGCAGTGAGATCTCTGTTTTAACTCCCTTTTCACTCCAATCTTCCGTGACAGGAGCGACCACAAACTCACCTGTTTCTCTCGAATTTAGAGTGGTATCTCTGGTTTCCGCAGCCGCGATCGCTATCAGAGGCGGATCAAAAGAGAGCGGAGTGACAAAACTGTACGGAGCGACGTTAGAGTTACCATCCTTATCCATCGTGGATACACAGACGGTAGGTCTAGGTGCTATGAATCCAAAAAAATCCATCGGCGTTACATCTTTTGACATCTTTATCTGACCCGTTTTAGGAAAAGAGAGGAGTAACTTATCTTTTTTGTTCTTTACGTTCAACTTTCCAAAAGTTCATCGAGTATCTCATTAATCTCTTGCGATTTTATCTTTTTCTTCCCCTCATGGATGAACTCTGACAAGTCCTTATCTGGATATTCTTCTCTGTACTCTAGCGCTTGTAGGATCATCTCCAGTTTGTCTATATCTCTAGCTATCTTCGCCTCTTGGCTTTTTTCAATTTCGAATTCTTTCCATAGTCCTACTATACTGGTTTCATCGTCAAATTTATTGAAGATGGATTCTACAGCCTTTTTCTCCATCTCGAATTTTTCCTTTTCAGTGTCGTAATCGTGAGGTGTCAGATCACCAGTTTCTGCCTCTGCGAGATCATGTATCAAGAGTAGCTTTATCAAACGAAAGCTGTTGAGGTCGAATTTTTCTCCAAGTAAAAGAGCCATAAATGCGGCTCTGAATGAATGATCAGCGACAGACTCTGGATCATCTATACCGAGACGTTTCCAACCCTCTCTTTCAGTCCTTTTCAATTCTCCCATTTTCAAGAAAACTTCCAAACAATCTTTCATATTCTTCTAAATATGAAAAATAGATGGGCATTTATAAATTTTTACAACCTCTAATATATGAGCGAAGTCGCTCACTTATTAAAGATGTAAACGATATAAGTCAAAAAAGGTATAAAAGTAGGAAAAAGAGTTCTAGTGCTTCGATGACTGACAATTTCATATATCTATGTGATCTCCGGGTTCTAGGATCTTATTGGGTATACCTTCTTCATCCAATCTTTCTTTGAGACCCATAGCGTCATCCATCTCCTCTTCAGTGTCATAGTGAAATGGTACTACAAGATCCGGTTTTAATCGTTTGAAAGCGTCGACGTAATCGTCGTAATAATCAGGAAAACACGCCGTAAATATAACCTCGACGTTTTCTACCTCTGGAAAGTAAGCTGAATCTCCAGCATGTAAAAGACCATTGTAAAAGTAACTTACCGATTCATCAGAAGCGTAGCAGTCACAATCCAAGACATCTATCCCATCGATTTCATCTCTAGCTTTTACTATAGACCCATCAAGATCGAATTTTTCTAACGTGGTTTTTGGTCCATATACCTTTACGTCCTTCTCTATTTTATTATAATCTTCAGGGGAGAAGTGGTCATCGTGCTCATGTGTGAGGAGTATGATATCTGGCTCTAATTCGGCTTCTACTGTAATATTAGGATCGATCAAGATATTCTTTTTTGAAGAGATTTTCAGAGCGGCATTACCCAACCATTTAACCTTCATTTCATATCACCCTGAGTATAGTTTGATTAGTGAACAGTGATAAAAGTTTTTTGAAAAATTTTTGACGATAAACGCTTCAAAAAGAAATAATACCAATCAAAATGATTAAATACAAAAGCTATTTTACTTAAAAATATGGCTAGAGAAGAAGGTGGTGGAGGTTTTCAATCCGCCGCAGGTTTGATGCGCTACTTCGAGGAAGAAGAGGAAAAAAGCCCTAAGATAGATCCTAGACTGGTCGTAGCTCTTATAATATTGACCATAATTATATTAGAAGTGGCTAAATGGCAGTGGCCAGTAAGTTAGGGCAGAGGATTGGAACGAAAGCATAACTTCTCAATCTTTTATTCTTCGAGAAGGGGATTTATTTGGCCTATTTTTTCTTTAGATAATTTAGATCTTTGAAAGACAGAGAAAATTTTAATTCAAAAAATCGAGAAGATAAAACTTAAATTGTGTTGGTAATATGGGGTAACAAGGGCATGAAAAGAACAACAAAGATACAGAGGATCAGAGAACTCGTACATATACTTCGAGACCACGGGTTGGAAAATTTCATAAAAGAGTTAGGTCTGACAAGCTTTTTGTCTAGGTCGAAGATGGAGGAACGAATAGAAAGTCAGATGGAAGATGTTAAGGCCCATGAATTGAGAGAGCTTTTTGAAGATTTAGGCCCCGCTTTTATAAAGTTAGGACAATTTTTAGGGATGAGACCTGATATCCTTCCTCCACATTTTGCTAAGGAACTACAGAAGCTACACGACGAAGCAAATCCCTTTACAGCGGAAAAAGCAAAGGAAATAATAGAAAATGAGCTCGAATGTAAAGTAGATGAAATCTTTGAAGAATTTTATAATGAACCGATAGCTGCGGCTTCTATAGGGCAGGTACATGAGGCTACGCTTAAAACGGGAGAAGAAGTAGTGGTCAAAGTACAGCGTCCTGAAATTGAAGAGAGAGTGAATGCTGATCTTGAATTGATAGAAAGATTTACTAGGATTCTTGAAGACCTTTATCCGGAAAGTGAAATGTATCAACCTCACGAAGTTACCAAAGAATTCAAAAAGATGCTAGAAAAAGAACTCGACTATACTGTTGAAGCGAGGAACGCACAGAGATTCCGGAATGCTTTCGAAGGGGAACCGAATATTAAGATTCCGAAAATTTATTGGGATTATCTTACCAAAAGAGTTCTAATTATGGAGAATGTCCGAGGGAAAAGTATGCGGACCCTTATGGATGGTGATTATCCAGACGAACTCAAAACCGAGATCGCTGAACATTTTGCTCGAAACATGATGAGACAGTTTTTCATCCATGGTATATTTCATGCTGATCCCTCTCCTGGAAACATACATTTCTGTGAGGAAGATAGGTCATTGGTCCTTCTAGACTTCGGAGCTATAGGTCGTTTTAACGAAGAAATGCGGGATAGTCTCATCGATATTTTCATAGGGATGTTTGAGAATGATATCGAAAAAGTGAAAGACATCCTGCTGGAGATAGGGGATGTCCATGGAGAGTACGATGAGGAGGAACTGCAGTGGGATATAGAGAACGTTCTTCAACTTTACAAAAATAAACCTGATCTGATGTTAAAAGAAGGATTGGATAATGAGATAATGGATATAGTTAGAACTCATAACATCACTCTGCCGGTAGATTTCCTCCTGATGGAAAGAGCTATCGCAGAAACTGAGGGTATCTGTACTACTTTGAAACCCGGTTTTGATTTTTTCAAGGCCGCAGAACCTGTGATAGAAGAAGTAGTCATAGAAAGATACCATCCCAAAGAACAGATTATGGATGCCTTTCATTCTCTCAATGACTACCGGGAGTTACTCATGAATTTTCCTGATAGAGCTGATAATGTTCTAGCAAACTTAGAGAAAGGAGAATTGAAAATAGATATCGAGCTACAGGGTTTAGGTGACATGGAGGAGCGGATTGATTCAATATCTCACAGGTTGAGTTATACCATCCTAGCGGCATCTATAATCGTAGGATCAGCGGTTATGGTTCACGCCGATGTTGATGGGGTTTTTGGACCTTACATCTTCTTGATCTCGATATTGATTGGGATATGGTTAATAATCACGATCGTGAGAGAGAGTGGTTACTGAATCGAAATATTTACTGATTAAGTATCATCACTCGAACACTTTCGTATCCCTGCAAAGATTATAAATATGTATAAATCAGGTTCTTAAGATGAAATTTGGTTTTACATACAAGAGGTGAATAAATTGCAGTATAGAAAATTTGGAGAGATCGATTGGGATCCATCAGCGCTTGGTTTTGGAGCTATGAGACTTCCCCATGAGGAGGATGACCGAGGTGCGATCAAGGAAGAAGAAGCTATCGAGATGATCAGGTGGGCGATCGATAACGGGGTGAATTATGTCGATACAGCATGGCCTTATCATGACGAAGAAAGCGAAGAATTGGTCGGGAAAGCATTGAAAGACGGTTACAGGGAAAAGGTAAAAGTGGCAACTAAGCTGCCTTCATGGGATGTAGAGGATTCCGACGATCCTGACGAGATATTGGACAAACAACTAGATAAACTTGATGTTGACAAGATCGACTTCTATCTTCTGCACGCGTTGAGTAGAAAGCACTGGAAGAACTACCAGTCACTAGATATCGATATATTCGAATGGATGAAGGAAAAGAGAGAAGAGGGGAAGATAGATTATCTTGGTTTCTCTTTCCATGATGATCTAGATATTTTCAAGGAGATCGTTGACACTTACGACTGGGACTTCTGTCAGATACAGTACAACTATTTAGACCAAGAGTTCCAGGCTGGCATGGAGGGATTAAAATATGCCTCTGATAAAGGACTTGGAGTCATCATAATGGAACCACTCCGTGGGGGAAAATTGGCGAAAGAACCACCAGAATCTATAAAAGAGATCTGGAATGAGGCGGAAAAAGACAGAGAACCGGTGGAATGGGCTCTAAAATGGCTTTGGAATCAACCGGAAGTTTCTCTCATACTGAGTGGTATGAGCGAGTTGGAACAGGTGGAGGAAAACGTAAAATACGCAGCTGAATCCGGTGTAAATGCGCTTTCGGATAAAGATCTTGAGATCGTTGATAGAGTAGCTGATAAGTACACGGAGATATCACCGGTAGAGTGTACTGGGTGCAACTATTGTGTCCCGTGTCCTAACGACGTGGCGATACCTAGAAATTTCAGGATGTATAATCAGGCGGAGATCTATGACGAGTACGAAAAATACAAAGAGATCTGGGACGAAAATATGAAAGATGAGTCAAAAGCGACCAACTGCATCAGATGCGGAGAGTGTATAGAAAAGTGTCCCCAGAATCTCGATATCATGGACCTGCTAGAAGAAGTTTCTGAATATTTCGGGGAATGAACCCCATACTTTTATCTTTTATATTTTTTAGACCTGGTGAAAAACACTATTACATCCAATTAGGTATTTTTGTTAAAGGTGAGGATATGCTATCTTCATTGATGGAAAAAAGATTGAAAAATTTAAAGGAAGGGAGACTCATAGCCGTGATGGAAGACGGGGAGGCGTTTTTGGGAAAACTGAAGGAATTCGACAAAGACACTATCGTTCTTACTGAGGTCTGCGAAGGTCCGAGTTCGAAGATAGAATGGGGAACTCTAGGCGAAAAAGAAGATTCTTCTCAGGAAGATTATGGGTTTGTGGACTGGGTATGTGTGAATTTAGAAGAAGTATATTTGAGAGTAGATCATATCTCTAGAATATGGCCCTGGGAACACGTCGAAGAATACAGAGAAGATGAAGAGGGTGAAAAGAGAACCCCTGTATATACCAGGACTCCTGCCATAGACATCCTGTCAGAAGGAAGTTGAGAAACAGACCAAAATTTATTTATAGGGTTATTTTTAGATAGAGTCACAGATGAATAAACAAAAGCCGGAAACCACCCATTCTGGTATAAAGGTTGAAGGGAAGTGGGAGGAAATCTGTGGTTTTGCAAGAGACTTGGAGAGTATATTGAAGGCAAGTTATGAAAAAGAGGAATCAATAGAAAATATGAATGAATCTATCGAGGGTTACAATGAATGGCGACCACGAGAAGAAGAAGACGAAAAAGACATTTCTAAAAAAACAGTTGAAGAGGCCTCTATCGAAGAAAAAGATGTAGAGAAAGACTTCCAAGGAACTGATGAAGAACTTAAATCTGCGGGTAAAAAGGTTAAAGAGGGAATAAATGGAGCTAAAGACAAAGGAAAATCAGCCATTGTAGAATTGAAAGACGATGCTTCTAAAGGTATGAATAATCTAGTAAAAAACAAGTCAAAGAAATCTCAAAAAAATGGTGATAGAACTGAGGAAAATACTGACTCTCCGGATAAAAAGAAGGATGTCAAAAGTAAAGAAGAGAAGAAATCTCCATCAGCCGAATTGAAAGACGCATCAAAATGTATTAACCGTTTGATCGGCTCAAAGTCCATAGGATCTCTCCGAAAGATGGAAGAAGCAATTTATGAACTGGTGATGCTGAAATTCAATCCCTACTATTTCGACACTGAGCATTTTTCCGTAAACTTAGAAGAAAAGAATGATGACCATTATCTGCTTACCGTTAACATACCCGATGAAGAACTTAGAGAAACCATCAAAAAAGGTCTTGAGGATAATGAGTGACCAGAGAGAAATACCTCTTACTCCCCGGACTGAAATAGGATTGATGTCTTTTTCAAGTGGGTATTCGCAGTAACTATTTCTGTATTCAGGATAGCCCGTAAACTAGTTTTTACCATAGTTGCTCTAGGCCTTTTTTGAACTTTCATCAAGGTTTACTCTTGTTGTTGGAGTTGACCGTATCAGAAAATATTTATGAGGATATTATTAGAGATTCTCGACAAAAACAAAAAAGAAAAGAGGTTTATTTATTGTTTAGTTGCGCCAACTTCTTCTGCAACATCGGTAAGATCGAGATTTTCTAGCTTACCTCTTGTTGGAACACCTTCGAGACTCCAGCCTCTTGCTGTATAATATCGGTCTAGCGCTTTTTCATAGTTCCTTCGTTTGATCCTTGCACCTTCATTTGGACCGTATGGAACTTCCTCTCTGTAAACTCTTTCAGGAAGGAAGTCATCATCTCTCAGGAATCCTTCTCTCACATTGTAAGCCTTAGCGACGTTATGACCTCTCTCCCCTGCTTCTAATAATTCTCCATTAGTCACGTTCCAACCTGTGATAGCATTCACTAGATCGACCTGATTTTTGTCTAGATAAATCCCCCTAGAGAATTTACAGATCCCAGTCATGTCGAATATCATCATCAGATCTTCCATCATCTTCAGTGGGAATCCCTTAGAAACAACATCTCTCCTCTTGTAGTCGTCGAAATACCAGAAACTGCCTCCATAATCTAATGCGTAGGCGCAGGACGTGAGATGGTCTCCACCTCTCGGCGCGACTCCCATCGCGAGTCCCATACCAAACATCCCTCTAGCTTCGTATCCCGGAGGTTCCATACCTTTCATATGGATAGCGAAATCTTCAGAGCCCTTACCTAATTTTTCAGTGGCTTCCTTCACACCGTCATAAAGAAGTTCTCCAAGTTCGCCTTCTTTCTCCCCCATCCTTCTTACCGCTTCGATCATGGCTTCTGCATTACCGAACTCTAGGTCTAGGTCGGTCTCTAGAAGTCCTTTCTCGTAAGCTTCCATAGCCCAAGCAATAGTTACTCCCGCTGAGATCGTATCGAGTCCGAGCTTATCGCAGATCTCATTAGCTTTAGCTACAGCCTCAACATCATCTACACCGCAGTTCCCACCAAGTGAATACTGAGTCTCATATTCTGGCCCATCTATACCTATATCGCCGTAAGTAGTATCTTCAGCTTTGAAGAACTGGCTGCACGGCTTGGTACAATAAGGACAGGGTCTTCTACCATCTC
Source organism: Thermoplasmatota archaeon (assembly GCA_036626005.1). Taxonomy (GTDB): domain Archaea; phylum Thermoplasmatota; class Thermoplasmata; order Halarchaeoplasmatales; family Halarchaeoplasmataceae; genus Natronoplasma. The sequence goes on along the minus strand of JAZKSP010000003.1, from coordinate 18,125 downwards.
TGTATTCCTCTGTCCATTTTCTAGGATCGATATCTATTCTACCGGCTTCCGGATCATCTAGTTTTTCATACGCCTCTTTGAAGTAACCCGCTTCCCAGTTTTTAACTGGGAATGCCCCTATCTCGACGTTCAATGGGTGGAGTGCTTCTCCGGAACCGTACTCCATATCGGTTTTCCCTTGTTCCTGGGTCTCTTTCCTGTATTTGGAAATGAGTTCCTCCAACTTTTCTTCGTCATGTATAGGATAATCCTTTGATCCACTGATACCGATACCTTTCAAGTTCTTGAATCCCATGACTGCTCCGATACCACCTCTTCCCGCCTGTCTTTCGTTGCACTCTACTAGAGATATCTTCGATAGTTCTTCTCCGGCAGGTCCTATCACAGCTGTCTCAACATCGCCGTATTTTTCCTTTATCATATCGCCGGCTTCGTGGGTATCTTTGCCCCAAATCTCATCTGCTGATCCGAGTTTCACTTCACCATCTTCTATAATAAGAACAGACCGATCATCCGCTTTACCTTCTATGACGAGAACGTCATAACCCGCCTTCTTGAGTTCGTCACCCAGCTTTCCACCAACGATGGATTTACCATAGCCGCCGGTAAGCGGGCTTTTGAATCCAAAAGCAGTTTTTGATCCTGTCGGTACTTTTGGACCGACTAGTAAGCCAGGTGCGAGTATCAATTTATTTTCTTCAGACAGTAGCTCAACATCTTCACCCACTTCATCATATAGTATTTTAGTTGTAAAACCAGCGCCACCTATGAATTTCCTCAGAAAATCCTCAGAGAGTTCTTCTTCTTTAGAGCTACCGTCCTTTAGATCTATCCTCAATAATTTTCCCCAATGTCCTGACATAATTCCACCTTTTTTTATTCAATATATTTATACAGCGGTTCAACTCTTTTCCCACTGTTTCAACTTTACTACACTCAGCGCATGTATTTTGGACTAATAAATCTTGCGTTCATACTATTTTATCCATCAGAGAAGTTTTCTTGAGTATGTGATACAAAACCAGACCAGTGACGAAACCCACACTCAAATTGAATATGAGTGAAAGCACACCGATCAATCCGGTAATGATATACGACTCGGTCTTGATAGAATGTTTGCCTAGCTCGATAGCTACAAAAACAAGTAGAGCTCCAAATATCGCTAAGGGTAATATATCGATGAAAGCAGGACTTGCAAAGAAAAGAGCGATGACCAATAAAATCAAGCCGCTTATTATGTTTGAACCCCCTGTTCTCGCCCCATAACGATATTGAGCAGCAAGGCCACCGGAGCCGTGACACATAGGGAAACCACCTAACGGGGTGGAAATAAAGTTCATCAGACCGACCGTTTTAGAAAGCTCATCCGGATCTAATTTTTCCCTCAATAGGTCATGCATAAGTACTGAAGTTGCTAGTATCGAATTTGTTATGGTTAGAGGTATTTGGGGAATGACTAAAAACCAGGAACCGGTCAAGAAATCATCTAGGCTAGGTAAAAATAAAGATGGCGAGGCCAGCATCTCCGGTGAAGGCATACCATAATTCATTATCCCTATTCCCAATCCTATTGCGAGGACTACTAAAGAGGAGATGTCGGGTATCGCTTTGATGCGCTTTGCACCTAAAAACGCCAATATAATCCCGATAGATAAACCAGAAATGAGATAATCAGATGTCAGAAAGTCAAAAGAGGTTTCCAATAGGATGAGTGCTAGCCCCAATTGTATTCCTCTTATTACACTCTGGGGTACTTTTTTTTCTATAATCTTCATTCCGCCCAAATATCCCATCACCAAGAAGAAAATCCCTAGAACTATTCCGGTGGCTGCAATCTCGTTTTGGGTGAATTGGCCCGCTATCACGATCGCACCGATCGCTTTCATAGGTTCTACTGGTACTGGTTTTTTATAATATAATCCAGTGAAGATGTACCAAATCGAGAAGAACAATAAAATATGACCTAGATTTAGCTCTGTCACGATGGCAACACCTAGAATGATAGGAAAAAGGGTTCCATAATCTCCAACTGCTCCGGCTAATTCTTGTAGATTAAATCTAAAATCGGACCAGTCCTGTTCCTGTTTCTCCATCTCTATTTGGCTATATTTCAAGATAAGATAAATTTTTTGACAAACCTTCATCGGTACCTAATTATAATTGTTAAACCCGATATTTTTACGTAAATCGAAAAAAATTTTTCTATATAGCTTGCATATGATTACTCAAATCGCAACCTTTATTTAATGCGGGCACATTCATGTTTATTGGGTGAATAAAATTTCCCGAAGAAATGTAAAATTGATAGAAGATGCAGGAATAGATGTAGATGAATTGATAGAAAAACTGGTAGATGCAGCGGCAGCTGAATTCACGACTTATTACTACTATACGGTTTTGAGGAACAACTGTACAGGTCTTGAGGGGGAGGATGTAAAAGAGATCGCGGAGGATGCTAGACTAGAAGACAGGAATCACTTTGAGGCGTTGTTACCAAGGATATATGAACTGGGTGGGGAGATCCCCAATGACATAAGAGATTTTGCCAATAGAGCTGCGTGTGAAGATGCCAAACTTCCAGACGATCCAACTATCGAGAATATATTAGAAGTTCTTCTTGATGCGGAAAGGTGCGCAGTCGGTGTTTACACGCAGATATGTAAGATGACCCAGGGTAAAGATCCAAGGACGTATGAGCTTTCCTCAGCGATACTCCACGAAGAGATCGAGCACGAGGCATGGTTCGAAGAACTACTAGGTGGAGATCCCTCAGGTCATTTCGTGAGAGATAAGCCAGGCGTGAGTCCATACGTATCGAAGTTCATACAAAACAAGTGATAAACTAGGAAAAACCTCTTTCCCACTCTTTCTATTTTTCGTTGTCAAACCAGCCTCAATGTCGAACTCTCCAAAAGCTTTATATACAAACTGCATTTGTGAATGGACAGACCTGTAGGAGGTCTATCTCCTGAGCTTTGTTTCAGGGGCCGTGATTACTACAGGAGGTATTAACGTGGCAGATGATCAAACAATAGAAGGAGTCAAAAAAGCTCTCGAGGAAGCACCAGATAGAGAGTTCGAGGAAAGTGTAGAATTGGCCATAAATCTTAGAGATATAGATCTTTCTCAGCCAGAGAACAGAATTGATGAAGAGATTGTTTTACCCCATGGAAGGGGCAAAGAGATAAAGGTCGGTATTTTTGGCAGTGGCGAACTTGCACTACAGGCAAGAGATGTTGCCGATACGGTGATGGAACCGGAAGAGATCGAAGACCTATCAGATGATAAAAGGGAAGCGAGGAAAATAGCTGAAGAACACCAGTTCTTTCTCGCAGAACCATCTATCATGCCAGTCATAGGTAGAGAACTGGGCTCGATCCTCGGTCCCCAGGGTAAGATGCCGAATCCGATCACACCGGATGATGATATCGAGGAGGTCGTGAAATCCTTAAAAGGCACAGTTCATGTGAGATCTGGCGATAGAAGGACATTTCATGCACCAGTCGGAACGGTTAAACTAGATGAAGAGGAAATAGCGGATAACATCGATACGGTGATGAGGAGAATCATCCAGAACCTTGATAGAAGAGAGATCAATATAGCAAGCGTCTACGTAAAAACGACGATGGGCCCTGCGATAAGGATAATGTGAGGGATATAAGATGAGCGAAGATGTTCCTAGCTGGAAAAAAGAGGAAGTCAATCAACTGACAAAGATGTTGGAATCTTCACCAGTAATCGGAGTGGTGAATATAGAGGGTATACCTGCTCGCCAGATGCAGCAGATGAGAGCGAAGCTTAGAGATGTTGCCAGGATAAGATCTTCGAAAAACACTTTCATCGAAAAAGCAATCGAGAGAGCGGGAGAAAATAGAGAGAATTTAGAAGATTTAGAAGATTTCGTGCATGGTCAGATCGCCTTGGTCATGACCGATGAAAATCCTTTCAAATTGTTCAATCATATGGAAAAAACCAAAACTAAAGCTCCGGCAAGTGGAGGAGAGACGGCTCCAGAAGATGTTATAGTAGAAGAAGGAGAGACGCCTTTCAAGCCAGGACCGATCGTTGGAGACTTACAGAACGTTGGCATCCCAGCATCTATAAAGAGTGGAAGTGTAGTAATAAATAATACGACTACAGTCGTTGAAGAAGGGGAAACAATAACTTCACAATTAGCCACGATGTTGCGCAGATTGGAAATAAATCCGATCACAGTAGGTCTCGATTTAAAGTCAGTTTACGAGGATGGCATCCTTTATGAGAGAGAGGATTTAGATATCGATCCATCAGAATTCGTTGAAGATATCAAGGACTCAGCCGCTTCAGCATTCGCACTTTCAGTAGGCATTTCCTATCCGACAAGAGAGAATATCACTACCTTGGTATCGAAGTCTAGTAGTGACGCGATGGGTCTTGCGTTCAATGCGGACATAATAAACGAAGAAACTATTGGGTCCATACTTTCTCAAGTTTCAACCAATATGATGGCTTTAGCTTCCGAATTAGATCCCGAAGCTCTAGATGAGGAATTGAGAGAAAAACTCGGGATCGAAATTCAAGAGAAAGAGGAAGAAAGCCAAGAAGAGACTCAGGAAAAGGATGATAAAGAAGAAGATCAAGATGGAGAGCAAGGAGAGGAAGAAGGCCAAAAAGAGTCTCAGGATGAAGACCAAGAAGATAAAGATCAAGAAGATGAAGAATGAAATATACTATTCAAAGGAGGTATAAAATATGGAATACGTGTACAGCGCTATGCTGCTTCATTCGGCAGGTAAGGAGATAACGGAAGAAGGAATAAGCGAGATTCTAGAAGCTGCAGGTTTAGAAGTGGACGAGGCAAGAGTGAAAGCACTGACTGCAAGTCTAGAAGACGTTGATATAGATGATGCGATCGAGGAAGGATTCGCTATGCCTTCCGGTGGAGGCGCAGCTCCAGAACCCGCCGAAGAAGCTGAAGAAGCCGAAGAAGAAGAAGCCGAAGAAAAAGAGGAAGAAGAGGAAGAAAGAGACGAAGAAGAAGAGAAGGAAGAAGCAGCAGAAGGACTCGGGTCTTTATTCTAAAAGGTCCGACCCAAAAAACTTCTCTTTCTTACAGGGTAGGATATAGTCTATCCCTCAGTATGGAGTAACCTTTTTACTATTTTAATATTATATAAAAATAAGATAAGTGAAAAAGATAGGTAGAAAGAGTTTTTCTAATTTAGAAATCTGGATCCCTGTTTTCTAAGAAGGCTTCCATCCCTTTTGTTCTATCTGGAAACTTGAAACATTCTTCGAATCTATCGCTTTCCGTTCTGAGAGCCCCTTCTTTAGATTTCTTTCTTCCCTGGTTTATGGCCTTTTTTGCCTTTGCGACAGCTATTGGGCTGTTATTGACTATCTCTTCTGCTAAATCTCGCGCTTCATTCATCAGTTCTTCTGGAGGGACGACTCTATTGACGATCCCCCATTCTTTAGCTTTGTCGGCTTGTATTCTTTTACCCGTGAAAATCAATTCCTTAGCTTTTGCGGACCCGATTGACTCCGCCAGGTTATAGGTCCCTCCGAATCCCGGTATTACTCCGAGACCGACTTCTGGTTGACCGAAAAGAGCCTTTTCGGAAGCTAATAAAAAGTCACAGCTCAGAGCAAGTTCCAATCCTCCTCCTAATGCATATCCGTTCACTGCTCCGATCACCGGGAAAGAAAGTTTCTCGAGCTTATTGAAAAGTTTCTGCCCTTTCCTTGAAAAACATCTTGCCTCGGCGGGTTCCATCTCTTTCATCTCTTTTATATCGGCTCCGGCGATGAAAGAGTCGCCTTTTCCGGTCAATATGGCTGTCCTTATCTTGTCATTCTTCAATTTTTCTAGAACATCATCCATCTCTTCGAGCATCTCTTTGCATATGGCATTCATAGGCGGGTTATCGAATTTGAGTACGGTTATCTCTTCATCTTCTTCTATCTCTATCAAATCGATCACCTTCAGCTGTAGTCGTAAAAGCCTCTCTTGGTTTTTTTACCTAGTCTCCCAGCTCTAACCATCTTTCTGAGGAGCGGACAGGGACGATATTTTGGATCACCCATCTCTTCGTGAAGTACTTCCATTATCTCTAAAACTACATCCAATCCTATCATATCTGCTAACTCTAGAGGACCCATGGGATGATTAGCTCCCATCTTCATGACCTTATCGATATCTTCTTTCGAAGCTACACCCTCTTGTAGAGTGAATATAGCTTCGTTTATCATCGGTATGAGCATCCGGTTTACAGCAAAACCTGGAGAATCTTTAACCTCTACAGGTTCTTTACCGATCTCTTGGGTCAGCGAGAAGATTATGTCTCGGGTGGTATCATCTGTTTCAAGTCCTCGTATCACTTCTACTAAATCCATCATTGGAACCGGATTGAAGAAGTGCATACCTATGAATCTTTCAGGTCGTTCAGTAGCGGAGGCCAATTCCGTTATCGGTATGGTAGAGGTGTTGCTAGCCAATATTGTCTTTGGAGTACATATCTCGTCCAATTTCCTGAATACATCTTTTTTGATGTCTACGTCTTCGATTACAGCTTCGATTATCACGTCGCACTCTTCTAAATCTTCAAGGTCGAGTGTTGTATGGATACTACCCAAGATGTTATTCTTTTCTTTTTCAGATATTCTTTCTTTTTCTACATTCCTTTCTAGAGAACCCTTGATGGAGTCCACAGCTCCTTCCAACAGTTCATCTTCGATGTCTCTTATCCACACTTCAAAACCACTCTGGGCCGCGGTCTGAGCGATACCTTGACCCATCGTACCTGCACCTACCACGCCTATTTTTTTTATATCTTCTATATCCATATCTAAATACCTCCTACCATAGTTTGGCAAATTTTCATTACTTATAAGATTGTTGATTTCAAAACGAGTTGAATCCTTTCATCTTTCAATTAAGGTGGCCATACCCATACCGCCACCTACACAAAGGCTTGCAGCCCCACGAGAATAGTCTTGTCTTTTGAGTTCGTGAGTTAGGGTAACCAAGATTCTTGCCCCGGTAGCTCCTATAGGATGACCGAGTGAGATACCGGAGCCGTGAGGATTTATGTACTCACTACCATCCTCGTTCATACCGACCCCGTACTTTGGAGATCCATTTTCTTTCATACACGCGAGGATCTGAGCCGCGAATGCTTCATTTTCCTCGAAAACGTCGATATCTTCTGAACCGTAGCTAGTTGATTCAAAGATCTTTTCCATAGCAACGGAAGAACCAAGACCCATATACTGTGGATCGAGTCCTACTGAGGCATAATCTCCGATAGAACCCATAACTTCTAGGTCCCTTTCTTCTGCGTACTCCCTAGATGTGAGAAGTAATGCGGCAGCACCGTCCGCGATACTAGATGATGTTGCGGCGGTGATCGTACCATCCTCTTTAAATGCCGGCGGAAGGTTTTTTACAGAATCAAGGTCGGTGTCTCTAGGTGCCTCGTCCTTCTTTACAACATCACGTCCAGCATCTACTGGAACTATCTCTTCTTCGAATAATCCATTCTCGATAGCTCTCATCGCTCTATTGTGACTTTCGACACTCAATCTTTCCTGTTCTTCTCTTGAGATCTCATAGACTTCTGCCAAGTTCTCCGCCGTGATGCCCATATGGCAATCATAGAATGTTTCGTAGAGTCCGTCAAGGACCATCATATCCTTTATCTTGCTTTCGGTATTAAGAGCCATAGGTTCTCCCCAACGGTGATCTGGAAGTATATATGGTGCGTTGCTCATATTTTCAAATCCTCCGGAGATCATCGCATCTGCTTTACCGCTCTCTATTTTTTCCGCTGCCAGCGTCACCGCTTTCATCCCTGAAGCACAGACTTTGTTCACAGTGTAAGCTGGGACCTCTCTCGGCATACCCGCCATTATACTTGCTTGACGAGCAGGATTTTGTCCCTGGCCTCCCTGTAAAACGTTCCCCATTATTATCTCGTCTATATCTAATGAAATAGAGTCATCATTCCAATCGTGATATTCTTCCTCAACGGGAGCATTATCTATATTTCTAAATTTCGAGGGTCTGCAAAGTTTTCTATCTTCAGAGGCAGAAGGTCTCGCCTCTACCTTCTCAAAAAGACCTTCTATAGCTGTTTTTCCAAGGTCCACAGCTTTAAGATCTTTGAATGCTCCACCGAATTTACCTTGAGGAGTCCTTACCGCTGAGACTATAACTGCTTCTTTCATGTTATCTCTCCTGTATTATATTATCTAATTGAGGTGATTCTATTGGGTTGTATGATTGACCCATATATAAAATTGTCGAATTTTTTCTTAGTCAATAGTCTTAAAACCTTCAGAAAAGGGGAGAAATAGTCCCTATATATCTCTTCAGAAGACCGATTTTTTAGCTCTACATATATGATGGGAAAGATTTATCTATTTTTAGTATAGTTACCGCTCTGATTAGTATGGCTGAAGAACACAACATGTACGATTACGAGAAGGTGAGAGAGGAATTCGAGTGGGACGTTCCCGAGTTCTATAATTTCGCTTTCGACGAAGTAGATGAGAGAGCAAAGGAGATGCCGGACAAAACTGCATTGATCTCGATAGATAATTCGGGAGAGAAAGCTCAAAAACATACTTTCAAAGAGCTAAAAAAGCTTTCCAACAAATTTGCCAATGCTCTGAAGGACATGGGGATGGAAAAAGGAGATAGAGCGATGGTCCTTATCCACAGGATACCAGAGTGGTACGTTGCGGTCCTAGGAATGATGAAGCTCGGAGTGATACCCATCCCGACTCCTAATCTCGCTGTCTCAGAAGATATCAAGTACAGAGTCAATAGGTCTGAAGCAAGTACTATCGTCACGGACTGGTCCAACCACGAAAAGGTCGAAAAGGTGAGAGATGAAGAGGAACTTTCCTCGCTCGAAAATCACATATTGGTCAAGGCCGAAGAGGACAAGGAAGGATGGAAGAATTTTGAAGAGCTGTTAGATGGTTCTTCTCCTGAACTCAGTAAAGACGAGGTAGAAGAAACGAAGAGCGACGATCCACTTCTCATATATTTCACTTCTGGAACAACTGGAAAACCTAAGATGGTACTGCATACCCAATCTTATCCACTTGGACATGAAGTGACCGCAAGATATGTTCAAGACCTTACGAAAGATGACATAAACTGGACGATAGCCGATAATGGCTGGGCTAAAGCCGTATGGGGCAAACTTTTCGGACAGTGGATCGTTGGAGCGACTGTGGTCCAGCAGAACATCACCGGAAAATTCGATCCAAAGAAAGCTCTCAAAATATTGCAGGATTATAATGTGTCTACTTTCTGCGTACCTCCTACGATATATAAGATGATGATAAACGAGGACGTGGAGAGCTATGATTTAAGCTCGCTTAGACACTGCCTGAGTGCAGGTGAGCCTTTAAATCCAGATGTCATAGATAAGTGGGAAGATTTCACAGGTCTCAGGATCTACGATTATTATGGACAGACCGAATCTGTTGCATTGGTCGCCAACTATCCGACCATGGAGGTCAAGCCGGGTTCGATGGGTAAACCAACTCCAGGCCATGAAGTAGATATAATAGACGACAACGGCGACAAAGTTCCAACAGGTGAGGAAGGACACATAGCATTGAAGGTTGAACCCGAAAGACCCCCTGGATTGTTCAAGGAATACTGGAAAGACGAGGATAAGACCGCTAGTGTCTTCTCTGGAGACTGGTATTACACTGGAGACAGAGCATACAAAGACGAGGACGGTTACTTCTGGTTCGTCGGTCGAGCCGACGACGTGATAAAAGCTTCAGGTTATAGAATTGGACCTTTCGAAGTCGAAAGTGCCCTTCAGGAACATCCTGCTGTTCAGGAACCGGCGGTCATCGGCGCTCCACACGAGGTAAGGGGAAAAATAGTCAAAGCGTACATCATATTAAACGACGAATACGAACCAGACGAAGAACTAGTGAAGGAGCTACAGGATCACGTGAAAGAGGTCACCGCACCTTACAAATATCCCAGAGAAATCGAATTTGTCGAGGAGCTTCCGAAGACGATAAGCGGAAAGATCAGGAGAACAGAACTTCGTGAGAGAGCAGAAGAAGAATTCCTTGAGGACCACGATAGTCTTCCGTACTAACTTAACCTACCAAAACCCTTTTCTTTACTTCTTCCTTTCTTAAAGCTGTGATTCTAGGACCCGATAGTCTAGATATTTTCTAAAAGTATCAATTGTTAGGAAATCACTCGTTATCTACTGTTGGTACGACCATCCCGCCTTCTACGAGGAATGTCGCCTTACCGTCTGTTTTTGATAAAGCCTCATCGATAGCGCTTTGAATATCTTCTTTTGACTCGATGAACGCTTTTTCGGTTACCTCTTCCTCCAAATCGGAAACACACCACATCGATGAGTTTTCACACACCTCTACCATCTTCGCGGCTTTATGATAACCGAGTTTGTATCCACCTTCTATCTTTTTCATAACCTTTTCTGGATCGTCGATAGAAGCCATCAGATCGTAGAAGTTTCTCGGTCCGATACCTTCTGGACACGCGGAGACCAATATGATTATACCTCCATCTTTTAGTGCTAGTTTTCCGTTCTCTAATGCTTTGTGACTTTGATATAAATTGATATCTATAGGGTGTGCTGCGGTGACTACAACCTCTGATCTTTGATCGATCGAGACGCCGAACACTTTTTTGGCCACTTCGGCCTCTTTCAAGAAGGATTTCTCCAAGTTGCCAGCGGTTGCGCTGTGAACATCTCCATCTTTGTCTAAAGTCATATTGAGTGCGAACACTTCGCCTTCGTACTTATGGAAAGCTTCCATCATGTCTTCGTGAACTGGATTTTCCTTCAATTTGAGGGTTTGCGCTTCACTTTCTAGCGCAAATTCATGGTTCGCAGTGATAGTCTCATAAGAAGCTATCCCCGGCAGGAAAGATTTTCTACCACCGGTGAAACCCGCAAAGTAGTGGGGTTCGACTGTATTGATCGCAACAACTTTCTCGGCTTCGCATACCTTTTTATTGAACTTTACGGGTGTACCTCTCTCTGTTTTACCATGGTCCACCATTTCGTCGTTCTTTGCGTCGTGATAATAGATATTTTCCTTATTGGTTCGGTAAAGGTCGGAGAATATTTGCTCGTATTCCTCTTCAGTTGGCTCACGGTGAGAGCCGGTTGCAACGATGAACTCTACGTCATGCTCTTCTATCTCTTTTTCCATCAACTTCAATACTCGGGCGGTAGGAGTCGGTCTGGTAGCGTCATTGACTATGAATAATGTTTCGTCATTGATGAATTCAGAAAATTTATCTTTATCTATAGGATCTTCTAGTGCATCTAGGATGACCTGTTCTTCATCCTTCTTCTCAACTTCGTTCGGATAAAAAACCGCATTCACTTTTTCCTCTTCGATATCAACTTTTACCTTATCGCCGGCATAAGGGATCTTGATCTCCATGGTTTGGTAGTATGCCTCATGCGTTTTATCTTTTCCGGAAGAAAGATCAATTTGAAATTTTTGATTCACGTTACTAAAATTTTATATCTGTAGAATCTCCTTTCAAGCTAGTGGAAGCTATGGACAGATTATTTGATGAAGTATTGGTTAGACCACCTGGTGAAACTTATAAGGATTGTCTCTCTAAGAATCCTCTTAAAGATACTATCGATCCCAAAAAGGCATTGGAACAACACAAGGATTATGCGAAGCTCTTAGAGAAAAATGGAGTTGAAGTTGAAGAACTCTCTCCTCTTGAAGCTTATCCGGATAGTATTTTCCTTCAGGACACTGCCTTTATAGGTAAAAATTCTAATACAGCAGTGATATGCAGGTTCGGCGTGTCAGAAAGGAGGGGAGAGGAGAACAGTATAAGGAAATATTTAGTTGAGAAAGGTTACAATATAAAAAGTATCGACCCACCAGGTACGATAGAAGGCGGCGATATCTTGGTCACAGACCAGAAGAAGATATTCGTAGGGATATCAGATAGAACTAACGAGAGCGGCATAAATCAGTTCTCTGAGCACTTACCCGATGTAGAAGTCGTGAAAGTGCCGTTTTCAGAAGTTTTCCATCTATTGTCCGGTGTTAATTTCATAGGAAACGGTACTCTCGCTGTCTGTCCAGATATAGTGGATACAGATCATTTCGAAGATTTTGAGCTGGTGGAGATAAAAAAGGAGGAACAGGATACTAGATATCAGAACAAGCCGATAAATATGCTTTACTTAGGTGAAGGAAAAATACTTCTTCCTGAAGGTTACAAGAATACAGGCAAGATTCTCGAGTATGCAGGATATACTGTGATTAAATTGAACATATCAGAATTCTGGAAGGGAGATGCTGGTATGACATGTCCGATGCTACTTTTCTATAAAGATATATAAATATAATTATGATAAGTCGATAAAGAGGAACACATTACAAGTATGAAATTGAAATTTTTTTTCGTGAGGGCTAAAAACGATATAGGAAAGTAGAGGAGGCCCAAAAAAAGCAAGCTTATAGCTTTGAGGAATTGAGCGATGTATATTTCGGGATTAGTTTAAAAAATTGACTTGCCGAAAACATAGAAAGAGTTATTTTAGTACTTCAGAAGAGAGAAGCAACAATTACAATAGTAGTTGATATTTGATAATGCGAATCAGAGAAAGTGGTGACTCTTAGACAACCGGATTAAAAATTTTTATCGACTTTTTGGTTTACTAAAACTACTTGGTATTTTTGACCTACAACAGAAAAAGCACGGCTATCGAGAATGCAAATATGAACCAGAGAGTAATCGGTATTTCTCTGAATTCTCCAGATATCGATTTTATGATCACATAGGTAATTATTCCCAAGATTATTCCATTGGTGATGTTGAATGTTAGCGGTATAGCGATCATCGCTATGAAAGCGGGGATGGAATCTTCGTAATCATCCCACTTTATCTTCTGAGCGGTTTTTGTCATGAATAGACCTACAAGCACGAGAATAGGTCCTGTAGCGACTGCCGGGATCATCCCAATTATTGGGCTAATGAACATGAAAGGAAGAAATAGTAATCCTACCACTACCGCAGTCATACCTGATCTCCCTCCTTCTTCTACACCGCTTGCGCTCTCAACGTAAGTAGTCGCGGGTGAAGTCCCGAAGATGCCCGATATGGTAGTAGCGAAGCCATCGACGAAAAGAGCTTTGCCTGTATTTCTAGGGGCTCCGTCTTCCTTTTTAAAATCTCCAGCCTCTGCAACTCCGAGGAAGGTAGATATAGAGTCGAACAAGTCTGTAAAAAGTAGAGTGAATAGAGGCCCTATCATTGCTATGGTAAAGACGTTTACGAAATTGATATCTCCGACCAGAGAGATATCGGGCATTTGTACAACTTTCTCCGGTAAAGTCGCCACTTTGACGGTTCCTAATGTAGTCAATATCAGCCCTAAAGCTGTTACACTCAGTATACCTATTATTAAGGCCCCTTTCTGTTTCTTGTAAAGTAATATCCCAGTCAATATCAAACCTACTATGAAAAGACCGACTGTCCAACTCATACCTCCAAAGGCGACTAGTGTCGCCTCGTCTGCCACGATAACCCCTCCGTCCTGCAGACCGATGAAAGCTAGGAAAAGACCTATACCTGAAGCAACACCGAGTCTCAGCGGTTCTGGTATGGCTCTCAACATCTTCTCTCTTACGTTTATTCCAGGGAGAGATAGTAACATGAATATTATACCTGAAAATATTATAGCTCCCATAGCTGTCTCCCATATCACTCCTTGACCGAGTATCAGCGTATAAGTCACGAACGCATTAAGACCCATTCCGGGAGCGAGCGCAAAAGGGAGGTTTGCATACACTCCCATCAAGATGCATGCTGAGGCAGAGACGATGACCGTAGCGAACAGCACTCCAGAAAGAGGTACACCGGCAGCGGAAAGTATAGCTGGATTGACAATTATTATATAAGCCATTGTGAGAAAAGTCGTTATCCCGGCCCTTATCTCAGTTTTCTCATCAGTTTCTAGTTTGTCTAGGTCGAACATTTTAGATATCAATTAAAAATCTAACTCGGGTATTTTAAAATTTTCTAAGGATAAAGATGATAAATTTAAAACTACTCAATTTGAAGCTCTGCACAGGAAAATCATCTCATCGCTGTTCTCTTCTATAGGAACTTCCTTATTTAGAGACCCTCTTTCTTCAAATATTTCATATCCCTCTGACCTGAGTAACGCTCTCAATTCTCTAGGAAAATAGAAGGTGAGCTTTTCTTCGACTTTTGCTTCTCTCGTTTTTTTATTCCCTTCAAACTCCTTAATGACTATGGTATCTTTTTCGATTTGTTTGACAAAATCATATGTAGGAGTGATACTACTGACGATCTTTCTACCGTTTCTAGGGTGTGTAAATTCGAGTACCTTTTCCTCCTCATTATTTTTTACCATGGACTCAACATTGGGCATACTGTTATCTATGATAAGGACTCCCTCTTCAGCCAGGTGGTCTTTGAAACAAGATAGAGCCTTTCTGAGATCCACTCGTTTGAGAATATGACATATCACATTACATGGGGCGATGATGAGTTCGAAATTTTTATCGATTTTAAAATCCCTCATATCACCTTTAATGAGCTCGATATTCTCTAGCGTTTCCTTACTTTCATCCTTCATTTTTTTTCGGCATATCTCTAGCATATCATCGTTCAATTCTAATCCAGTTACTTCATATCCTTCCCTAGCGAGTGGTAGAAGTAACCTCCCTGTTCCGCTTCCAATCTCCAATATATGAGGGCCGTACTGATCAGCCAAATTTTTGTAAAATTCCTCATCATTGAGATTTGAATGTAGGATATCATAGAACTCTGCAAAAAAACCGCTGTACTCAGGATCAGCCATCTGTTCTTACACCTTTTTTATCGGCACATGTGTTAGTTAGTGACCTAATTTTGTTTTAACTTTTTGTATAGGACTTTTCAATAAGTTTTTCATATGCCTTATTAGTCAAAAGTATATTTTTTTATTAACCACATATATTAAAAAGCTATAGACCCTTCTATAAATCACCAAAACAAATAAGTAATGGAGGATAGATGACATAACATATGGACTCGATATTACAAGAGTTCGAACTTATCGAAATGAATACGTCCTTGGTTAGGAGGTATAGTAACGAGAAATTTATTGAAGAATTCAGCCATAGAACGGATGAACATGCTGACTATATAAAACTTGAACACCTAAAATATGAGTCTTTGCGAGATGTAAAAAAGGTAGATAAAAAACTTCAATTGCGTCCATATTTCTTGAAATCTAAAGATATTAGAGATGAGATAGGAAGAGAAGCATTCGTCAAATCTGAATACAGTGAGAGGTGGGACACTTATAAAAATACAAATCGTGTGAATCTATCGAAATTTTTAAGAGATATGCTTCCTTACATAGATAAACCTACGATCAAACGCTTAAAACATGGGAAATATTTCAGGAAGGTTGTCGATGGTTTGATGAAAAATGATCAACTTTTGGCCCTAGCTAAAACTCCAAATTCGTATGCGGTGGTGAATCCAAATAAAACCCAGGAGTTTTTCACTGGGGATATCATCCGTGATCTTCGAAAGAAGTTCAAAGTAGAAAAATTGGTCGACATGACAAAAGATGAAGATTGGGTAAAGAAAGTATTAGAAGAATACGAACTCCCTGATTCGAAGCTAGATACCGGCGGAAGTAAAAAACGGGCAGATCCTAGTGATCCTCGGGCCCGGTTCTATTACTCCCCAAGTATCTTTTGAACTAGGAACCCTCTATTGTTTTCTTAATATCGAGCTCTTTTTTTAGAAGAGATAAAAATATTTCATTATAAACATATTTATAGTATGTTGGAAAGAGATTAATAATAGGTAAAGTTATTACCCTGTGATAATCATGAGGTCTGAATTTGACGAGATAAGCTTTGAAGAACTTTTAGGTTATTCTATAAAAGGAGAAGAAAACGCTTATGCCGCTTATAAGGTGATATCTGAAAAGCTTTCTGGCCTGGCATCAGACCGTTTCCAAAGTCTAGCAGAAGATGAATTAGATCACAAACAAAGGCTTCTCGAACTTCACAAGCATGAATTTGGGGATAAAGAATATATTGTCCCTGATGGAAAAGGTTTACCCCCTCATGAAGGAGAGTTTATCGAGATTGATAATGATAAAGTGAATTCGTTCATAGAGGCCTTAGAATCAGCGATTGAAGCGGAAAAAAATGCGTATGAGTTATATTATAGCTTAGCGGAGAAAAAAGAAAAACACAGCGAGTTATTTAACTACATAGCGGTTATGGAAAAAGGACATCAATTTTCTCTAGAGGAGGAAAAAGAGATGTATGAGGAGATTTTAAGAGGCGAAGGTGAGAATATTTCGATCGATGATTTAGATATGTCTGTATATGAAGGGATATGAATATAGATATATCTTTTATCCCTCATTAATATTTTATTAAACAATAAAAATCTTTCTTGGAATAAGATTTTATATCAGTAAAACAAGCTTTACTTTGATGGAATATAAGGCCGTAGCGATCGATCTTGACGGCACTCTCTGCACGGACAAAAGGCTACACCCAGAAGATGTAAGAGTCCTTAAGAGAATACTGGGAAAGGATGTGCCTATAATCCCAGCGACAACTAGGATGCGATTTTCAACTTCACTAATTTTAGAAGATTTGAATATCGATAAGTATCCTCTGATATGTACTAACGGAGCAAGGGTGATCGGACCGGGCTGGAAGGGTATAGGAAAATGCAAAGACTGGTTTGAAATCCATTTAGATCGTGATATTGCGGAGGAACTCATCATATATTCTGACGAAAAGGATTTCGAAATAACTACGATCTTTAAGGAGAAAAAATTTTGGAGAAGAAAAAGAGTCGAAAAAAACGCACAGCTTGAACCAAACTCTGTGACAAGACTTGTTGACAATAACATTGAGGCGTTAGATGAAGGTTCGCCGGTCTCTATCATGATGCACGCTGATGGGGGTAGTCAAGAAAGATTGAAAGACTTTGAGAACTATGTTGAAAATCTTTCTGATAACGTGAGATTGGACAGACATCATCGATTTCAAAAGTGGGTTGCATTGACCGTTTATCCTTCCCAAGTCTCTAAAAAGAAAGCTCTTGAATTGGTCTGTGAAAAGATGAGTATTTCAGAAGATGATGTTTTAGCTCTAGGAGACGATGAAGTCGATATCGAGATGTTGGAATTTGCTGGTAAAGGGATCGCCATGAGAAATTCTCCAAACTATGTAAAGGAAGTAGCGGATGAAGTCGCTCCTTCATGCAAAAATCAAGGTGTAAAATGGGCTCTTAAAAAATATATTCTCGAAGAAAGTTGATTGATGGCCATACTAAGAGAACTATATTCTAGTTAAATAGGATAACTTTTTGGTTTTTATTAAGTAATATCTAAATATATATTAAGAAGAAAGATTTATTACGTTCAGTACCAATATCCAAATAAAATATGTCACCTATAAACGAAAATCCTTCAGAAGTAAAGGAAAAAGGGAAAGAGTGGTTACTCTGTGGATTAGAAGATAGTCCGGATAGAGTTAACGAATATATAGAAGAAAATGATGTTTCAGATCCAGAATCTATGAAAAAAGCTCATTTAAAGGATTATAAAAATCCTAAAGTCAAAAAAATTGATAAGAGAGCAGTGGATGACGCTTATCTCAGTGGTAAATGGGAAGTCCCCGTTTTACCCGAAAGAGTGGATGATGTATGGAGTAAAATAAGAAACCTGGTCCATGAGGATAAAATTTGGGGGGCTCAAGTTACCACTAGATGGATCAGAGAGAAAAAAGACTCTGAAGAACATATTATCAGAGTATACACTCCAAATTACTTGGATGAAAAGGATGTAATGCGAGTGGGAAATCTCTTAAAAGATCGATGCAAAATACAAAAAAAGATATCTTATAAACCAGATATATATAATATTCTTCAAGTATACTCAGAAGAAGGGGATGGGATGAAATTACCAAAAGAAATAAGATATGAGATATGAATCCTCGAAAAAAGTAAAAATATAAAAAGAGGGTCTTTGGAAAAGGTTTTTACTCTTCTTCCTCTTCTTCACTTCTCCAAGTCCCGACGTTAGTATCTT
>JAZKSP010000061.1:0-9035 GCA_036626005.1 Thermoplasmatota archaeon | reverse complement strand
CTTTACCCTGATCCCATGAATATTTTATCGCTCCGATCGCCATGGAACTGTTACAATGGGTAAGAATCACATCCCCCTCGGCTATCCTTTTCCCTCCATATTCAGCGATCTTGTCCTTTGCCTCAAGTGATCTCTCAATAAAATTCGATGCTCTGTTTGAAATCCCATTTTTCAAATCATCGGCCCCCTCATACTCTTCGATCATCACCTGATCTATCGCATTTTCTAAGGAGACCGCTGTAGGTCTAGTAGAGCGAAGTATTTCAGCTCCTCTCTCCATTTTAGATCTAAGCTCTTCAGCATCATCTCCCTCGTAATCTTCTACAACTCTTTTGAGAGCTAACGCTCCGGCTCTAGCGATTTTTGCCGCTCCCCTGATCTCCATTGTTTGGATCTTTTTGGCTATATCCTCAAGATCTTCACCCTCTAATTCATCGAATTCCATTACATTATGTTTAATACTCACGGTAGCATAAAATGTTTTGGTGACTTGAAGCATGTCAAGTTTCAAAGGACTAAAGGCCTCATCTCACTCGAAACAAGTTCTCGTGATTTCTAGGAAACCACCGAAAAACAGAGGAATAACGTTCCCCCTCTCATTCGGTCGTTCGGTCTGCAGAAAAGAAAGCCTTATTCCTAAGGAGGTATGTACCGTGATTTTATTGATTCTATTTTTTAGATAATCATAAATGTAGGAGATAATAATCACTTATAATCTAAATTCCCATTAGAATTTTGATTAACTTGTAAATTAAAAAATTATATATAACCAAACCAATCTAATAGTTTTATCAATATGGCTCTCAAGTTCTTTATTAAAAGAATTTGGAAACTGATAGTATTGTTCATGGTAGTGTTTATCGTTAGCTCCATTTGTTTCTATGCGTTTGAATATGAAGAACCAGCTGATAGAGATGCTGACTACACAGGCCCAGATGATTTTGCCGACGCTTTTTGGTACTCTATCGTGACTTTATCTACTGTGGGATATGGGGATAGATATCCGGTCACTACCGAAGGTAAGATCGCTTCCTTCTTCTTAATAATCTTCACATTTACCTTTTTAGGTGCTATAATTGGCAATATAACCGATGCATTTAACGAAGCAAGAAAAAGGGAGAGGTTAGGTATGGATGGAACAGATTTTGATGAACATGTAGTTATATGTGGCTGGACAAATATAGGTGAAGTGACCTTGGATGAACTGATGGCTACCAAGCAGAAAACAGTTGTGATAACCGATGACGAAGATGAGATAACCAAGATCCGAGATGCAGGCGACGAGAAATATCTCTATACAGTTTTTGGAGACTTTAAAAATAAGAAGGTGTTTAAAAGGGCGAATATAAAAAATGCCAAAACGATAGTCATAGCTACTGATGATGATACAGAGTCCCTGATCATATCACTAACGGTGAAGGATATAAACCCCGAAGCTAGGATGATAGTTTCTATCAATAACGACGAACTGAAGGATACGCTTTACTCTGCAGGTGTGACCTATGTATCTTCGCCAACCGAGATGGCAGGTCGGATGGTTGCTAGTGCCGCCTTTGAACCGGAGGTTGCACGCTTCGTAGAGGACATCACCACCTCGACTTCGGGTTCCGATATACAACAATACGTCATCTCCTCTAGTTCGTATGCTAACGGGATGACGGTTGGTGGATTCCAAAAAAAGATGCATTCTATGGGTGGACCTTTGATGGTCGCTATAGCTAAATACAAATCTGAAAAGCGGAAAGACAATAAAAGTCCAAAAAATTGGAATTTGATCACTAACCCATCTCCGAAGGTCAAAATCAATGAAAAGGATGTGATTGTGGTCATAGGTAATAATGAAGAGAATGAGAAATTGGCAAAATTATTGAAATCAAAACAAGGACGTTGAAACTACATTTAATTGATTATTTTATATCTAGAGAAATATATAGGTTTTTTAAATCTTGGATATACTTAGAAACCATGAAGTAAAAATCGTTCAAGGAGACTAAAGGCCGTAAAGTTCACTGGTTTACACCGACAGGGGGGAGGAGTAGTTCATAACCATTCTAGTAAAAGACTAAGATCCTTTTCTTCGATGATTATATCAGCGCTTTCCTTTACTTTTTTATCTGCTGGATCGAAAGCAATTCCCATCTCTGCTTTTTTCAACATCGGAGTATCGATATGACTATTTCCGATCGCTGCCGTCTCTTTTTCTTCAACTTCCATCTCGGATAATAATTTGTCGAAGGCTTTTCCTTTGTTCTTGAGTTCAACATCTAAAATGCCCTCGCCTGTTAATTTCCCATCAATCTCTTCTACATCGTTGGCCATAATCCTATCAAAATAGCTTCCGTCGAGAAATTCTGCTAGGGGTCTCAGACCCCCGCTTATGATAGCTGTCTTGTATTTCCTGCTGAGTACAGGGATACATTCTTCATAACCGTCCATTTGGGGAACTTCGTGCAGTATATCGATGATATCCTCTTTACAAATACTTCTCTCAACGCTTTTCCAAAGCTCGATGTCCCTCCTGATGAATTCTAAATCATCTATATTACCGTTCATGTACGCTTCTAATGATTCATCGTTATTCACTCCAAAATGATCGTGGACCCAAGCCCATGAACTGGAAACATCTACAAGGACTCCGTCCATATCGAAAACTATGAGTTTAATATTAGATGTCATGTATTATCAAATATTTTTTCCATCTCTTCTTTGTAATCTTCTAAAGTCTCGAAGCTTTTCTCTAACTGATTTTCTTTTCTAGCTCGATTCGCATCTTTTAAAAAGTCGATTGGTTTGGTGACATCGACATCTTCATTATCAACATCTCTTAACTTTTTCTTTGCCCTCTTTATCTCACCTTTCAGAAAATCTAATAGCTTTTGCTTTACTGTACTTTCACAACTCTTTATGTACTCTCTTGCCCCGGACCAGTTTTCCTCCTCCATTTTATCTTCCGCATCTTCAAGGAGATCCCTCACCTCTTTCATATCGAAATCCAAATTTTCACTAGAATTGATAATGTTTTCGAACTTCGAGATATCTTCCGCTAAATCCTCTTTAGTTTCTTTTTGCTTTTCCATATTTTTCTCCACTTCTTCGATAAGACCTAAGATCTTTTCATAGTCTCTTTCATCCATTAATTCCTCAACCTCTTCAAAGGGGAATTCTTTTTCGAAGAGATCTTCATCACTTTCTTCCTTCATCGAATCTATCATTTCATCTATTTCGTTTTCCACTTTCCCTCGATATGTTTCTTCAATCTCTTCTAAAGTAGTTAGTCCCGTTTCATATTCTTCCTCTTCTATGTATCTCATCGCCTCATTTATCTTTTCCTCTCCTTTACTGGTCTCAATATCGAACTTTCCGGCTTGTTCCAAAAGAGATTCCATTTGAGATCTCTTATTTTGTATTTTTTCGTTGAGTTCTTGAGAATCCTGTTCCTTAGTTTTTTCCCCCTCACCTTCCTCTAATCTATTCTCCATATCTTCTATGCATTTTTCAATTAACCCAAGTGCGGCTTCTTCTTCATCTGTTTCTATTTTTCTTTTAGCATCCTTTATACTTTCTAGATATTCCGAAGCTTCAATACCTCTCTGTTGGATATCTTCCAAATATTTGTTTGCTTCATCGATCTTCTCCGATATTTCTAAGATCTTCGAGGCAGAGTTGAATGCTTCAATTACCTTATGAACCCCCTCTTTTATATCGCCTTCCTTTTTGGCTGCTAATGCTGCCTCGATTTTTTCCTCAACTCTCTCTTTGCTCAGATCGGCTTTGATATTGGATACCAATTCTCTTGCTTCTTCGATCTTTTCATCGATCTTGTCATCCAGCCATCCTACCTCTTCGAATTCGTTCAGTTCCTCTATGATTTCTTTTTGTATATTTTCGGCTCTATTAGAAGCCACTTCATATTCACCGATCTCACATCCCTCATATATTTTGTCTATCCTTTTTTCCATCTCTGAGACATTGATTTTTTCAGATAAAATGGTCAAAAAATTTTCACATTTAGCTGTAATCTCCATGATATTTTCTACATGTTCAATCTTATCTTCTATTTGCTCTAAGATCCTTTCACTCTTTCTTTCATTTCCTTCACTCTGCGCTTCCTGCAATTCGCTTACATCTTCTTTCAAGTATTTCATAGCAAAGCCTGAATTTTCGAATCGATCGATCCTTTTTTGATAGGAATCTATGTCATCTTGGAAATCTCTCTTCATTTCCTCTTCTTCATCTTCAGTAATAGTTTCTCCCATATCTGGCTCTAATTCAGAAATCGTTTCCGCTTCCTCCTCAAAATCTTCTTCATCATTTTCCTCTTCAAATATAGCTCCGCAGTTAGGACATTGAGATGCATTTTCTCCCACTTCGCTATCGCAGATGGGGCAGGCAAAAGTCACGACTTCTTCGACTTCTTCTCCTTCCTTATCTTCATTCACAATCGGAGAGAACTCTATTTCTCTGAATTTTTCAAGTAATTCTTCATCTTCCCCTTCTTCTAGAATCAAATTCTTGACTCTTTCAATAGATTCCTTTGACACTCCTTCATCTATATCTATATCGATATCGAAAAGTTTTAAGATGGCTCCACAATTTGAACATTCCTCCGCCTCTCCGGGTAAACTAGAATCGCAGACAGGACAACTTTTATAGGAATCTCTAGCCAATCAAGAGCACCTCCATACTGTTTTGCATAAGAGCCAAAGAGTATTATAAAGGCTTTGCGTTGAGATGATAAATTTTAGCGAGTCTCTGTCAATGATTTCATTTCGCTGTCTATTCTTTTTTCGCACTAAGTATGTACTGGAAAAAATTGACATTTTCGATGCTAACATTAAAACCATTCTTGAGAAAAATATTTTTGATGTATTCTCTCTCATAAAACTTTGAAGGTTCTCCTAAAAAACGTTCTACATATTCAACAAATCTTGTAATGTATTTTTCTAGATCTAGTTCCAATATTATTATTTCTCCATCCGGTCTTGAAACTCTAATCATCTCGGTTAGGCTTTTATTTTTGTCTTCAAAGTGATGTAAAGCGTCGACACAGAACACGAAATCGAAGGAGTCAGAGCCAAAAGGAAGATTAGCGGAGTCTCCCATTATGACCTCCTGTTTTATAGGGGCTCTCTCCATCATCCCTCTTGATCTGTCTAGTACATATCCCTTGACTCTAGGATTTTCTTTCAACACCGTTTTTATCAGTTTTCCGGTCCCTCCTCCTACGTCTAAGACTTCATCATTTTCACCCAACTTGACATCGTTCAAAATATAATTTTCAATATCTGGAAGAAATAACCATGAAAAATAGTCATATACTGGCGCTATCTCGTCGAACATACTTTTCACCCCCTATTCCTTCCCTATATAGTGTATCGAGTTTAAAACAATTATGATTAATAATTTGAATCGCAAGTAGTGTAGCCCTCTCTTCCCCTCTCATCGAAACAAAGCATTTAATAATATCTACATAATCACCCGAAATATGGGAATATTAGTAGATGAAGAAACGGAAGTCATCGTTCAGGGCATAACCGGTCAGCAGGGGATCTTTCACACGAAATATATGAGAGAATATGGAACAGAAATAGTCGCTGGCGTAACTCCTGGAAAAGGCGGTAAAGAGGTAAAAGGAGTTCCAGTTTTCAATACTGTTGAGAGTGCTAAAGAAGAGGTCGGTGGAAACGCTTCGATCATATTCGTACCAGCGCCTTTCGCCAAGGATGCAGCGTTCGAAGCTATCGAGGCCGGGTTGGATCCCGTGGTAATAATAACGGAAAATATACCTGTCAAGGACTCAGCAAAGATAATGCGTCTTGCGGAGATGAACGACACCACCGTCATAGGTCCTAACACTCCAGGAATAATCTCACCTGGAAAGAGTAAAGTAGGTATAATGCCCAATCATATATTTGAAGAGGGTAATATCGGATTGGTTTCAAGAAGCGGTACTTTGACCTATGAGATCGTCAACACAATAACTGAAAAAGGATACGGCCAGTCCACCGCATTTGGATTAGGCGGCGATCCCGTAGTAGGTTTGGATTTCATAGATGCATTGGAATTTTATGAAGAAGATCTAGAGACTGACGCTGTCATAATGATAGGAGAGATCGGCGGTAGTGCTGAGGAAAGTGCCGCTAAATACATAAAGAAAGGATACGAGAAGCCCGTAGTCGCCTACATCGCAGGGAGGACGGCACCGGAAGGCAAAAGGATGGGACACGCAGGTGCGATAGTTTCAGAAGGCGGAACAGGAACTGCTGAATCGAAGATAGAGTCTCTCGAGGATGCAGGTGTTTCGGTCGCGAGGATGCCTACAGAAATAGGAGATATATTAGATAAAGAACAATAGTAACCTAAAAATTTAAAAAACATTTCAAAGAGGATCGATCAGTTCCGGCAACTTCTCTCCGACTTTTCCTTTCAAAAAGTGATTTGAGATATCATCGGTGAGCGGCGTCCTTTCCAAGTTTATCTCGATGACTTTTGCTCCAGATCTTTTCGCCGCTGCCGGTATCGATGCTGCGGGTTGAACAACCGCTGAAGTTCCCAATGATAACAGTAGATCGCAGTCTTCGACTTCTTTCCATGCTTGCTCTAATACATTGTGAGGAAGCGTCTCTTCGAAAAGCACCACGTCTGGTTTTAGTACTTCACCACACTCACATCTAGGGATTCCTCCCTCTTTTATCTCATCAAGAAAACTTTCCGTCTTAAAATTACTTTGGCAGGATTGACATACCAATCGATCGAGTGATCCGTGCAGTTCTAGTACATGATCGCTCCCAGCTTTTTGATGAAGTCCGTCAATATTTTGGGTTATCACAGAATTCAACCCGTGATCTTCGAGTTCTACGAGGGAGTAGTGCCCCTGGTGCGGTTCGCTGTCGAAACACTCTTCTATCTGAAGCTTGAATAATTCCCAACATCTTTCAGGTTCTTCAGCAAATGCCGAAGCACTCGCCACATCTTGAGGATCGAATTCGTTCCAAAGACCGTCTTTCCCTCTAAACGGGGCTATACCGCTTTCGACGGACATCCCCGCACCTGTAAAAACTGTGATTCTTCTTGCTTCTCTTATCTCTTCGATCATCTCATCCATATTATTAAAAAGAAAATAAAGGGTTTTAAAGTTGGGATTTCACTTTTTCAAGGTTCTTCGAAACCTCTTCCGCAACATCATCATGGATGCTGTTTCCGGCGGAGTCCATGGTCACAAGGAAAGGTCCTGCCTCTTCGACTCTAAACATCCAGAATGCCTCAGGTATACCCAATTCTTCTAAAAAGTAAACGTCTTCGACTTCCTTTATCGCGTTTGCCATGAGTGCTCCCGCACCACCTGTATACTGACAATACACGCCGCCGTGTTTCTCTAAAGCTTTCAAGGTTCTTTCTCCCATTCCGCCTTTTCCGATTATCACTTTAGTCCCGAATCTTTCGATGAAATCATCTTCGAAGATATCCATCCTTATACTGGTAGTAGGTCCCGCCGAAACTACCTTCCATTCCCCTTCTTCTTTATGTATCGCAGGTCCGCAGTGGAACATGGCGTACTTTGAAGGGTCAAAAGGAACGTCTTCGTCGTCGATCTCCAGAAGTTTTTCATGAGCTGCGTCTCTAGCCGTAAAGATAGTACCAGTTATGTAGAAAGTGTCTCCTACTCGGAGCTTTTTTATTTTTTCGTGATCAAGAGGTGTTTCAAAAACTTTCATTTTATCAACTCCACTTCGCCTTTAGAATTGACTTTGAGCTTTGCCTGTCTATTAGCCCAACATTGGGGGAGAACCGCTACAGGATAAGAAGCAGGATGTCGATGGGCATATTCGATCTTAACGTCAAGGACGGAGGTCTCTCCTCCTACACCCATCGGACCGACACCTAGTTCATTGGCCTTTTCAAGTAATTCTTCCTCCAATTCAGCGATCCTACTTTCAGCATGTCTTTCTCCGACCGGTCGTAATAGGGCTTTTTTAGCAAGCTCCATTGCCATGTCCGCTCCCCCTCCGAGACCAACACCTACTGTGGTGGGGGGACAAGGCTTTCCGGCCATATCCGCTATCTGATCCAATACGATCTCTTTTACGCCTTTTAGACCTCTTCCTGGCGTCATCATCTCTAGTTTGCTCATGTTTTCACTACCTCCACCTTTTGGAATGATATGGATGATAGCTTCATCTCCCTCAACCAAATCCCAGTGTATCGACGGTATGAAACGGCCAGTGTTATCTCCGCTGTTTTCATCGCTTATAGGGTCTATAGCGTTAGGTCTTAGAGGGATCTCTTCCGTAGCTTTTTTCACTGAATCGTTTATAGCATTTTTCAGCAGGCCTAGCTCATTGAAATCTTCACCAACCTCTATGAAAAAAGTCTGAGTTCCCGTATCCTGGCATATCGGTCTTTTTTCACTCTTTCCAACATCTATATTTTCCAGGATCGCCTCTAACTGAACTTGGGCACCCTCTTTTTCTTCCTTATCTTTTGCCTCTCGCAGGGCTTTTTCTGTTTCTTCTGTTACACTAGTTACGGCCTTTTGGATTCCTTCCACTAGATTTTCCTCTAGCTCTACTTTATTCATATCTATCAGCCGGATAAAGACAAAGAAGAGTAAAAAAAGTTTTCGAGTTGATCAACTCAAATCTTTTTACATATCTCACACATCAGGTCATCAACGTCCTGTTGGGTGATCTTATCAGATTCGCTTAAACCGTAGATCTCTTCGGCAACTTCCTCTATCGACCTTTCTATCTCTTTAGATAGGTCCGTTGTTTTCCCTCTGCTCCCTCTGATGTATTGAGAGACCGCGGGCTGCGTTATATCCAATATTTCAGATATTTCGATCTGTTTGAGACTGTATTCATTGTATAATATATAAGCGATATTGGCTTTTACTGTAGGCATATACTCATTGACGAACTTTTCGCAGCGCATATTTTGTATTCACATGCATGCTGCTTTATTAATATATTCCCTTATTACCTTATCTCGACTAAGGGCTAAGACCTCTCTCTTCGAGGAATTTATTAAATTCCTCT
>JAZKSP010000060.1:0-9120 GCA_036626005.1 Thermoplasmatota archaeon | reverse complement strand
GGAACCTTGTTCCTCCTGACACTTAAGTATAACTCTCGTGAAGCGGAGGAGAACCCATGAAAGGCTGGAAGCCTCTTTCTTTAGGGAGAGGAGGATGTCACTTGGTACTCCATATGAATCACACCTGATAAAAGAAAAGTCTTATTAAATAAATATTTTAGGTTTTTAAAAATTAGTACAGTTTTACTGAAGACTTGTGATTAGGGAGAAGGAATGAACTATTTGGGATAGATATTATCCAAGATCAGTTCTCTTACTAAATCTTGCCAGTCTCCATCCGATCGAGCAGTATGACTACGACTATTAATGAACCTATAGCTAAAGAGATCCAAAGACCGAGCTCATTCAAACTGTTGAGATTTCCTGTCTCAAAAGCAGTTAAAGTAGCTGAAGAGAGCGCCGCTGTGTAAACCACGAGATTAACATTCCACACGATCGAGAGGATGTGACCCCATGGATTTCGATCCCAGATCCAGAAAGCACTGGCAATGCCCAGAGGAACTATAAAAAGAAGGTTGATGGCTGAGATCATCCTCGTCATATAGACCTTCCCGAGTACTATGTTGGGGATTTCTTCATTGAAAACGAACTCGAGATATATCACTGAATGAAAAGCGATGAGGATCATAGAGACTCCGGCGATGAAAACTCCAACCCATTTGATAGGTACATTATGACGTATTAATCGACTTATCTCTTTCTCGTCAGTAGACTTGTAGGAGAATAACAGCGCCAGAATAGATAGGACCACGATCCCTACGTAAAGAGGGAAGAATAGATTGAACTCGGCTCCAAATAGATGTAGAGCATAATTGGTCAAGGCAAAATACAGCATGCCCATCCATACGAGCCTTGCCCCTTTGAAACCACGCACCGAAAGGACCATCGATCCTCCTAGAAGAGGAGCCCCTATCACAAGCGATATCAGAGCGTTTCCGATCCATCCTGCTTCAAGTACTGGGTCATCGGGATAGACATTTTCTATCAGTAATCCGCCAGCTGATGCCACGATCATCAAAGCTAGAATTATGATCGAGACCCCATACGATGGTTTTGTTTTCGAACCAAGATCCCAACTATCTTCTTCATCTTCAGTGGTCTTTTCTTCATCTAGGGACCATTCTTCCATACTTTTCATCTCCCAATTCTATCACATCCCCAAATAATAGGGAGTGAGATTTGTTTTTATAATTGATAAAGGGTATATAAAAATTCCGTTCGATTCACCTATCTCTTCAACTCGCAGAAGAAGTCTTTTTGAATATTTCTCTAACGATTAGAGCGGAGTTTTTCAGAAAGATGCGAATACCTGAACTCTAAGAAAATCAGAAGGAAAATATTATAAAAAACTGGGCGGGAAAAAATTTTAGAACCGTTTATGCTGGATCCTTTCCAAGTTCCTTCTAACAATTTGAATTCACTTGAGGATCGTTTGGATGATCTCCCAGGATCCAGTCAGGAAGGCTTATACCTTATTTCTCCAGAGTTATCTCCATCGAGGAGACGTTGGTCGTTCCGCCTTCATCGTTTTCTATTTCTTCCGTGTCGGTAATGATATCGGTTATCTCTGATTCTTCGATGAACCTATGTCTCGTTATCTCTGCCACATCTACGGCCTTACTTATCGCTCTTCCTCTCGCCTTTATGACCACTTCGTCGCTTCCGCTGTTGAACTGAGTCATCACAGCTTGCACGTAGTTCATCGTTTCCTTACTACCGACAAATATGGTATTCTCATCATCGTCCATGTTATCGCCTCTTTTTTGCTTATTTCTATGTAGCAACGATTTTATACGAAAGGTCATATTAACTATTTTGGTTTCGAACCTCTATTTTTACACCATTTTTAGGAAAATCTTTCTTGCTAGACAGTCGATTAGTCTTCTAGAGTACGAGAACAATTGATAGAGTAATCTCAAAGAACACTTCCATAAAGAGCGCCGAGATATAGAACTACAGCAGCCGACGCGGTGATCAATACGTTGTCATCGATCGGTCCGAATTCATATCTTTCCACGAAGGAAGCGACCAATGCAGCGATCACTCCCCAAAAAGCCAGTCCTTCAATACCTGCAAGGAAATATCCTATAGGTATACAAACAGTCAGCATGAAAACGTTACCGATAGGATGTTTCGTTCTTTTTTTGAAAATCAGATTCCTGCTTATTCCAGTTACACCGTCTCCGAAGGCCATCATCGCAGGTGGGATTATAGCTATCCACGGACTTCCCAGAGCGAACCAAAGAAGAAATACTATCAAACCCCACATGAAACAGAATTTGACATCGTTCATATTCTCTTCTGTCTGCACCCAGTACAATATCTTACCCCTGTGATAGGGAAGATAGGTAAAGACGGCTAAAATCATCCCTGTGATCAAAGGATAATAATATGAATCGAAAACTAGAGGGACAATAAGAGTAGATATACCTCCAGAGAAGATATGCACCACTTTTCGGTCATAATATATGACCACATTCTTATCGAGATCTTTTTTCATCAGCCAACTATACAAGTATTTAGTCCCGAGAGTGACTGATATAGAATATATAACGAGTATAATGATCCAGGCTATTTGAATTATAAAGTTCGGGAGGTTCATTATGGGGTCATACTTCATCTTCGATATTTATCTTTTTCCAAGATTTATATTTATATATCTCCGCCTCTGAATTTATCTAGTTCCTGCAGCGCTTCGTAGGTACTGATGAGATCTGACCTTGTTAATATACCTTTCAGTTTTCCATCGGAGATCACTGGAAAACGACCTACAGAATTATTTACCATAGCATTCCAAACTTTGCTGACGTCATCTTCCGGTTCAAAACAGATCAAGTTTTCTTCCATGATCTCGGAGATTTTAACTACCTCCATGTCTTCATCATCCAATCTCTTTATATCTTCGAGTGTCACTATTCCGAGGACTTTTCCCTGTTTGACTACCGGGAAACCATGATGATGTGTCTTTAGGAACTTTTCTAGAACCTTCGCTGCTCTCTCATTTGGGCCAAATGTTTTCACGTCAATGGTCATGATATCTTTCACTTTCACATTTTCGAGAGTGTCTTTCATCATGACGCTCTTAGATTCCTGACTAGCTCCTATGTACACGAAAAAAGCTATCAGGATCAGAAATATATTGTAGAAAAAGCCGATTATCGCGAAGATCACAGCGACAACTTTCCCTATATTAGCGGCTCGTTTCGTGGCTCTAGCGTAGGATATATTCTTTGCGAAGATCGCTCTCAGAATCCTCCCTCCGTCCATCGGAAAAGCAGGAATCATGTTGAATCCGAACAAGATAACGTTGATGAAACCTAGATACGTAAAAAAGAATACCAAGGAGGGTATCCACATAAAGAGACCTATGGCATAACTTATCATGCCTATTCCAAGACTGGTGAGAGGTCCTACGACGCTCAATTTGATCTCTGAATTCGGATCTCTAGGTATCTCTTCCATGTTAGACATCCCACCGAATATCCAGAGAGAGATCTCTTCTATATTGACATCCATACTGAGACCGACAAAAGAATGTGCCAGCTCATGGATTAGGACGCTTATGAATAGACCTATAGCTATTGCGAATCCAAGGACGTAACTTTCCAATCCCGCTGATATCCCAGTTGGATCAACACCGATAAGCTCAGCGATCTGATATACGCTGTAGCCTACTGACCAACCTATGATCCCTATTGCGATAAGAAGAGTTATATGTAATTTTATAGGGATACCTTTGATAGTACCGATCTTTATTGAAGTCTTCATCTGCCGACCACCAAATGATAAACTCACGCATCATATATAAAAGTTAAAAGGCCAAGTCATAATCGCATACAAACGAAAAACTATATAAACTAATTTTCTATCGTGAAGATAGGTAGAAATCATGTTCGAGCAAAATTATCTCACTTTAGCGGCTTTAGGAGCAATAGCAATATCATTGATTTCGCTCTTACTAGCCGACTTTTTTTCAAAGTTCATAGGGAAACAGGAAAAAGGCACAGATGAGATGAAGAAATTGGCAGGAGAAGTCCAGAAAGGTGCAAAGACTTATCTATATACTGAATACAAATACATAGCGATATTTGTTTTAGTCGTCGCTGTCCTTTTGGCTGTTAAAGACATCATAGAGGGAGAGATCGTCATGACCTGGTTCCCATTCATCATCGGCGCTTTGCTTTCAGCTACTGCGGGATACATAGGGATGATAACCGCGACAACCGCTAGCGCTCCAACGACACAGGGCGCCAGATCAAGTCTCAACAAAGCTTTGACCATAGCCTTCAGAGGCGGTTCAGTTATGGGGCTCACGGTAGTTTCCTTAGGTATCATAGGTATGAGCACCGTTCTGTTAGTTCTCGGAGGAATATTTGGATTAGAGGAAGCGATCACCTACATAGCGGGCTTCGGATTCGGAGCTAGTGCGATAGCCCTCTTTGCTAGGGTCGGTGGTGGCATCTACACGAAAGCGGCCGATGTTGGAGCTGACCTCGCTGGAAAAGTAGAAGCCGAGATACCCGAAGATGATCCTAGGAATCCTGGAGTGATAGCGGACAACGTTGGAGATAACGTGGGAGATGTAGCTGGAATGGGTGCTGATCTTTTCGAGTCTTATACCAATACGATAATCGCCGCTTTGACTTTAGGATGGATGGCCTTCCAAGAGAATGCACTTCTCGATCACAGTCCCCTTCAAAACGCGGTGATAGAGAATGGTCTTGGATACGAGATATTTGCGATACCATTCCTTATAGCTGGCGCTGGAATAGTTGCTTCGATGATAGGGATATTCTTGATCAAGGCCGAAGGTGATGCCTCACAGGAGACGCTTTTGAAGGCATTGAGAAAAGGAACTTGGGGCGCAGCTGTTCTCATCGGTGTCTTCTCATTCCTCATATTCCAGATTACTTTACCACCTGCAGTTTTCGGCGATCTAGCTTATAGAGTCTTTGGAGCTGTAGTAGCAGGTCTTGTAGCAGGAGTTCTGATAGGATTCTTCACTGAATATTACACATCGGAGAGATATCAACCTACAAAGAAGATGGCTGAATCCACCGAGACAGGTCCTGCGACCTTCATAATCCAGGGGATAGCAACAGGCATGCAAAGTACCACTTTCCCTGTTGTCATCGTATCCGTTACAATATTGGTCTCGTATTATCTAGCTGGTCTTTATGGTATAGCGATCTCGGCTATAGGTATGCTCTCCACTCTTGGTATAACTCTTTCATCTGATGCTTACGGTCCTATTGCAGATAACGCGGGCGGTCTAGCAGAGATGAGCGGTCTTGATCCAAAAGTGCGAGAGAGGACTGACGCTTTAGACGCTCTAGGCAATACCAATGCAGCAACAGGAAAAGGCTTCGCTATCGGATCTGCAGCCCTTACAGCTTTGACTCTAACTGCTGCTTATGCTTCAGAGATAGGATTCGAAGTGGGTGAATTCAGTATCATGGAACCCAGTATGATAGCTGGTATTTTCATAGGTGCTATGGTTCCATTCCTATTCTGTGCGATAACGATGAAAGCGGTGGGTAGATCCGCTTTCGAGATAGTGAAAGAGGCAAGAAGACAGTTTGAGGAGGTAACCGGACTTCTTGATGGAGATGCTGAGCCTGACTATCAACGGCCGATCAATCTAGCCACCTCAGCAGCTTTGAGAGAGATGGTCATCCCCGGACTGATGGCCATAGTAATCCCACTCATAATAGGTTTCATACTTGGCCCGACTTCCCTTGTCGGTTTCTTGATGGCCGCGGTTGGCACTGGATTCGTACTCGCGATAATGATGGCCAATTCAGGTGGAGCCTGGGACAATGCAAAGAAATATATAGAACAAGGTCACCATGGAGGTAAGGGCTCCGATGCCCATAAAGCTGGAGTCATAGGTGATACGGTCGGAGATCCTTTCAAAGATACTTCGGGTCCTTCGCTCAATATCTTGATAAAGTTGATGTCTATAGTTTCGTTGGTCTTCGCTACCGCTATCGCCACGTACGGCTTACAGTTGGTCTAAATATTTAGGTGGACAAGTCATGTACAAAATGGAGAGAAAAAAAGATACGGTCCGAATACCTCCGGACAGGTTAGATGAAAATATAGACGATGCAGCTAAAGAAATAGCTAAGGAAGAACTCGAAGGAGTAATAGAGGACGATAACAAGTTGGTCATCCTAGCGACAAACGTCGATCGGAATGGAGAAGGCAAGGTAGTACATGGTGACGGCGGAGTTTATCAGGATGTAGAGTACGATGCGCTTTATTTCGAACTGATCGAACAGGAACTTATCCTCGGTTATCTCTGTGAAGTGCTTCAATTCGGTGGATTCATCAGGTTCGGTCCTCTTGATGGCTTACTCCATATAAGCCAGATAATGAACGACAAGGTAGAAGTCGATCAAGGGAATCAACGGCTTGTCGGTAAGGAAACCGACAAAAGTCTCGGAATAGATGACGAGATCAGAGCTAGGATCGTCACTGTCAGTATAAACGATAGGAATCCCAGAGAGAGTAAGATAGGTTTGACTATGAGACAGAACGGCCTTGGAAAACTCGAATGGATGAAAGAAGATGAGGATGAAGAGGAGGAAGATTGACGATGGCAAAAAAGAAGGCCTGTAAGGATTGTAACTATTTAACCGAAGAGAACGAATGTCCTCTCTGTGGAGGAGAAGTATCCCGTGAATGGCAGGGCTATCTAGTCATAGTCGATCACGAACATTCTATGCTAGCTAAGAAGATGGGCATAAGAGCGAACGGAAAATTCGCGTTGAAAGTCAGAGGATAGAAAACCTTGCCTGAAATTCCAGATACTGACCTCAGATTAAAGGAAGAAGATAGAGAAGAACTGAAGCGAACATTGGGACCCGTAGTAGAAGGAGAACTCCCTGAGAGATTTATAGAAAAAAACCCGATCATCACAGTAGGTGATGTTGTCACAGATACACTCCTTGAACAAGGTATACGCCCTGATGTTGGAATAGTGGACGGTAAGACTCAGAGAAACGATTATGAATTCAGGGAATGGGATGAAGAAGAAACTATAAAGCTTAAGAATCCTCCTTCTCTGATTAAAAAAGAAGCGTGGACAACAATAAAAGGAGCGATCGAGAGAGAAGAAAAAGTGATGATCTTCGTAGAAGGTGAGGAAGACATGCTTTCTCTTGTGGCGATCGCCCTATGCCCTCACGGAGGATTAGTTATCTATGGGGTCCCCGAAGAAGGTATGGTAATAAACGAAGTATCGGAAGATGTGAAGGCGAAAACTTGGGAAATAATAAATAAGATGATAGAAGTTGAAAATGGTAGATAAGATGGTGGAAGTCGAGATAGAACACGAAGAAGAAAACGAACTGATGAACCGACGAGAAATGAGGTTGAAAGTCGATCACGATGGTGAGGCTACCCCTACTCGAGCTTCAGTGACGGACGAAGTTGCCAACATAGCTAACGCTAAAAAAGGTAACATCGTCATAGCCAAAATCGATACAGAGTTTGGTAAGGAAGAGTCTGTCGTAGAAGTGAGAGTATACGATGATGAGGAGTCATTGAAGAAGTACGAAAGAGAGTATTTTAAAGAAAGAGGTTGAATC
Organism: Thermoplasmatota archaeon; assembly: GCA_036626005.1. Lineage (GTDB taxonomy): Archaea > Thermoplasmatota > Thermoplasmata > Halarchaeoplasmatales > Halarchaeoplasmataceae > Natronoplasma. The sequence continues at coordinate 1,525 of JAZKSP010000060.1, read as the reverse complement.
AGGTGGTATAGATGAATAAAGGAGATATTTTCGAAGTTGAAGATGACGAGATTAAAAGGAAAAGAAGAAATTGCCCCAAATGCGGTGATGGAGTCTTTTTAGCGAAGCATGATGACAGGTTGTCATGCGGTAAGTGCGGGTACACCGAATTTGAGGAATAAGTTTATCGTTGACTCCTTCGATTAGACGAGATTGGATTTGATTAACTATTAACAGTTCGGGCTCGTGGTGTAGCTATCCAGTTTCTTCTGAAGCTGGGCTATAAAGGATATCACCGGGGCTTCCGGAGCCCCAAACCCGGGTTCGAAAGTCGATCTGGCACGGACCAGGTCGGACGAAAATCCCGGCGAGTCCGCTAAACTTGCTTTAGCGGGCAGTTGGAAATCTTTGATTTCCGACGAGTCCGTTCGTTTCACTCACTTCCTCTCCTTATCCTCAGAAATCATAGATTTCTTACGGATCCCGGCGAGTCCGTTATATTATCTGTGATAATTAGCGGGCAGTTAGAGATCTTTGATTTCTGACAAGTCCGCTAAATTTGCTTTAGCAGGTAATTGGAATTCTCTGATTTCTGATGAGTCCGTTTTTCTATTAAAAAATATCTTTCTATGGAAAAACACGTAGTTATGGTTTAGTAAGTTTGGAAAGTAAAGAAAAGAAAAAGGGGTTTTTAGGGTTTCATCGTTTATTCTTCAGGTTCCTCTGGTTCAGGTGGTTCTTCGTCCATGGGAGGTTCTGGAGTTTCTTCTTCCATCTCCTCGAAGGGTTCTTCTACTTCCTCTGTTTCAAAAGGCTCTTCCTCAAGTTCCTCTTCAACTTCTGGTTCTTCTTCTTCCATCTCTTCTAAGGTCTCTTCTCCTTCTTCTTCACCACCTTTTCCTCTGCTGATGAGAGAAACACCGAGCGCTATAGCTAGGATGATTATCACTAAGATCACACCGAATACCGCAGCGTCCATTCCAGCGATCTCAGCTGGTTCCTCACTTTCCTCTGCTTGACCTGCCAAGCTAATAGTCGTCGAATAATCTCTCACTATCGGTTCTCCATTGGTATCCATCCATTCTATGTGGATATTTTCTTGGTAAGGCTTTCCTACCTGAGTGTGCTCTGAGGCCATCATCTCAAAGCTGACCGTATACTCTTCGCCTGGATTTATTTCACCTACATATAAGTTCGCAATATGTGGACTTGGTGCTGAGAGAGCCTCTTCGATATACATGTGAAGATCTACTACGTCTTCACCGTCTTCTGCTCCCAGTAGGTCTATCTCTAGGTGTGATGTGTTCTTCGATCTCTCTTCTATCGTTCCGAAGTCATACTTTTCACTGCTACTAGCAAGAGCTCGGACGTATCCATCTATGATCGTCCAATCGTTGTTATAGAGATTAGGCATCATTGAAACTGTGGTTTCTCTAGCTGCCTCATCGCCTTCATTTTTTATGGTGTATTTTAGGGTGAAGTTCTCTCCTTTTTCTAGGCTATGATCACTGAGTTCGGCATTGACTATGAGTTCCGCTCCATATCC
>JAZKSP010000059.1:0-9252 GCA_036626005.1 Thermoplasmatota archaeon | reverse complement strand
CTATGTAGTCCTTGCGTGTGTAGGGTTGCCCCTTGACCTCTCTGTACATACTTCCTGGTTTTTGTGGCATAGTGTGTAAGTTTCATATACCCATCGTATTTATAGTTTTTCTGTCTCCTTATCCTCATCAGCCTGGAATGGATAAAAGTAACCAGAAAACGATCTAATTATCTTTCAAAGTGGCAAAAAAAGCTAATAACCTCTGGATATGGAGGCGGCTTTTAGAACCCCTCACTATGTCGAAGTCTACATCTCCTAATTCGATGGCGATCCTTTTTCTCTTTTCTTTATCCATGGGAAGATTATCGATGTCTCTATAGATCATCTTCAGTACTCTCTCAGCTGAGTAGCCTTCTTCTATGAGCAGATCATATAATTCTTCTCTAACATCCATGAAATCTCCATTCTGGGCTCGTAATATGATGCCCTTTATATCGGCTCTAGTAGTTTCTTTTATCGCTGATTTGACCATCTCTTCATCTATTTCTTCACCCATGGAAGCGGCGATCTGTAGAAGATTCGTAGCTTCTTTGAGATTTCCCTTAGAAACGCGCGATAGGACTTTTATCGCGTTCTGATCGATCTTGAGTCCCTCTTTTTGTTCAATAGTCCTTATCCATCTTTCTATATTATCCTTACTTATCGGGTGGAATCTAAACATCGCACATCTTGACTGTAGAGGATCGATGATCTTGGATAGAGATGTACATGAAAGGATGAATCTAACGTTTTCCGAAAAATTCTCCATCATCCTTCGAAATGCGGCCTGAGCCGAATCTGTCAAATCCTGTGCATCGTCCATGTAGATTATCCTAAAATCTTTTTCAGTTAGGCTTCTAGACCTTGCTTTTTCCTTCACCTCGTCTCTGATCGCGTTTATACCCCTCTCTCTAGAGCTGGTTAACTCTATGAAGTTAGCATCCCAATTTCCTCCATAGATCTCTTTCGCTAAAGCCATCGCCGCGGTGGTTTTTCCGACTCCAGATTGCCCGACGAACATCAAGTGAGGCATACTGCCTTCACCCACGTAAGTCTCCAGCTTCTGAAGCACTTTTTTGTGACCAAATATCTCTTCAAAACTATCGGGCCTATACTTTTCGGTCCACTGTTCTTCCATCAAAAAAGCATCGAGAACGGAACTATTAAAATTTCGGAAGAAAAAGGATAGGAAAGGGCATAATGAGTGGACAAAACATTAAAATATTTTAAGTAGGGTGTTAACTAAAGGTTAACGGATTTGAAAGATGTCATAGCGGGTATAGCCGGAGGGAAAATAAATGATTGAACTCATATGGATAATAGGAACTACATTTTTAATCGCGATACTTGCTTTGATAGGAATTATTACTTTTTCTTTGAAAGAAGAGGTATTCGAAAAACTTTTGATCCTACTGGTATCTTTTGCTGCAGGAACCTTGCTCGGAGCGGCATTTTTTAACCTGATTCCTGAAACATTTCATGGCTTAAGCGTAGGTAATGGACACATGGAAGCATCGCTATTGATAATATCAGGTTTTGTGTCTTTCTTTGCTCTAGAAGAATTTCTACATTGGCACCACTGTCATGATCATAAATGTGAGCACAGAAAAAGACCGGTTAGTTATTTGATACTGGTTTCAAATGGCATCCATAATTTTATAGACGGCATAATAATAGGAGCATCTTTTTTGATAAGTGTGTCTTTAGGTATAACCACTGCGATAGCTGTCGCAGCACACGAAATACCTCAAGAACTCGGTAATTTTGGTATAATTGTTTTTGGTGGATGGGGTAAAAAAAGAGCTCTTCTAGTGAATCTGATGGCTTCTCTCATGATCGTTCCCGGCGGTACAGTAGCGTATTTCGCCGCTAACTCAATAAATCCAATCTACCTGATACCCTTTGCAGCAGGAAGTTTCATATATATAGGTGCAGCGGACTTAGTTCCTGAAGTCCATGGAGAAGAAAACCTTCAAACTAGCGTGATCATATTAACTATGTTTTTACTCGGCGTCTTAGTAATTATATCTATAGATCTAATTATTCCAAATGTTCATTAAATACTCGCAATGACTGATATTTAAATAGACTCTAAAGCCCTAAAACGATCTAACTTTTTGATTGTAAGAGAGAAAATTTCTTCTTAAACCAGTGACATTGGTAGAGATCATTTGGATCCGTGTTCATTTCTGGATTTATACAGTTACCACAAACACAATCTAGTTCTTCCTCAAATTCATCATATATTTTCTGGATCAATCTCGACCCTACAAAAGGTTGGATCAAAGAGGATTCTTTACAGGCTTCCTCCTCTTCCATATCCAGCGACTCTCGAAAAAATTCTTCGAGAAGGTGATGTTTTTCTATATCTTCTCTTATCACTTCTATCGCCTCATCATTCAATAGGAGTCCCTTGTTTTCGATATATTCTCCATATCCAAGCTCCTCAATCTTTCTCATCTTCTGTAATGCACCTACTCGAGAGACGTCCATCAAATCGGAAAGATCCGAAGGACCAGCGGGTTTTTCGTGAGCTTTGAGCACAAAAAGCGCTCTTAAGTATTCCCTATCTCTCCGAGTTTCATTTACTTTTTCCATCTTGTTAAGGTCAGCTTAAATCTGATATAAAAGAGTTGCTCCAAGAACTATTAAAAAGGAAGAAGGATAAAGCAATAGTTCTGGAAGAGGTTGTCGGTAATTGCAGTGACGAGACTTTCAAAATACAAAAAACCTTAATTTTATATATAATGAGTTAGTTTTTGGAAAGGGTATAAAAATGGAATATACACAACCTCAAAGACCAAAAAAACGGCCCTTTGGCATAACCATTCTGGCAGTTTTATACATTATAAGTGGCATAATAACATTGAGCTTGCCAGTCGTTTTGGGAGCATTTTTGACTGCAGTGCTTCCATCATTAGGTTTATTATGCTGGGGTCCGATAATAATAGTCGGTCTACTATACTTTGGTACCGCTTATGGACTATGGACAGGCCAAAATTGGGCAAGAATTCTTGCGATTATTCTAGCAATAATAGGCTTGCTCAATTTCCCGATTGGTACAATAATAAGTATAGTTGTCCTAATCTACCTATTCAAAGACGACGTGAAAGCCTACTTCAAGGAAGGTTATCAACATCGGCAATATCAACAACCAGCTCAACAGCAGCAACCAACTCAACAGCAGCAACCAACTCAACAGCAGCAACCAACTCAACAGCAGCAACCACAACAACAGCAAAACGCCTGCCCCGACTGTGGGGGCCAGATGAGATATGTAGAGGAATACGATAGATGGTACTGCGATAGCTGTGAAGAATACAAGTAAAAAAAAAACCAAATTCCCCTTTTTTTTATTCTCTTATTAACTCACCTTAAACCAGGCAGGAGGCTCCTTCTTTCATGTGCAGGACTACATCCTTTCATCCTCGTTAGCACTGCGGAGGAAGGAGATGAATGCCACTTTTACTGAACCCCCTATCGGATATATAAGTAGTACAGGTACAATACTAAAAATAGATGAAGAGAACAGTCAAGATCAAGCTCTCTATAAATGACCGTAAGGCTCTAGAAGAAACTATAAAACAGTTCAAAAAGGCATGTCAGATGACTGTTGAAGAAGGTTGGAACGAGAACGGCCTCAACAACTACAAAAAATACAAACTTCAGAAAAGAGTCTACGACGAAATCAGAGAAACGACAGATCTGCAGGCCAATCTGGTAGTCAGAGCAATAGCTAGGGGTGCACAGGCAGTGAAAGGTTGTACTCAGCTACTTGAAAACGGCTTCAAAGCAAGCAAACCCAACTTTACCTCCGACTCGATGGCATACGATAAAAGAACACTGTCCGTATATCTAGATGAAGAAAGATGCACCATATCAACGGTAAACGGCAGGATCGATGCCAACTTCGTATTACCGGAAGAAAAGAATGATTATTACAAAGAATACCTTGATGACAGTTGGGAGATAACTCAATCTACAATAGAAAAACACGAGTATGAAAAAGAAAATTCATTTTACCTACATTTGGGACTGGAAAAAGAAGATGAAGAAATAGAGCACAAAGATCCGACCGTTATGGGAGTAGATCTTGGCATGAACAACTTGGCTGTTACATCGACCGGCAAGTTCTTCAAAGGTAATCAACTCGACCATAATAGAAAAAGGTTCGAAGAGATACGTGGTAAGCTGCAGCAAAAAGGCACACGTTCTGCTCATTTAGTCATACAAAGGATGAGTGAACGTGAAAACCGCTACGCCTGCGACACGCTACACTGTATCTCGAAAGAACTGGTTGAGGAAGCTGAAAGGAACGATGTCGACATCATAGCCTTCGAAAACTTGAAGTATATACGCGAACGAATGCCTAAAAACAAGTGGTACCACGTTTGGGCATTCAACAAACTGTACCAGTACGTTGAATATAAGGCCAAAGAACGCGGTATTCAGGTCAAGCAAATAAATCCAAAAAATACCAGTCGCAGATGCAGTAAGTGCGGACATACTGAAAAAAACAATAGAAACGGTAACAAGTTCAAGTGCAAACACTGTGGCTATGAGCTTGATGCTGATTATAATGCAGCCAAGAACATAGGTATCAAACTTCTCCAGCGACGGCAAAAGTCCTCTGCTGGAGCGGGCAACGGTCAGCTTGCCCTTAAGTCAGGAACGTTGAAGTTGAACGGAGACTATTCTCCTACCTTCTTAGGTCAGAAATGGAGTTCACTGGCAAGCTCCCGTCCTTTAGGTGGGAGAAGCTGACTCTCTTTTTTTTACGCATTCGGAAAGAGATTGGTTTAGAACTTTCACTAAATTTTTGACAGCCCCTTAAATCTATATTCAGACAAAATTATTCATCACTATAAATTTGAAAGCCTCCGACTATCGACAGCCTTATATAAGTCCACTATATTTCATTAGTGAAACGATCGTTTCATATGTGAAATTTAGGTTCCTGGTACTATGTATCTACCAAAGAGCGAGAAAGAATTGAAAGTTATCAAAGCTCTGATGGAATATCCTGATAGAGATTGGGGTCTGAACGATATCGTTGAAGAATCCGGGGTTTCAAAAACCACGGTGTGGAGAGCGGTAAATAGACTCGATGAAAGAAATTATGTTTCCACCTCCGAAGTTGGCAAATCAAAGTTGATCGAAGTGAAGAACAGAAAAGTTTTGAAGAGGATCCTGAAGGCGTCCAGGGCTGAGATCGACGAGCTTGAAGAAGCTGCCGAGAGGTTCGTAGGGGAGATCAAGAAGTTCGAGGAAGTTAAAAAATGCGTACTATTTGGATCTGTGGCTAGAGGAACAGCTGATCTCAACAGTGATATCGATATCTTGATCTTGCTTCAGGATGGAGACGAGAAAACTGAAGATGAGATATCACAGATAGCTGAAAAAATAAGTTCGGAAGAATCAGTAAGAATAATGCCTGATGTGATGGAAAAAGAAAGGTTCGAACTGATGGAAAAACATGAGGATAGTTTTGCTGAGAACATCAAGAAAGAAGGTATAACTCTTTATGAGGAAGATAATGATGAATGATGATCTAAAAGATGCGGAAACTTGGTTTAAAACCGCTAGTTCAGTAATGGAAGAAAATCCTAGAGTGGCGTGTGCTCAGTTCTCTCATGCTATGATAAAGGCACTAGACGCCCTTTTTAAAGAGAAACTTGGTAGAACCCCGGGAAAACACGACCAAGCTGTAGATTACTTCAAAGAGCTGCTTCAAAAAAACTTGATCAAGAGTGAGGAAAGTAAATACAGAAGGTCTATCCAGCAAATTTTACAGAAAAAAAGCACAGCCGAATATCATACTGAGTATTTCAGCAAATCCGATGCCGTTAAATGGAGAAAAAAGGTGAAGAGGATCATGGATATGGTAAAGAGATATGTAGAAGATGAGGAGTGATGACGATAGAGAAGGCCGTAGAATCTAATATGAAGGACTGGTTTCATCTTATCTCGGATATTCACTTCTTTCTTCACTCTCGGATAACGATCTTCATGTATCTGCTTACCGATCTTGACATTCTCGTGTTCCCTCTCCAGTTCTATATTGTGGTGGAAGAGCCACAATTTTGTTGGACAGATGAAGTAATAGGAGATCTCGACTCCAGTCAGGTCTATATTGAGCTCGATACATCACAGCTCGAATTTTGACTAAAATTGAATATAGGTAATTATAATTTGTGTTTTATCCTCAAAAATAAACGATGATAACTCTTAGATCATCTCCTCTAATTCTACAAGCATAAGGTTTTCTTGATCTTTCAACTCTTCTGAAAAACCTGAGCGGGAGAATAGTGCAAATTTTTCATCTCTCTGATCATTCTTCCATCTGACTTTTTCAACTTTTCCTCTCAGATGCTCGAGTTCTCGGGGACCGACTTCTTCATTCGTCCACTTGCATTCTCCGAAAAGAACTCTGCTTTCTTTTTCATTCAAACCGACTATATCGATCTCGTTTTCTCTGAACCACCATCTTCCAACATCTTCATAATCGAGATTTTTTCTGACATAATTTTTACATACCTCTTCGAAGACCGGTCCCATGTACCTATCGTATTCTGATCTTACATTTTCTAATATCTTGTCCGGATCATCTTCAATCTTACCTTGATAAGGGTAAACGAAAGATAGCCAGAAACGGAAGTAGCTGTCGATCACCCTGTAGTGAAAATTCTTCTTTTTTGCAGGTTCCGTGATAGGATGTTCTCTTTTTATGATCTTCAATCTTTCCAGAACTTTCAGATATTTGGTAACATTCGTTATAGATACTTTACTCTGATTTGAGATCTCGTTCGTTTTAGTGGAGCCGTCGATGATAGCTTTGATGATATTGAAGTAAACGTTAGGTTTTCTGAGTTCTTCTCTAAGAAGGATCTCAGCTTCCTCATGTAGTATATTCAATCTATTCAAGAATGTGGCTTTTACGTTCTCGTAAAATCCTTTTTCATCGTTGAACTCCTTCAAATAGAAAGGCACGCCTCCGACCGCTCCATAGGTTCTTATCAAGTCTTCTTTAGAATAATTCGGAAGGAAATCATTTATGTTCTTTAACGGGATCTCAGTGAGCTTCAGCTGACCTGTTCGCCTTCCGTAAAGAGGACTTTTGCGGTTTAAAACTTCAGATTCCATCATACCGATAGATGATCCAGTCAGTATCAGGAAGATGTTTTTGTCTTGAAGTTTTTCGTCCCAAAGGTGCTGCATCTCTGAAAGTATCTCTTTGTTTTCTTCGATCCAGTATGGGAATTCATCGATTATAAATACGAACTTATTTTTTTGATCTATTTTTTCGAGCATGTCATCAAAAAGTTCATCTAAATCTCTCGGTTTAGGGATGAAAACATCGTGCTGTTCGGAGAATTCTTCTCTCATCCTTTTCAATTCGAGTGAAAAGTCCTGTCTCCTCGCTAGGAAGTAAAAATTAGGCTTGTCTTCTGCGAATTTTTTAGCCAAAGTCGTTTTTCCTATCCGCCTCCTTCCGTAAAGTATCAAGAGTGCCGAGCCCTCTTTTTCGTACATCTCGTTCAATCCATCGAGTTCGGATCTCCTGTCAACGAATTTTAGTAACATGTTACTAAGTATTGCGTTACTATATTAAGTAATTTTGGAATCGATCCGGCAGATGAAGTTCTTAAATCTTTCAAATGAAATCGAACGATCCTAATTCCCGCTATACACGGAGGTTCTTCAAACAGCCTTCATCTCAGAAGTCAATGTTTCCAAGGCTTTTTCCTTTTCAGGCACGGTATCCATCAGGCTTCTAAGGTCTGTATCCCATCGTTTGCTCAGTTCTTTGACCCTTTGTATGAACTCTGACCTTTCTAGTTCCATTTCATAATATCCCAGTTTCTTCTCGATCATGTCCCTGTCAAGCCCTGCGTCATTCTCTATGAGCTTGTAAAGATCGTACACATCTCTGACTTTATCTCTGGTCAGTATAGCTCGGACCTTTTCAGCCGCTATTTCATCTTTGTCCATCACTTTTATCACGTAAGGAAGAACGTCTCGGTAAGGTGGATCGATCTCTTTTTTAATAGGATCTTTTAGAACTTCTTCTCTTCTACTGACCTGCAATCGTATTGAACATACGCCTCTGTTGTTTCTGTACAGAGGTCCTTCCACTTTCACTCTAAAACCGGATGTTATCTCTTTGTCGGAAAATTCATCGACCTCAACCGGAAAGTTATAGGATTCGATGGCTTTCACTACAGTATCGGCGAGTTTGTTTGGAGATATTTCGTTTTTCTCTGTAAAATCTAGGTCTTCGCTGAATCTGTTGACTAGACCGATCTTCTGTAGGGCTGTTCCCCCTTTGAAGACCAGATAGCCGCTCCAGTTTCTTGAAAGCGATCCTAAAACTATGTGCTGGATGTAGTCTTTTTCCACATGACCCAGGGAAAATGCCGTGGTTCCTACATATTCTTTGAGCTCTTCCCTATTCATCATTGCCTCCTGACTTCCGCTCTATTATCGATCACGCGCCACTTCGAGTCGTATTTTCCTCTTCGGGGAAAAGACGGGTCCAAAGGAACGTAAGTCTCGGATAGATCATCGAACCCGTCGGGATCACAGTCGAAACCTTCTTGGTCCAACAGATAGCCCAAGCGTTTTTTCACCACCTGTTTTTTAGATCTCGCTGCATATTCCACCGCTTTGTCTATATCTATCCCGTCTTTTATGGCTTCCTGAATCTCTCCTAGAGGAACGTATTCGTTGAATAAGAGACCGTCTATCACCGCTTTTTCTTTCTCGGCGATAAAAGTCACTTTACCATCTAGATAGATTTTTTCTATCCCGTATAAAAGGGACTCATCGGTTTTGATGAAGCGTGATTCGAACCGGCCTTCATCTAGTGATAGTTTTTGTCTACCCGATTTATTAGTATTTATCACGTCTATGACTTGGGGCGATTGAGTCGTCGTCCCGTAATGCTCGAAAGCAGCCCAGAGAGAGACGTAAGAAGGTGGGTAGAGATTGCTGACCACGCTCAACACGTTCGTAGATGGTAGGCAGTAATGGCCTCTCTTCACTCTCACAAGCGTCCCTTGCTTTGCCAACCTGCTCAATAGAACTCTAGTGCTCTCTATGTCTTTGTCGAACAGAGTAGAGGCTTGAGAAGTGGTGAAGACAGCCATACTCGAAGATTCTAATCGTTTGACGATAGTAAGTTTATCCATCTTATCATAGGAAGGTTTTTCGGCCTATATATGTGTTTTGTTTGTTGTTAATTAACAGATATGTTATTTACTGAAAACGAAA
>JAZKSP010000058.1:0-9339 GCA_036626005.1 Thermoplasmatota archaeon | reverse complement strand
TCTCCGATACCGGTATCCGCTGTGGTTATGGTTATCCCTTCACCGGTATAGCCGAGTTGGTTCATATAAGCCCCATAATCTCCGTGCTTCCTGTAAGGTTGCTCAGGATCTCCTTCTCTAGGCTCTGGACTAAGGCCAGTGTTTTTATCATATTCATCGTCCATGAACCATTGTCCGCCACCGATCAACTGTATGGACATCTCTGCTTGGATTTCTGGCTGCACAAATGGTAAGATATAATACACGTCGTTCATCATCGCTAGTTCTTCGATGTCTCCTTCGGTTTCGATCTGTCCCGTGAGCCGATAACCTTCCTCTTGAAGGTCCTCGACAGCTGCTCCGTTCAATTTTTTCTCAATTTGTGCCACGCTGTCTATTCCGGCTCCCGGTGTTGTTCTGACAGTCACTGCACCCGTTTCCGTTTTAGGATGTACCTTGTAGGAAGGCTGGTAAACATCGACCCAGTCAACGAAGAATCTATCTTCGACTTCCTCTGCTTGCTCAGGGGTCATGGTCACTTCATATGCGTAGTTCGGTATGGCATTGACTATCTCTATGCCTTGTGCTTCGAGTTTCTCTCTCCATTCTGGATTTATCGGTCCGATCATATTTACTATGTAGACTCCTTCTTCGCCAGCCTCATAACTGTCTATCTTTAGATCAGAGGCTATCTGTTCGCCCTTTTCTGCGGTCTCAAATGGGCTTTTTAGCTCTCCTTCGGACGTGTCTAAGACATGGCCGTTAACCGATATCCGCGATTGGTTAGGCAGAGTATTCACTCGCAATCCAGCCTGCTTCAAAGTATCTATGTCGTCTTCTCCGACTTCTACAAGTACATAATTGTTGTACCTGTCAATAATTTCAACGTTCAAATCGTTCAACAGCGATATCTCTTCTGCTCCTGCTCGTTTTATAAGTACAGTTTCTCCATCTTCTACGGAGCCAATCTCTTCCTCAGCAGGGAAGAGTGCTCCAGCTGCTACCGTAAGGGTAGATGTCAATAGTATCATTGTACACAGGAACGCTAAAAATCGTCTCATCTTGCTTTTTTCTATTTTTTTCATATTTATCCCTATCTAACTCTGGTGGTAGTAAAAAATTCTACCCCAGTTTCATGAGATTAATCTAAATAAACATTAATAAACCTAACTTGCAAATTTGTGCTACTTTCGGGCAAATTATAAAAACTAGATATTCTTTGTTTACAATTGATGGAGTCAACTATAAAAGAGAGGGTCCTCCTACATTTGGGTAACTATCCTGATACAATAGCGGAACAAAAGGCTCCTTATTATATCTCCCAACGGGGAATAGCGGAAGCAATAGATGGAAGTCTGAGCCAAGTGAGCCGAGTTCTCCGGAAGATGAAAGAGGAGGGCCTAGTAAACGAAAAAAGAAATTATCTGACACACGACCATAAGAGGAAGAAAAAGACATACATCCTGACCTCAAACGGATCAAAAAACGAAAAAAAATTAAGAAGGAAATTGAGAAAAAAGAAAATAACCGTTCGTACAGACGATGGTAAAAAAGAGATAAAAGGTGCAGAATTGAAGAATCATCTCGAAAATGATGATCCTCTTCTTTATGCAACCATACATAGCGATCATGAAGGTGTACTTGATCTAACCGATGAGGAAAAAAAGTTTTCCTTCGTCGATAGAGAGGAAGAGATGAGGCGATTAAAAGAAAAATTGGAAGGCGTAAAAGAAGATGGATGCTCTATAATTTTCTTTGTCGGAAGAGCCGGCACAGGAAAAACCGCTCTAGCCCAGAAATTCAAAGAATATGCTGAGGAAAATGGATTCGTTTTCCTTCAAGGGGAGGCGTATTATGAAACTTCCGACCCTTACCTTCCATTCAAAAAAGCATTCAAAGGTCATGAAGATTTCGAAGAGAAACTCTCCCCATTCTCGAGAGTGGATCTGAATTCGAAGTCTATACGATCTATAAGCGATCAGGATACCCTTCAGGCAGAACGTCGTTTTGCCTTCTACGAATTTACCAACGAATTGAGAAAATTGGCAAGAGAAGAACCCCTAGTGATCTTTCTAGATGATGTTCAGTGGGCCGATAAAGCTACACTCCAACTTTTACATTATATGGTGGACAACCTTACGGATAGCCCGATATTCTTTCTCACCGCTTATCGTTCAGAATCCGTAACGGATGATCATCCCGTAAAAGAACTTTCATCACGCTTATCACGAGACAAACACTATGAAGAACTCGTTATCGAGCCATTTGAACGGGATGACACTAGACAGATGTTGAATTCTGGAATAGATCTGACTAAAGTACCTACAGACTTCGTTGACCTTATACATAGGATGACCGAAGGTAATCCTCTCTTCATCAAAGAATTTACAGAATTCCTGAGAGATGAGGAGGAACTACCGACTAACACTAGTGATTACCCAACTGAAGACGACGATGTCGAGGTACCTCAAATTATAGAGGAGGTGTTTAGAAGACGTTTAAATCTTCACTTATCGGAAAAAGCTCAAAATATAGCTGAGATAGGAAGCATTATAGGGGATCAATTTCACTTCGATCTGATTAAAAAATGTTTAAATATAGATGAGTTGGAGTTGTGTGATGGGATCGACGAATTGCTGGAAACAGGTATATTGAAAGAGATTTTTGAAGGAAATAGATTCACTTTTAATCATGGATTGATGAGTACTATAATCTATGAAGATATCTCTAAAGCAAATAAGAAAATGATGCACAAAATTGTGGCCGAAAATATAGAGGAATTATATGATGATCAGATAGAAAAGTATTATTCTGACTTAGCACATCATTATCAAAGAGCTGAAAAGCTAGAAAAAGCCATCGAATATTATATCAATGCCGGTGAGAGAGCAGAAAAAATATATGCGCATGAAGATGCCATCGAGATGTACGAACACGCTCTAGATTTGACGGAAGAAGACCGAGTGAAAATTGATCTACTAGTAAAGTTAGGGAAAGCTCACAAAATCATTGGGGAATACGATTCGGCACTCGATGAATTCGAAACTGCTGTCGAGAAAACCGAGGAGGTTCAATTAAAACAAAACATTTTAAGTCTATTAGGAGAGACCTATCTTAGCAAAGGAGATCACGAACAAGCTCTCAACACAGCAGAAAAGGGCTTATCTCTCTCCAATGATGATCAAAATGAGATGATGACCTGTAAACTCCTGAGTGTCAAAGGTAGAGTATATTCCAGAAGAAGGAATATTGAAAAAGCAGAGAATATTTTTTCTGAAGAGAAAGAAATAGCCGAGAAGGAAGATAATGATAAGGAAAAAGCTAAAGCTCTTCATCATATCGGATCTCTGAGAATATTTGAAGGAAATAATGACGAAGCCTTAGATGCATTAAGTGAAGCCGTTGAATTAAGGAAAAAAATAAACGATCAGTTAGGTTTGAGTCGCTCGCTCAATAATCTGGGAATTATTTATAAAAATAAAGGACAATTCGATAAGGCATTGGACTATTTCAACCAAATACTAGAAATCCAGGAAGAAATAGGCGATAAATCCGGCATCATGAAAACATTAAACAATTTGGGAATCATTTCTAAAATCAGAGGTGACCTAAAGACAGCTCTTGATTATTATGATAAGAGCCTCGAGATAGGAAAGAAGATCGAAGATAAATTTAGTATCAGTATGACGAACGTAAATCTCGGTAACATCTACAAGATTCAATGTGAACATGAGGAAGCCCTCAATCATTTTGAAAAAGCATATGAGATCCAGAAAGATATAGATGATAAATCAGGGATGGCGGCGACATTGAACAATATCGGTTCCATTTACCAAACTATAGGTGATTTCGAAGAGGCCCTAGAATATCTAAATGAAAGCCTTGAAATCGGAAAAAAAATAGATGATAAAAGCAATATCGCAAGCAGTTTATATAACCTTGGAGAAGTTCATAAAAATAAAGAAGAATTCGAGAAGGCTAGGGATCATTATGAAAAGAGTCTCAAACTTTGTGAAGAGATTGGAAATAATCGTTTGAATATACATATACTGTGCGATTTAGCTGAAGTAAAACTTGAATCCGATGAACAGGAAAGCGCTCTTAAGCAAGCGAAAAAGGCTCTAAAAATTGCGAAGAACCTGGATGCGATGAAGGAAAAAGGTATGGCACATGAATCCATCGGACGAATCTATCGTGAAAAAGGCAAGTTCGAGGAAGCTAAAGATGAATTTACCAGCGCTCAAAACCTATACGATAATATTGGAAACGAGGATGACTGGTATAAAGTTGAGTATGAGAAGGGTATATTATTCGAAAAAGAAGATAACGTAGATCACGCTATCGAGGCTTTCAAAAAGGCCTGTGAGTATTTTGATGAAGAAGGAATGGATTATTGGGATGAGAAATGTCAGGAGAAGTTAGATGAATTGGCATGAAAAGTGGAAATCACTATTTTCGATGATCAATTTAAGAATAAAATAAATAGAAAGGGCAGAATTGTTTTTATCTTTCTTTTTTGTAGTATATCATCATGGTCATCACTGCACCGAGCAGCAAGAGGGGCAGAGTAAATCCAGGTGTTGCACCACCACCCTCATTTTCCTCTTCCTGTTCCTCTGAGAAGTGAGCGGTTATTTCCATATCTTCGTCGAGCGAGATGGTCATCTCTTCATCTTCCTCCACGTAACCGTTCCATTCTACGAATTCATAGTTCTCATCTGGATCAGCTGTTAAGTTCACTTCAGTTCCTTCTTCGATCAAGAATGTCTTCTCTGCAGACGCTGAATGTGATTTATTATCCCATTCTACCTTTACAGTACCGTTCCCTTCTACGTTTATGGTGAGTTCATGCTCTACCAACTCTTCTTCGAACTTTGCCGTGATAGTACAATCATCCCTCATCAATATCTTGGTCTCATTATCCTCAATATCAGCTATACCTCCTATATCGCCGGTCCATCCAACAAAGCGGTATCCTTCATCCGGCACTGCTTCAAGAGCTACCTCTGTTCCGTATTCATAGGTGAATGTGTCTTCTCCAGGAGATGTAACGGTTCCGTTATCAGAGGTCTCTATCGTAAGGTCGTATACTTCTTCCTCAAACTCTGCTATTATCGTGTAATTATTCATCATGGTTATCGTCGTCGCATTAGAGGTCGTATCATCTATATTACCGGTATCGCCAGTCCACTCAGTGAAGTGATAGTAATCATCTGCTACTGCTTCAAGACTTACCGTCTCGCCGTGATCGTACTCGAAGGTCCTTTCCCCTGGATCTATAACTTCACCACCTTCTGTGGATTGTACAGTCAATTCGTAAGTGTCTATCGCAAACTCTGCGGTTATGGAATAATTATCTGACATCTTTATCTTGGTCTCTTGCGCTTCAGGATCGTTTATTTTATCTATATCACCAGTCCACCCAACGAAGTGATAGTTGTCTTCTACCACTGCTTCAAGATACAATTCTGTTCCGTATTCATAGGTGAATGTGTCTTCTCCAGGTTCTACTACTTCTCCTCCTTCTGTCGAATTTATATCTAGCTCGTATGTTTCCATCTTCACGACCAAAGTGGAAACTATTTTTTCGCTTTTGTTATCCTCTAGAGATATTATTATGCCTTCAGAGGAATAATAACTATGTGTTGGTGTATTGTCCTCAATATGAGGTACCTGAAAAGTCAGTTCATAATTACCATTACTGTCGGTCTCAACTGTCCAATTTTGTTTTCCCAGACTATAGGGTATATATATCGATAAAGCGGTATTTCCATAACCTTCAAAACAACCGGAAAGCGTGATATTCCTTCCTATATACTGTGGATTCGGCTTTATTTCCTGGGTATGATTTGGGGTTTTCAAAGCCGAATCTGTCAACTCTCTTTCTACATCCGCCTCAAATTCATCAGAGGGAAATTTCGAGCTTTGCTTGACGAACCATCCTACTGTTTCATTGTACCAATTGTTCATATAGCCTAACTGGGATGTTTCATTTTCCATGGTAGCGTTTACTTCATACGTAGTGTAACTACCAGCAGGGACTTCAACATTTTTCAATTCAGATCTCACTTGATTGGTCTGGTTTATCTCTTGGAGCTCGGAAAATTCATCCTCTTCCTCGATATATCCATATTCGTCTCCGAAGTAATAATCACCAAATGTCTCCACTGTTGTATTAGCCCAGAAAGTTTCATCTTTCCTTAAAGGAAAATCGTACTCTTCTACTACTGTTTGATAACATCTCGTAAGATTGACAAAGGCATCAAAGTCAGGATTTGGCCAGGTATCTACATATCCATCTATCTCTCTATATTGATGATCCACTATAACGCCTAGATCGCTCACTCTCAATAGCATATAGCCCTCTATCTTCCCGTCTTCGATCTCTATCGGATAGCCATCAAATTCCCCTTCTCCGTCTTGGATATCGCCTTCAAGACTGAGATTGTATGAGTAGTAAGTCGAGCCGTTATAATCATGATAGCCGATATCCGCCACGGTATAGGTGATTGATTCGTTCATCATCAACCAACCTCCGTCACTTTGATCCATCCAGATATCTTGTTCATAATCCCAATTAGAACCGACCCCCCAATTGGGAACATCAGCCCCAATATCGACGTCTAAATCTTTCCTTTGACCCCATTCATCTCCGATTGTAAAATTAGTGGAAAAACTTCCTGCTCGGATGGAGAAAATATCACTACTATCATATCCTTCCTCGACAAAGTTTCCAAAATTTAACTCATAATATCCATTAATATCGGTATATGTATAGATTGTCTCCTTGGTGTCGAGATTTTCAATTGTTACATTCGTCTTTACCACTGGATCACCCTCGTCATCCTCAACAGTCCCATATACTAGGTAAGGTGAAGGCGGGTAAAGATCTTCTTCTCCATCACCCAGATCTAAATCCGCTATCCTGGTCTGATAGACAAGAGAATCATAAACATCCTGATTTATATCCATAATGTCCTTTTCCGGTGGGTAAAACCCTGAGCCTCCTGTATATAATTCATAAGACATCCCTATAGCTCCCGTTTCCTCGTAAACCCAATCGTATGCACCTCCTGCAGCAGTATATCCTATCTCGTCACTCGGCTGTCCGTAATCGTACTGTTCATCGTCATCTCCCATCAAGGATGTCATCGAGGTCATGTCATCCGCCATGTCCTGATACCAGTCATCGTGAGGACACGAACTGGATGTGTGAGCCCACGGTATAAGTAAAGTGCCAGCGTAACTATGTATATCGTTATAGGAGTCAATATCTTTCGAAAGAATAAATTCCCGAAGATTTTCAGTTTCGTACTCCGAAAATGGTGCCTCTCCATGATAGGTGCTTGAACCAGGATCATCACTTCCACTCGCCCAATCGATATCCCAGTTCCTGTTAAGATCGACTCCAACAGCACCTGTTGGTGTCGAGTCGTTCCTATTTTTACGCCACCATGATTTCTGTCCCATATCTCCGTTACCGTCATAAATATACCCGTCGGGATTCACCATGGGAACTACATAGATCTGCCTGTTGTTGACCAGCCATGTTATCGTTTCATTTGAGCCATAATCATTCACGATCCTCCAAAGATAATAGGCTGTGACCTGATTGGTGGACCATTCTCTAGCGTGGATATTCCCCTGGAATAAAACACTAGGTTCATCCTCTTCCTCTTCCACGTTATCGGAAACCTTGATAGCGAACATCTCTCTTCCTTCCCACGATTCTCCAATTTGGATCTTTTCTGTTATATCTGGATTTTTCGCAGTTATGTTATCGTACCAAGCGGTCAATTGTTGGGATGAAGGATATTCGTCTTTGAAAGGATATTCCCTAGGTACTCCTACATCTTCTATTTCTTCCTGAGTCGAACTATATATTCCTGAAGAAGTGTTTAATGAAACTATTAGAGGACTCACCATAAGAAAAAGGACCGTGACATATGTTACGTATTTTTTTGTCGAAGGCATCTATATCATTTTAGACCTATCGAGATATACATAATTAAATATTTGGGAAATCCTTATTCAAATACGATGTTTCATATCAGTAGAGATATATTTAGCTCTTCGATATCAAAGGATTTTTCCTTCTTGGATCATTTCATTTATCTTTTCTCCGAGGAAAGATGAAAAAAGATGTAAAAATGTAAGTTGAACCCTTCCTCTAGTAGACCATAAAAATTTGCGTATCATCATCATTTTTTTTAACTCGGGAATCATTTCTTTTTGTATCATCTTTCTGTATCTCTTACCAGGACTTGTTGACTCATCTCTAAAACCCTTGATTATAGATGATGCAGCCAGTTCTGCACTTCGGTGTGCATAATATATACCCTCTCCAGTCAATGGGTTCATGAATCCGGCCGCATCTCCGATCAATAAGATATTCTCAAAAGCCGGAGACGAAATATAACATCCGAACGGTATCAAAGAACCATTTACATCTTGAAGAGATCCTGTGACTTCTCTAGCACTCAACATCTCATTGAAGGCTTTCCTCATCTTATCTTTCTTCAACCCACCTACTCCTATTTTCACGTGATCTCGATAAGGAAATATCCATCCGTAGCCAGAATCTAGGAATCCAAAATCTAAGATGTGGTGACCAAAATGATCGAGGCATCCTTTCTCCAATCTTCCTTGTATGGCAGCTCCAAGATACTTATCCCATCTACTTTGATCAAAATTTGTATTCGATTTTTTTCTAATTACGCTGTTTACGCCGTCTGCACCTAAAATAAAATCACCCTCGACCATCTTTCCGGTTTTTGTTTCTATTATGTTATCTTTGATCTGCAAGTCTATCACTCTTTCTCCCAAGCAGAGATCAGTACCGGCTTTATCTGCCATCTCTAGAAAAAATCTATCGTAATCTTCCCTCTCCGTAAAATGTATTGGATTTGTCAAAGAAAATTCCCTTATTTTTTCGGTATTATAGTCTATTTGATACCTCTTTCTAGATTTATCAATCACACCTTCCTTTCGTAATTTCTCAACGGTACAGTCAAAGATCTTCTCGATTATCTTCATATTTTTGTGAGTTAGCAATCCTCCACACACCTTGCTGCGAGGAAATTTGCTATTATCTACGAGGAGGACTTCTAACCCTTCTCTCGCCAATATATAACCCGCGGTAGAGCCCGCAGGTCCAGCGCCGACAACGACAACGTCATAACTTTCATCACAAGATTTCCCAGTGCTATACCTCATCCCAGCACCTTTTGTTCAGCTATTTTCTTAAAAATATATGAATATTGGGATGTACATATCGCCTTAGAAGACAATACGGATCTGGATTGTATTGACATACTCCCCCGCCTAAAGTCGGGGGAATCTCCGGGATCGTTCCGCTGG
>JAZKSP010000057.1:0-9438 GCA_036626005.1 Thermoplasmatota archaeon | reverse complement strand
CTTGCGATCCGTGGGCGCTGTTCTATTATGATTTTTTAGAAATTTCGCTTATTATTTGAAGATATTTTCTTTCTCTATATTATAGGTGGATCCCCACCCATCCCCTTTTGCTAGTTCACGGTTACCCCTATAAATTTTATTTGATCGTTGCCTATCCCTAATCCAGAATATCAGGATGTTTTAGTCAGATGTTAACTCCCCTATATAACTTAAAACTCTCTTTTTTCTTTCTATAAAACTTTTATCACCTTTTTACTGTAGTATGTCAATACAGATTCAAGTTTTACGTTGAAAGATCCACTATCGGTTAATAACTTCACTGTATCTAATCCATAAAAGTAAATTCTCTTCACTTCTTTAATGGACTTAACCCCTTCCTTTTCCTTTAAGAATTTATAAAGGAGGGTGTTCCCTCCTTTCAGATCCTTACCTTTTTCAAACCCATATACTATTCGCCCACTATCTTTAAACTCCGAAACTTGCTCCCATCCTTCTTTTCCTAGAAGTTCCTTCAATAATTCATTATACAATTTTATTTTTTTCTTCCCCCCATTTATTGTGGCTTTGCGTTTTTCCGATAGTATAGAATTATATCTTTTATCCATGGATTATTGATTAAGAAATGCTTGGTCTTATTAAATTTGTTTCTTCAAAGAGTGTCTAATCTTTAGATATCCAGACAAAATGAAGATTTGCTTCTGTTCTCTAGATAACATGGAATTTGAACTTTTTAAATAAAACTCCAACATCTCCAACTAGTTAATAAATATAAAAAGTCGTGTCTCTTACTATAAATCAATATAGATAGGTTATTGCTGTAAGCTAGTTTTTGCTACTATTTACCGTGATAATAAGAGCGGACTACCTTCACCTCTCATTTATTAATCGGAAACACGATAGAGAAGGTGATAAAACGAGCGTTAGAGAAGAGCATAAAATTTTATATATAATAATATTTTTCTTCTTTAAACCATGTCGAAAGAACTGCACATTAGAGAATTCAAGGATACAGATTATTCCGATATCGTCAGATTAGAAGAGGCGGTCTATCCAGATAAAAAAGAACTTGAGGAATCCTTCAGATTCAATGACGATAATAAGGCTGATAAATGTGAGCACCAAAGGCTAATCGCGCAACTGGACGACCAAGTCATAGGACACGGTTTCTATACACAGTGGGAAGGAAGTTACCAACCCGGCAAATTCTTCATCTATTGTCTTATCCATCCTGACTATCAAGCTGAAGGATATGGAAAGCGGTTCTATAGATATTTAATGGAGAAATTGGAAGAGCATAATCCCACAAAATTGGAGGCTCATGCTAGGGAAGATAAAGAGAGAGGGCTTCGCTTCCTTGAAGATAGAGGCTTCGTAGAAACGATGAGGATGTGGGAGGCAGAGTTAGTTGTAGACGAATTCGATCTCGACGAGTACGAAGGGTTAGAAAAGAGGCTTGAAGACGAAAGTATAGTCCTCAAGACTCTAAAGGAAATAGAACACAATGAAGAGAACAAGAAGAAACTCTACGAACTTCACGAGGATGTGATGGAAGACGTTCCGCTGCCTGATGAATATACTAGAACTGACTACAATCGATTCATCGAGAAGTTGTTCAACCATCCGAGGTACTTCCCCGAGGCATACATCTTAGCGATCAAAGAAGAGGAATTCGTAGGTATGAGCAGTCATTGGTTCAACGAAAAGGAGAACACTCTTTTCACAGGATTAACCGGAGTTGAAGAAGATCACAGGGATAAAGGCATAGCTACAGCCATGAAAGTAAAAGCCATAGATGTAGCTAAAAAGAAAGGTATCGAGAAAATAAAGACGATGAATGAAACTAGAAACGAGGACATCCTCCACATAAACAAGAAAATGGGCTTTGAGAAGAAGCCGGTGTGGGTAGATTTTGAGAAAGAGTTTTGAGTAAATACACAAAGCGTGAAACTATCCTATCACTCTGTATCATTTAATTTATTAATTAGTGTTCTTTTATCCTAATTATGCAGAACTCAGAGCTGGAAGAGATAGAGGTAATATTTTTCGATCTAGATGATACTCTTTTCGATCAACAGAAGGCACATGAAATAGCTCTTCGTGAAATAAATAATAGATACGACGTCTTTGAAAAAGTCGATCTGAAGGAGATCACCCAGGCATTTAAAGAAGCGGATGATGAGGCCATAGATGAATTCAGGAACGGTATTCCTATGGAAGATCTACGATTTAACAGGAGTGAAAAAGTCCTAAAGAAACTAGGTGTGGACGAAGATTTTACTGAGACTTTCCACGAGGAATTCTATCGTTTATATCCCTCTACTCCGGTAGAGATAGAGGGAACTAAAGAAGTAATTGAATATCTTGCCCCCAATTACGAACTGGGTATACTCTCCAATAGTACCGAGGATATCCAGATGAAAAAAGTTCGAGCATTAAACTTGACCGACTACTTTGACACACTTATCTTCTCCGAAGAAGTAGACTCTAGAAAGCCAGATGAAGGGATCTTTCTTCACGCATTAGATAAAGTCGACAAGAGTAGCGATAGTTGTCTCTACGTAGGAAATTCCTATAGAAGCGATATAAAAGGTGCAAAAAGAGTGGGGATGAAGACCTGTTGGTTGAATAGTGATCAGAAAAAGAAAGGAGATGCTCGAAAACCTGATCTAGAGATAAGGAATCTACGGGAGCTGTTGGAAATATTTTAGTCCCAACCCCACTTTCTACCGTGTATTATGGTTTTTGATCCAAAAAAAAATATTTTACTCATAACGGTCAGGGATCGAAATGACGTCTCCGGCGTTTACATGGTTTTCCTCGAAGAATCCCTGATTCACTTCTAGAGCATATCGATATGGTTCTTCAGGTTCATGAGGATCTGTTGTCTCGGGTTCCATCTGTTGGATCTCCATTATAGTCCCGTTTTCGGAAATAAAAGCTATAGACAGAGGTATCTGCGTGTCTTTCATCCAGAAGCTATATTGCACATCTTCTTCATAGACGAACAACATACCACAATTTTCACAGAGCGAGTCACGATTCATTAGTCCCTGTTCCTGCTCCTCCTGTGTTTCCGCTATCTCGACGGACAATTCGATCTTTTCTCCCTCTGAATTTATCACCGCTATAGTCTCTTCACCAAAATCCGTGCTATCGCTCAAGTGATCAGAAACATACCAAATCAAGATGATTGACACTATTATTATGACTCCGAGATAGATGAACTTATCTTTCCTTCGGTCCACTGGATACATGTTTTCATCTCCAATTTTGAAAGAGTATGATATGAATCTGATATATATGTTGGGTTAATCTAGATGTTCTTGAAAATCACAATAGACACAAAAGTTTAAAAGACAGATATAACGATATTATATCTTGATGGAACGAGAAATAAGCTACGGACGCCTCATATTAGGTTTCATAGTAGCGGCTCTATTGATATCCGCTGTATTCGTAATTTATGAACCAGATAATCCAGAAGAAGAGAAAGACCTCGTAACTGATGAAATACCCGAGATAGATAGAAATACGCAGGAAGATTACAGTACTGCAACTTTCGGTGTAGGATGTTTCTGGGGACCAGAAGCCCGATTGGGTGTTGTGGATGGAGTGATAAGGACTAGAGTAGGTTATCTAGAAATAAATGGATCGATACTAGATGACTCAGGAAGTAAAAGGGAAGCTGTCCAGGCAGATTATGATCCCGAAAGACTCTCTTACGAATACCTCTATGACCTAATCTCAGAGATGGGAGAGATTGAAGAATATAACCAATCAGCAGAGTTTTCCCTTGCTGACAGATACCAGCAACATTATCGAATAGGACAACATGAGGAACTCTCTAAAGGTTTTAGAAGGACCTATCCTGAAGTTGGGAACTTCGTAAATTCCACTGCAGCCTCGAAAATCAATGGTTACCTCACCGGCTATAGCCACCTAGATTCTCGAGAGGATCTAAAGGGATTCGGTCTAACCGAAGAGGGTATGGAGGAAGTATACTACCTCTGGAATATTAGACTAAGGGGATGCTGCTTTTAAATAACTTCTTTATCTTCCTCACCTGCAGTCTGGTTCTGAAAAAGGATTATAATAGGTGTTTCATCCTAATCTTCCCAAAACTATAAAAGTTAGGATAACGGTATTATATATTGATGATAAGAAACAGAAGGTACATACGTATCATGTTGTCCTTCCTAGTAGCAATCTTGATGGTATCTACGGTTTTCGGAGTTTACGGTCCTAAGGATACAGACGTACCTGAGGATATGGATGAGACGGAAAGTCTCGTAACCGGAGAGATACCTGAAATAGATAAAAACCAACAAGAAAACTACAGCACTGCTACTTTCGCTACAAGATGTTTTTGGGGTCCTGACGCTCGTTTAGGTGTAGAAGAGGGAGTCATCAGGACTAGAATAGGCTTTCTAGAAGTTAAGGGGTCGGTACTAGACGATTCGGGCTTAAAAAGAGAAGCTGTTCGGGTCGATTATGATTCAGAAAAGATCACACACCAGGAACTCTACGATATAGTCTGGGAGAACGGCCAACTGAAGGAACATCCTCCTATAGCAAATTTTATACCCGCCGACAGAACTCAACAGAGCTATAAACTCGGACAACATGAGGAACTTTCTGAGGATTTCCAAAATATCTATCCCGAATTCGGAGACTTCATAAAATCCACCGCAGCGGCTAGACTCAATGGCTATCTTACCGGTTACGGACGACTCGATTCGATAGAAGATTTAGAAGGCCTAGGCCTCACAGAAAAAGGTAAGGAAGAAGTATACAATATATGGGAATCTAGGAAACTAAGTTGCGACTGTTAAAAATGTCTTTACCCTCCTCACTCGGTCTCTGACTCAAATCTCAATATAACTCATAATAAATACGCTGTCTATCTTTACCTTTATTCTCTATTTTAGTTATCTTCACGCCTCCGATTTCCTCCGTATTTCTAACGTGATTACCTGCACAAGGGCAAATATCGTACCCGTCGATATCCACAACTCTAAGTACATCGATAGATTTTGGCAGTAAGTCAAGATTTACTCTATCTCCTTCGATTTTTTCCTCTAGAACATCTCTTTTTTCTTCGTAAATATTGACGGATATACCTTCCTCAATCTTCTTATTAACCGTCTCTTCTATTTTTTCAAACCCTTCACTAGATACGTCTAAAGGTTCGAAGTCCACCCTTGAATACTCAGTATAGATCTGATTTCCTACTGTAGAAGCTTGATACATGTCATAAACTGTGGCAGAAAACAGGTGTTGAGCTGTGTGTAGTTTCATATGCTCGTATCTTTGTTCCCAATCTATTTCACCTTCAACTTCCGTTCCTACATTAGGCACCTTACCTTCTAAGCGGTGGATGACATCTCCTTTTTTCTCAACTTTAACCACCTCGGCACTTTTATCTCCCCACCTTAATTTTCCTGTATCGGAGGGCTGTCCTCCACCTTCAGGATAAAACAACGATCTATCCAATACTACGAAATCGTTCCCCGACCTTTCAACCTCCGCTTCGAATTCTCTCTTATAATTGCCTTCGACATCTTCCATGTAAAGAAGTTCAGTCATATTTTTTACCCTTGAACCAGATAAGAAAAATAGGTAATAAAGTTTAATGGTTAGTCTCATAAAAGGTTTGAATACTCAAAAATCCAAAAAAAATTTATAAATTAGTATTTGTACGATGACGCAAGAATGTTGGATAGAATCAAGTCATACTTAGGGAAACTGACCTTATTCAGCAAAAATGCCAATATGTTACTGAGCTCTACTATCATCTATTCTTTTGGTTACGGTATATATAGGGTACTTTTCAACCTCTATATCTTAGAACTCGGGTTTTCCGGTGCATTTCTAGGAAATCTACTAGCTGTCAATTTCGCCGCGGCAGGTATCAGCTCTATCCCAGCCGGAAAGCTCTGTGATGTTATCGGAAGAAAGAGGAGTATGGTGATCTCTACAGCTGCTATAACAATCTCCATGCTGGTTCTGATCACTGTGGAATTGAAATCTATACTTTTGGTCGCAAATATAGTCAGAGGATCGGCTAATGCTATGAGAAGGATATCTAGATACCCATTCCTCATGGAGCAGAGCGAGGAAGAGGAAAGGATGCATCTCTTCTCGACAGCCGCTTCATTGAGGATGTTTGCAGGGGTCGGCGGTAGAATATTAGCGGGCATTTTACCAGCGTTGATCCTCTACTTTGGAGGGATCGGAATTCCGGCAGTCCAGAACAGGATAGCGATGATGATCACCGTTTTATTCATAGCCCTCTCATTGATTCCTCTCCTAAAGATCGTGGAAAAGAGAGATTATGTCGATAAGAAGCATTTAACTTCCTTAAAAAATTGGATAAAACTGAAAAATCCAAAATTGGTAAAAAAATTATTAGTGAATTCCGTCTTAATAGGATTTGGAGCCGGACTGATAGTTCAGTACTTCAATGTTTTCTTCGATCAGTTCGTTGGGATGAGTAGATTCCAGATAGG
The DNA here is from genome assembly GCA_036626005.1 of Thermoplasmatota archaeon. GTDB lineage: Archaea > Thermoplasmatota > Thermoplasmata > Halarchaeoplasmatales > Halarchaeoplasmataceae > Natronoplasma. Next base: position 2,929 of record JAZKSP010000057.1, on the reverse strand, counting down.
AGTTCTTATGGCCGTTGGTAGGTCGAGTATGGGTGTCTCAGTGTTCTTACTCCCTATTTTAGTAAACAGGGTAGGAAAAGTAAGGTCTGTAATAATGACTCAGCTTTTATCGGTTCCGTTCCTTGCTCTGATGACGATCTTGAGAGATCCTTATGGGGTTGGGGCGGCCTATGTTATGAGAACTTCACTCATGAACATGAATCACCCCGCATTCAATAACTTCATGATGGAAGTCACTCCCGAATCGGAAAGGGGTACTGTAAGCGGCTGGAACTACTTTGCTAGAAGACTGTCTAGAGGAGGAGGAGTACTTGGTGGGGGCTATGCTATCGAAAGAAAGGCCTATATCTTTCCCTTTTACATAACGATGGTATGCTACGTCCTTGGGTCTTTATTGTACTATTACTTCTTCAGGAAGGCGAAGGAGGGCATGAAAAAAGCAAAGTGGATAGATAAAGGGACATCTGATGAAAAGCAATAAAATGATAACTCTAAGACAAAAAAACTATTAGTTCGAGTATAGATTATCTAGTAGGGAGGCTCGAAATGGGTGAAAACTCCAAAGAAAGGATACCCGTATCCGAGTTAGATGAGATTCTGCGAGTGGTGAAAGAAAAAAAGACAGACGTTCAGGTCAAAGAGGAACATGATTCGATAAAAATAGAAAAAGGATCTAAGAAATTCGAGGTGGGCAAAGACGGAACCGTCCAAGGCTGCATGCCGCTCCACAGCTTACATACTCACCATGCTGATAGTCTAGAGATAGGAGAAGAGAAGATCGAAGTTCACTGTGAAAACGGAAATTACGTTTTCAAAATCTAGCCCGGGTTGGTAGAATGATGATCGGATGGAAAATAATCTATCCGTCACATAAGTTAGATCGGTATCTATGACCGAAAAGACTGATAAAGAGATCTTAGGATACAGTCGCTGGATAGTTTTGATAACTGCTTTTTTAGCGATGGCACTGATAAGTCCCTATGAATACGCTTGGAGTTCTATAAGCCCGCTCATAGCCAAATCCAATGGTTGGTCTATAGATCAAATGGGAGTTGTCTTCTCTCTATTCGTAGTTTTTCAATCAGGTGCTTCATTCCCTACGGGGGTACTGAGAGATAGATACGGACCACGATTGCTCACAATAGTAGGAGGTGTTCTTTCGGGGATGGGTGTATATTCTCTCACATTTGGTCACCTCCCCCTTCTCACTTTACTTTATGGCGTGATAGGCAGTTTTGGAGTAGGCATGATATACAGCAACGCGGTTAATATCGGGAATAAGTGGTTTCCCGATAAGAGAGGGTTGAGTACAGGTCTTATCGCCGGAGCTTTTTCATGGGGTTCTGTTCCTTTCATACTTTGGATAAGAAGCTATGCAACTGTCGATAATTATCAGGTCATTCTCACTTCGATCGCGATATTGGTTGGTGTGATCATAGTCGTTTGTGGATTTATAATGAAAGATCCTCCAACAGGATGGAGACCTGAAAGTTGGTCGCCCAGTGATAGCGAAGAAGTAGTCAGACCTTCCACTCATCAATATTGTATAAAGGAGACAATCAAGACATGGCAATTTTGGATACTATATATCTCATTCTTTTTGATCAGCGGTGCCGGACTGATGACGATCTCTAAGATAGTAGAATACTCAGAACACGTTGGATTCATTCCGATCGTAGGAACAGCCGCTGCAAGCGGATTGGCAGTCACCAATGGAGCCGGGAGGATAGTTATGGGTAGGATCTCAGATAGATTTGGAAGGGAGATCACGATGCTTCTCAGCTTCGTATTGACCGGGTTTTTTCTATTGATAATTGCACAGACAGATAATTCTGTCTTATTTATCATCAGCGTGATGATCGCTTTATTTTTCTGGGGTCCCTTGTTTTCCTTGTTCCCGGCGATAACTGGCCATTATTATGGAGAAGAAAATGCAGCGGGTAATTACGGATTGTTATACTCTGCCAAGATGGCAGGGGGCTTTTACGGGGGCTATGTAGCCGCTGTGATCATGAAAGGATATGGATTTCGATTTACATTCATAGTTGGAGGATTGATCGCCATAACTGCAGGATTACTAGTTTTACTGCCCAAGTATAAACCTCCTATGAAAGAGTCATGATAGTGAAGAGAAAGAAAAAAGATATACCTTTAATCCATCAGATATCTTCTCTTTTCAATACCTCTATCATGTCTTCGTGTATCTTGCCGTTCGAAAGGAGAATAGATTCCGCTTCTAGTCCATAATCATCACCGTTGAGCTTGCTCACTTTCCCGCCGCTCTCTTCTACAAGGAGCCAACCGGCCGCAGTATCCCATGGCTCAAGATCTACGGCCCAGAATCCATCCAAAAGTCCAAGGGAAAGATAGGAAAAGTCTACTGAGACTGAGCCCGTTCTTCTTATACCTTCTAATTTAGGGGCGATATTGTTGAAATACTCAAGATTTTTCTTTCTACCTTGTTCATTGTAGGGGAAAGTGGTGGACACTATCGACTTTTCGATGTTTTCAATATCCGATACAGAGATCTCTTCACTTTCTAAATAAGCACCTTTGCCTCTCTCCGCATAAAAGACTTTGTCTTCGATGGAATTATAGATGACACCTATTTTCATCTTCCCTCCCACTTTCAATGCAAGTGAAACACCATAAATAGGGAAACCGTGGGCGTAATTCGTACTTCCACTGATAGGATCGATGTACCATACATAGTCACTACCTCCCCTCTCCATATCGGTCTCCTCAGTCACTATATCATGCTCGGGAAAATTCTTCTTTATTGCTTTCAGGATTTTATTTTCCGCGTATTTGTCCATGTCCGTGAAAAGATCAAATTTAGATTTATACTCGACCTTCAAACGTTTCCGGATATTTTCTTTTAAGGAGCTAACAGTCGACTCTACGGTCGTTCTTGCGAATTCAAGGAAGT
>JAZKSP010000056.1:0-9720 GCA_036626005.1 Thermoplasmatota archaeon | reverse complement strand
ATAAATGGAGACAATCTAGAGGTATTGAACATTCAGATAGGTCCCAACGAGATGATCTATGGAGAAGCGGGAGTTTTGACTTACATGTCCGGTAACGTCCAGATGACCACAGAGGCATCCGGTGGTCTGATGAAAAGCTTGAAAAGGAAATTCTCAGGTGAATCATTCTTTTTGACTCAATTCACCTCTTCTGGAGGAGAAGGGTTAGTGGCTTTCGCCGGTAAGTCACCTGGAAGGATCTTGACTCTTCAAGTTCAACCGGGTACGGAATACATAGCCCAAAAAGATGCTTTCCTCTGTGCTACACAAAACGTGGACCTGGATATACACACCAAGAAAAAATTGGGTAAAGGTCTTTTCGGAGGAGAAGGATTCATCCTCCAGAAGATTTCAGGTAATGGTACCGCTTTCCTCCACATACCTGGAGATCTTGTAGAGAAGGAACTGCAGCCGAACCAAGTCTTGAAAATTTCAACAGGGCATGTAGCCGCATTTGAGCCTTCGGTCGAGTACGATATAGAGAGAGTCGGAGGTGTGAAGAGTTCTCTTTTCTCAGGTGAAGGACTTTTCATGACAACGCTTCGAGGACCGGGTAAAGTATGGCTCCAGAGTATGACTATTAAAGACCTAGCTGCTTCTCTAAAACCACATCTTCCAAGTGGTGACTCGGGTAGCAACAAGTCTATCGATTTCGATCTTGGCTGAGGAGAGTAAAACCATGAAAAACCTTTACATCTTATTTTTTTCGATCCTCGCTGTGCTGCTGATATTATCGTTGTTTTACTATTTCAGCGTGTTTATGTATATTGCTCTGTGGCTGAGCATTTCATTGGTTGTAGTCGTAATTATCCTAGTATCGGTTTTCCTACTCGTATTTTTGTTAGCGATACCCTATTATCTGATAACTAAAGAAAAAGAGGTGGAGGAATACGGGAACTACAGTTTAGACGATGTCGAAGGAAAGGAGTAAAGATCACAGAGAAAAATTTCATTCTCTGCTGTACTTCTCTTTCCTCGATATTTTTATCAGCTTGATGGTCTCGAAGGCTGTTAGGAATATCGCCATAGCCCCTAGAACTTGTAACCATCCCTTCACGCCTATACTCGCGAATTCAAGGAAGCCGCTGATGTGTGGACCATAAACTCCTAGAAATACAAGACCTATCGAGGCTATTATCGAGTAAACTATTATTTTGTTCGAAAAGAAATTTTTACTGAATATCGAATCGTACTCGTATCTTCTAGACATTATGTTGGCGAACTGGCAGTAGACAAGAGTGAGATAACTGATGGTAGTAGCTTTTGCGTATTTCATAGGTTGAGCATCCGCGAGGAGAGAGATATCCGGATTCCGGGCAAAGTAAAACCAAAAGTTACCCGCGGCTAAACCACCTATCAAAAGGCCCAGAAATATGACTTCTACTGATCGCGATAAATTGAGTATATGTTCCTCTCGACTCCGCGGAGGAGATATCATCATCTGTTCGGAAGGAGGATCATAAGCCAAAAAAGTGAGAGGCATTATCTCAGCTAGAAGATCTATAGCTAATATCTGGATTACCAAGATGGGTATAGCCCATTCGCTCCATCCCAGCAATCCTATAGCTGCTAGTCCGGCAAGGACAGTGGTCAATTCCGCTCCATTCGTAGTCATAGAAGCGAGCACGGTCTTCTTAAGATTGTTGTAGATCGTTCTCCCTTCCCTTACAGCGTCAACAAGCGTAGGAAAGCTATCATCTAATAATACCAATTCAGACGCTTCTTTGGCTACGTCAGTGCCTTTCTCCCCCATCGCCACGCCGATATGAGCCCTCTTTAGAGCAGGGGCATCGTTTACGCCATCTCCCGTGACCGCGACTATCTGATCTTGTTCTTCCAGTAATTTGACGATCCTGAGTTTATCTTCAGGATCCACCCTAGAAAAAATCATAGAATCGTGTTCTTTCATCTGTCGTTTAAGCTCCTCGTCTTCTATACTTTTAAGCTCCTGACCAGTTATCACAGGAGTCTTTTCCTCACCTTCACCGAGGCCTATCTCCTTTCCCACCGCCCTAGCTGTCGTAGCATGATCTCCGGTCATGATATAGGTCCTGATATGAGCTTTCTTGCAGCTCTCTATAGCTTCGTCAACTCCTTCTTTAGGTGGATCTACCATTCCCGCTAAACCAAGAAATATAACATCTCTTTCAACTTCCTCTTCAGTATAATCTTCTCCCTTTTCGAGCGGCCGATAAGCCATTGCGAGGACTCTCATCGCCTTTTCAGAATATTTTTCATTGATATTCCTTATCTTATCTTTGTCCTCTTCTGTTATTTTCTCAACTTTTCCATCTCTATAGATATAATTGCTTATAGATAGAACGCTGTCCGTGGCTCCTTTCAAAGCTAGAACTCTCATCCCTTCAGTGTCACCTTCGAAAGCTTCCTCGACCTGTTCATCCTCATATCCCTCCCCGATATCTCTCACCGAACTCATCCTCTTTCTTTCGGAATCGAATGGGAACTCGATCACCTCAGGATTCTTTTCGTCTTCAGCCCTTTCTCTCGTACCCAATTTCGTAGACATAGTGATCAAAGCCGCTTCAGTAGGATCTCCAACCGCGTACCAACTATCATGCTGATCATCAGGTTCATGTATCTCTGCTGAAGAAGCCAAAGTCGCAGAATCCATGAATATCTCAAGCTCGTCGATCGCTTCTTCTGAGAGTTCATCCCCTTCCATATCTTCGATGCTTCCTTCAGGTTTGTAGCCTAGACCGGTAAGCTGATACTCTTCTCCATCGAACCAGATATTTTTTACCGTCATCTCGTTTTTGGTGAGCGTTCCAGTCTTATCTGTACAGATCACATTCGTAGAGCCCAAAGTTTCCACAGAGGAGAGGTTCTTTACTACGGCATTTTTGTTGGCCAATCTGTTACTTCCTGTAGATAGAGCTACGGTGACCTGCGCGGGCAGTGCCTGAGGCACCGCAGAAACAGCGATGCCGACCGCATAAAGCAAGCTGATCGTTATGCCCAAGTCCTGCCCCATGGCGACGAAAAAAAGCGCCGCACTCACTACAACCACGATAGAGGTTAGATGCTTGGCAAGTATATCCAGTTCTCTCTGAAGAGGAGATTTGAGCTCACTTGTTTCCTCGGTCATATCAGCTATCTTCCCCATCTCAGTCTCCATACCGGTCTTCACCACGATGCCTTCAGCATTTCCAGTAGCTACCGTGGTACCTACATATGCCATATTGTCCCTATCCGCTAGAGTCACCTCTTCTCGGACGGGATCGCTATGTTTTTCCTGGGGCATTGATTCACCAGTTAACGAAAAATCATTTGTCTTGAGATTGAAAGATTTGATAATCCTGATGTCTGCTGGGATCTTGTCTCCTTCTTCGATCTTTATTACATCTCCTGGAACGAGTTCTTCCTGGTCGATCTCTTTCCACTCACCTCCCTGCTTGACCTGCGCCGGTGACTTGATCAAAGATTTCAATTTCTCTATTATCTGTTCAGCTTTGTATTTCTGGACAAATCCTATTATGGCATTTATGACAACTATTATAAACATCGCAGCAGCGCTCTTCAAGCTCCCAGGATCGTTCTGAACGAATCCTAAAAACAAAGAGATTATCCCCGCCACGATCAGAACGATGACGAGTAAATCTTTGAATTGGGATAAAAAAAGCAGTAATTTAGGAGTTTGGACCTTCCCAGTCAATTCATTTTTTCCATATTTATCCAATCTTTTTTCAGCCTTTTCTCTGGAAAGCCCTTCTTTGGAAGTGTCCAAATCGTCTAAAGTCTCTTGGACAGACATCTGGTAATGATCCTTTTCTCCTTCCATCGAACTCACTCTTGTTATCTTTATTTTGGATTTATTTCTTTCGGTCTGCTCTTCAGAAATACTGAGTGTAGATTATCCCGGCTATCAAGATCCCGAGAAGACTGAGCCAGAGGATGAGAGCTTTCTTGCTCAATTTTCTAGCCTTATCGGCTTCCCACCATGAACTCGGTTCGAAGCCTTGAGTTATGAAAGTCAGTACGCCCGCGAGGTTGATACAGATCAGATTGATGAAAAAAAGTATCAAGGCTTGGAAGCCTTTTGCAAAATATGCAGAGCCTATAAGTAATCCAGAAGTTGCGAGGGCGGGCACTAAGGCCAGGGAGACCATTACACCTATGACCGCAGAGGATAAAGACTTCGTGTAAGCTAGGGCGCCTGCGCTCCCCGCTGCTAGAGCAAGGACTACCTGAAGAAGACCGATATCCGTTCTAGTGGCGATCTGAGTACCCCCGGGATCTACGGTCAGGATGATCCCTAGACCCATAGAAACGAGGAAAGATAACAAAATACCTAAAGCTGCTGTTTTTGCAGCCTTCCTTGCAAGGTCGGAATCAGCTAGTGTAGTCGCTAGAGATAAGCCCATGTTGGGTGCAAGCATGGGCGCTATAACCATCGCACCTATTATCACGGCTACGTCGTTTCTGAGAACCCCGATGGATGCTACGATCGCCGAAAGGACAGTCAAGAGAACGTATACTCTGCTAAGATCACTCTGGTCTTCGACTTCTGCATAGATCTCCTCCCTGCTTACTCCTCTAGTCTCTTTTCCTTCTTCCTCCTCTTCTTCTTCACTCTCAGATTCCTCTTCCTCCTCATCCACCGGTAATGATGCTTCCACCTCGAAGAGAAGAAGTCTGAAAGTATCGTACCTGCTGAAGTTATCTTTCAACTTGTCTATCACAGTTTGACTCTTATCCGCATCTACCAAGATTTTTATTACAATTTTCTCTTGGGCTATCTCTTCGTACCAGAATTCGAAAACTTTTTCGTCTTCTTCCAAAAGTTCGCATGCTTTTTCCCACTTTTCAGCGGGTATTATCATCTCGATGAGACGCTGCAAGGTTGTCGACCACTTTGTTATGCCGATAAGGATATATTAAGATTGTGAGTTAGAGAGGCTACAAAAGTTGATCCATGATCTGTCAGGTCTCAGAAAACGGGGTTCTCATCTGAATAAAGGAGATATTTTAAAATCTCATCAGTCCCCTTCAGAAGTACATACTACCTTGATATGTTCCAGGAGTTCCTCTTTTCCCCCTTTATCGGCATAACCTTCACCTTTGAACAGTATCTTTCCTTCCTCGTCCAGTAAAAATACTTGACATCCTCTCCACCCTGAAGGATGGAGAATCCATCCCGCACTCAGGGGGAGATGCCTCTTTTTCAAGGCTTTACTTGCCAGTAGAGGTCATTTGCCAGCAAGGTTTTAGGGTCAACGGAATAGCGTCCCACAAGTCCATGATGGTTAGGTTGCCCACCCACTCTATTGGAATGTCTCACGAGTGTTCTTCCAACTTACAGGACTACCGATGGCGGTGTCATCAGCCTGTTAATCCGTTCTTGCCAATTATGACGGATGCAACAACGTCTATTTACTATTATTATTATTATCTTGGTTTATATACTTTTTTATCGGCATTCATCCTCCGCCTAAAGACGGAGGCATTCTGCCTGACTTCGTGTAATTGGTCCAAGAATCCAGCATCTCTTGAGCTCCTCTCTTGAAAGCTACTCCAACTAAGATGATCTCTCCTTCAACATCGTCTGGAAGCACGACTTCTTTTTCCGAAAGTGATTCCCCCTTTACCTTTGGAAACTTCTTGCCTTCTATCATATATATCAAATCCCTGCAAAGTCTAGTTTACCCTCAATTCTTGATCATCTAGAATATACTATATCAACTTAATCCTGAAAAGCCCTTATATAGAACTCTCTTCAAATATACGAGCAGGATGGGATCGAATACGAAACCGAGTACAATCGGGAAACTAGCTTTTGATCCGAAGAGCGAGACCGCAAGGATGATCGATAGACCGCCGTTTTTTAAGGATGTGAATAGAGTATAACTCTTCAATTTTTTTGATGAGATCTTCAGTTGTTTGCCTCCAAAATGGACTAGAGAAGCCAATCCGACGCTCCTTGCCGCTCCGATGAACAATATAGGTAAGAGCAGGCTGGTCTCATTGAAGAAAAGATGTCGATTCGCTCCTACAGCTCCAAAGATTATCAGGAAGAATCCGGTATTGACGATCACCTGGTCATGATCTTTTTCTCTATAATCCATCTTGAGAAGGAACCTCGATATGAGCGTGGGAACGACGATCAGTATTATCAGATTTCTAAGTATTGGCCATATCCCGATCTCTCTGCCAAACAGCAATAGAAGAACAGCGGGAGCTATGATCAAGGAGGAGAGGTAGAGTAGAGCGCTGGAGATCAGCGAGAGTTCCGTATCACCTTCCAGCATACTCGTGAACGGGATCACCGCTATAGCGGAAGGTACAACAGCGAAGACGACTATACCTTGTATCAGCTGTATATCTTCGAAAAGAAGGTAGGATAAGGATATCAAAGTAATGCTCAGAAGACCGTAGTTTAGGAGAAAAACGATGAAAAAGTCTCCCAGGTGTTTCTTCAAACTCCTCAACTTTTTGAACTTGACTTCCCTTGTGGAGAGTGACATGATGACCAGCAAAGAGAACATCGTGATCTCGTCAGAGTATCTAGGGTAACCGTCAAAGAAGAGGCCTAGAAAGATCGCGAGGAAGGCCATAGCTCCATAGCTGTAGGGTAATCGTATTATCTTTTTGAACACGATTTTAGAATCGGTGTTCCTTATTATTTTAACTTATGGTTGTAAAGGACATATCTTTTCAAGATAGGAAACGATCTTTCTGAATACTATGTTAAATAAAGAAAAATGTTTTAAAACAGTGAGTTAATTGCAGGATAAGACGGAAAATGGGGCTATTTGACAATAAAGAGGAAGAAGTTAGAGAGGAACTCAATCAGATCCGGAGCGAGCTGAAAGAGAAAAAGAGAGAGTTGCAACGATGTACTGAAGAAAAACAGACCTACAAGTATGAGATGGATGCCTTATTTGATAGTGATATCATCCCGATGATGAGAGTCGACGAAAATGGGGTTGTACAACGAGTGAATACTGCGGTGACGAGATGTTTAGAAGTGGATAAAAAAGAACTTCTCGATATCTCTGTAGATGAGATTTTTGGTGAATTATCTCCTATTATCCAGAGGAGTTTAAACGAAGGTGAAAAGGTACATGACAGAGAAGAGAGTTTAGAAATAGATGAAGATCGAACGAAAAATATTCTGGTCTCTGTGATCCCTCAGGAGAACGAGTCTTCTTCCGGAGGTATGGTGATCCTCAAAGATATCACGGAAAAAAGAAGTATGGAAGAAGAATTGGAAGAAAGTAAAAACAGGAACGAAACTCTTATCGAGAACGCTCCACTTTCTATAGCAGTAAGCGATCTTGAAGATAATATCCTTTTCGCCAATGATTATATGGTGGATAAGTTTGGATACTCAAAAGAAGAATTGGAAGAAATGCACATCTCTGAGTTGATGACCGAGGAGGCTTTCCAAAAGCTTCAAGATAAAACGGAAAAAAGAGAAGAAAAGCAGTCGATGGAGACCTATGAATTGGAATTCCGAAAGAAGGATGGTAAACCGGTCGAGACACTAGTGAGTGCCACACCCTATCAAGATATCCACGGTGATGTGGTAAAGACCGCCGGGTTCATCCAGGATATCACAAAGATGAAGGAACTCCAGAGAGAGCAGGAAAGAGCTAAAAAGTATCTAGAAGAACAGGTATCAAGGATCTTAGACGCAATAGAGAGATTCGAAGATGGGGATATGACAGTGAAGATAGAGAAGGAGAAAGACGACGACATAGGCAAATTGATCGACGGCATAAACGGGATGATAGAAAGGTTCAGAAACAACTTACAGAGGATAAAAGACGCCTCGATAGAACTGAATGACGCCTCCGAAACCATAGCTTCATCATCTGAAGAACTCAACGCCGTATCAGAAAATATCTCGGGCTCGATTGAGGGCATATCCGAGGATACAAACGTGCAAGCTGAGAAACTGGAAGAATTGACAGAGATGATAGAGAACAGCGCCGCCAATATGGAGGAAACCTCAGCTTCATCTGAGAGCATAACTGATTCAGCCGAAGAAGCCGCTACACAGACCGAAGATGGCATGGAGTTCGCCGAAGAAGCGGATAAAACCGTAGATGAGTTGAAGGAGATATTGAGAAATACTAAGAAAAACGTGGAAACTCTAGATGAGAAATCCGAGATGATCGGGGAGGTCATCGATACCATATCCGATATCGCCGACCAAACCAACCTGCTCGCTCTGAACGCGGCGATAGAAGCCGCTAGAGCCGGAGAAGAGGGAGAAGGCTTCGCTGTTGTCGCTGATTCCGTCAGAGAATTGGCTGAAGAGACTCAGGAAGAAACCGATCATATCAAGGAGATTATTGAAGAGACTCAGGAGAACACCTCTAAAGTCGTCGAAAGCGTAGATGAACTGACGGAAAAAGCGGAAGATGTGGATGAGATTACCCACGAAAACTTCAACTCTTTGCAAAACATCGAACAATCGGTCGATTCTGTTTCCCACTCGATAAAAGAGATCTCTAGAGCGGTGGAAGAAGTCACTGAACATCTGCAAGAATCTTCGAATAAAGTCAATTCTATCACCGAGATCGCCGATAAAAATTCCGATAAGGCCGAATCTGTCGCCGCCTCTACACAAGAACAGAACGCCTCTGTAGAAGAACTTTCCAGCTCCGCACAGAATCTGTCCACTCTGGCCAATGAACTGCTTCAGATGGTTGAAAAATACGACCTGAGCTAGAAACAACAAAATTAAAATATCCGAAGTATTATCCCTTTCTATGGAAGTGATTATCTTAGCCATAATGGGACTTTATATATTAATACAGATACTATTCTTCTTATATTTGCAAGTCTCTAACCCTCCCACACCAACGACTAGTTCGACGACTTTGAGAGGTAGGGAAGGATTTGTGGTAGAAGATGTCAAACCAGAAGATATATCAGGGAAGGTTAGAATACTCAACGGAAATAAGATCTGGAGTGCCACTGCAGGGGAAAAAATAGAAAAGGGAACAAAGGTTCAGATAATCGAAGCTGATGGTGTACACGTGTGGGTTGAAGAGGTAGAATGAATCCGAGATCGGACTTTAGAATTTGAAAAGGTTATTGAAGAAGAACGAAGTATTATTAGTTTTTTAACCGATACTAGAACATAGGATGACTTTGAATTGGACAAGCAGCTCGAATAAGATAATTCTGATCAGCTATCAAAAGATAGATAATAATCTTTATAAATACTAAGATAAATAATTTAGTAAAGAGATGTATAGAAAGGAAAAATAGGCTTGCTAGACTCAAAGGGTGCGATATATTGAGGAGTAAAAGAATGTTATACTGGTTGCTTTTCATCATTGTTAGCTCTGTATTGGTTTACTATGGATTATATCTCAATCTCGAACCTCCTTCCGTGGTTTGTGGAGGAACCCTATATTTGTTGTTTATAATCTTGGTTATGTATCTGTGGAGCATATCCGGTTATACCTTAGGAAAATCCTCAAAAGATATAGAATGGGACGAGTCAGTGAGTGACGAAGAGAGTGGTAGGAAAAAATCTTCTACCGAAAAGTACTCCGTCGAAGACCGATCTACTAAGGAAGATAAAGGGATACTTTCCCGTCTCTTGAGTAGTGAAGATAAATGTGATGAATGTGGTTCCGAAATGGTCTACAAGGAAGGAGCCGGGTCCTATTACTGTCCCGAGTGTAAGGAATACAAATGGGA
>JAZKSP010000055.1:0-9796 GCA_036626005.1 Thermoplasmatota archaeon | reverse complement strand
CTTAAAGTCATCTGGCAAATTAGCCACGGCTTCTCCGATCACTTCTAGGTTCCTAACAACGGCGCTGACATCCCATTCGTTGTTCTTGAACTCTTCATAACTCATACCTTTTGTATTCTCTTTGATGATTTCTATACGTCTCAATATGTCTTTTAGATTGACTTCATACTTTCGCCTCAATTTTTTTCCCTCCCAAGATGTGAGGTTTCAGTTCATCTTTTATCAAGTGAGTTTTAACCAAGTCTATATCTTTTTCAAACAAATCTTCTAAATATTGTAAAAGATGGATGTAATCTTTAAAACCGCCCCTACCTTCTTCGAATTCTACTAAAAAATCCAAATCGCTCTCTTCTGTTGCTTTTTTTTCAGCGTAGGAACCGAAAAGTGTTAGTTTCTTAACTCCAAAAGAGCGTATTTTTTCACTATTTTCTTCAATCCTATCTATTATCTTTTCTTCATCCAACTCACTTGTTTTACTCTCACTCATACAGCTTAAAAATGATTTTGTATATATTTAAATGTTCGGTGTGGGTCTAGAAAAATTTCTCTATAAAAAATCAAAAATTAGAAGGTGTTGTAGATAATCAAAAATATATAGCTCATAAATTTAAGACTAATTACGGGTAAAAAGGCGTTAGTTCCCCGTCCCCGACGCTATTTTGTGATTTGATCTTCAAGAATTGTAAAGATCTAATGTATCTATAAAATCAAAAGTAATCTCTTACCTTTTTAGCCAATTCCTCCGGCTTCATGTTGGAATACGACTCATCCAACAATTTCGGCATCGCAAAATCGTCCGCTCTATAGAACTTATCTAGGTTCGTTCTGGTTATCATATCGATCACTGTAGAAAACTTTCGACTCTCTCTAAAGGTGGGAATAAAGATGGAAAAGTTGAATGAATTACGACCCATCTCACCGTAGGCCTGTAAGACGTTGGTTATACCCTCTGAAAAGCTCGATAGTTCATCGTCATCGAAATCGAGCAGGTTCGTCGGATTTATCCCCTTCACATGGTCGAAACCTCTCGGAGCGAAAGCTGAGATCCATTCATTTCCGCCCGTCTTTCCTATGGCTCTTTTACCGCCTCGCTCTTCTTTTACAAGATTCTCCCAGTAGGATTTTTCTTCCTCTTCAAAGTATTCCTCAGCGTTAGAAACCAGCCTTCTCTGGTAATCCATCATACTTTCGGAGAAAAGTAACTGCATGTGAGGATGTACTATACTGCTGCCGGCGGGTTTCAGATAATTCATTATGACCGCTGGAAACTTCTTCTCTTCGATATCTTCCATCTTCTTAAGATACTCTATAACCAATTTTAAGCCGTCTACGAAATGCCTCTCCTCGAATTCGTTCAATGAGAGGTGATGCTCCTCAGTTAGTCTGACGACCGTCGAATATTCGGAATAGGGAGTGACATTTGCCAAAAGTCTTGCCTCTCCCTGTTTCAGCATCTCTCCCAATAGAATTTTCGTATCTCTAGCTCCGACTTTCTCCAGATTCTCGGGACAAAAGGGACAGAAACCGTCCTTTTCCACGTCACTCATATCTCCTTCATCGTTTTGATCCAAGGGCTTATCAAGTATCCTGGATGTTTTGCCCGTGAGGGGATCAAACCTTATCTCTATCTTTCTTTCCTTCACTGCTTCATCATTAGGATCGTAAAATGTCGCCTTTTCGATTTCTTTACGGAATTCCACCATCGTTCCAACTAAAATACAAATTTTTAAAAGATTTTTCCCAGCCCAAATCAGTTTTCTATGAAACTTCTACTCCCGATCCATCAGCACATCCATAAAATCGACTAGATGTTTCGCTAGAGAAGGATTATTTGTATAGCCGCAGGTCTCAAAATCGGGAGAAGTCAGGAGGGCTCTCTTGCCGTCGCTAATGAGTTCTGTAGCTATCAACCTGTCTTTCCTCTTGACCTCGGCGTTCTCAAACACCCTTTCCCTTGAATTAGTAACTACGGTGATATCGACATCTCTTTTGTCCGCTGATTCAAGCTCTTTTCTGAAACGATCCAATATGACGGAAAAGTTAGGAGTAGAGATTATTATCTTTTCATCGGTCCTGTTCAGCATCTCGCCGATCTTGTCTAGGACTTTCTCTTTTCCATTTATGGTATAGACCAGCTGCGGTTCACCCTTTTCAGTAAGGACTTCAGATATCGTATTCAACCTACCGAATATATCGTCAAGCTCTCTAGAGAGGCGACTTTTGAGCTCTAAAGGATCGGCGGGTTTGAAAACTCTAGGTCTTCCTTCACTCACCACCACGTAACCTATATCATGTAGGGAATCTAGAGATTTATATACCGAAGTTCGGGGCAGATCGGCCGCCGAGGCTATTGTTTCGGCATCCGCTACACCGTGTGCGACCAATGCGGTGTATGTCCTTGCCTCATATTCGGTGAGGCCAAATCTTTGTAGTCCTTCGCTTATCAATTCGTATTCCTCTTCCAATTCATCCATCTCAAAATTATTTTGTTCCATTATTAGCGATATGAGCTACAAAATATTTAATAGTTCCCGTCTAAACTATCTTACTCGATAATATGGTGATTCAAGAATCCTCTCTTGAGAGAGGGCTACCTAAAAAGACAGCATCTATCTGTCCAGAGTGCAAAGAAGTCATTCCGGCGGATATCGTAGAGGAGGAAGGGAAGGTGATGATGAAAAAGGAGTGTGAAGAACACGGTCATTTCGAAAGTGTTTACTGGTCGGATGTTGATATGTACAAAGAAGCTGAGAAATGGGCTGTAGACGGAGCAGGGGTGGACAATCCAGCTATAGAAGAAGATACTAGCTGTCCAGACAGCTGTGGTCTATGTGATATACACAAGAGTCATACTTGTCTCGCTAATATCGATCTTACAAACAGGTGCAACCTCAACTGTCCTATCTGCTTCGCAAATGCCAATCAGCAAGGTTACGTTTACCAGCCCTCCTTCGATCAGATCGTCGACATGCTTGAGACCTTGAGGAACGAGAAACCAGTTCCAACAACGGCGGTACAGTTCTCAGGGGGGGAACCGACTGTATATCCGGATTTTTTCAAGGTCATCAAGAAGGCTTCGGAGATGGGCTTTTCACAGATACAGGTCGCTACTAACGGTATAAAACTGGCAAAGGACGAAGACTATGCAAAAAAATGTGTCGAAGCCGGCCTACATACTATTTATCTCCAGTTCGACGGATTGAAAAAAGAGAACTACGTCCAGGCGAGAGGTAAGGACCTCTTAGGTGTCAAGAAAAAAGTGATAGAGAACTGTAGAAAAACAGAACCTAGGCCGTTAGCCACCGTTTTAGTACCGACTATTGTTAATACTATAAACGACGATCAGGTCGGGGATATATTAGATTTCGCTATAAAGAACAGAGATGTGATCAGAGGTGTGAACTATCAACCCGTGGCTTTCACCGGTCGTATCTCCAAAGAGGAGAGAAAGAAACAGCGCTATACACTTCCCGACCTAGCTACGGATCTACATGAGCAGACTGGCTACCTTTCTAAGGATGATTTTTATCCGGTTCCTTTCGTCACCCCTATTACCCAACTGGTCTCGGTGATCAAAGATGAACCGCATATCGCATTCACTTCACATCCCCACTGTGGACTCGCCTCCTACTTAGTAATCGGCGATGACGGAGAGGTGAAACCGATAACTGATTTCCTAGATGTCGAGGGATTGATGGAAGAGATGCAAAATAAGGCTGATGAATGGGACACCTTTATGAGGAAAACAGCGATGAAAGTGGGCAGCAAACTGAAGAGTGAAAAGGGCAAACGGAAATCTTTGATCAAGAACTTCAAAAAGCACTTCGGAGATTACCTCAAAGATGAAGAACTCCCGGGAGGAGTAACTATACCACAGATAATGGAGGATATCATATCAGAGGGCGACAAAAAAGCGGTCGGAAAGTTCGCCTGGCGCACCATGTTTGTCGGTGGTATGCACTTCCAGGATGACTACAATTACGATCTCGAGAGACTCAAAAGATGCGTGATACACTATGCAACGCCAGACGGAAGGATAATACCTTTCTGCGCCTACAACGGCGGTCCCACTTACAGAGAAGAGGTCGAAAAGAAATTCTCTGTTCCCCTGGAAGAATGGAGGAATGAGGAATGAGCCTAGAGATAGACCATGATAGATGCATGCACTGCGGAGCCTGTGTAGGTAGCTGTCCCGAGAACAGTCTATTCTTGAGTGAGTTCATCTTGGAGGTGGACGAGAGCTGTGTCGAATGCGGGACGTGCGTGAAAACCTGTCCGATAAAGGCTCTAAGTCTGAGAGGTGATTAAAGTGGATCCGGATGAAGGCGAAATATTGGAATGTGATGTTCTGGTCGTAGGTGGAGGTCCGGTAGGCAGCACCGCGGCTCGGTTCACAGCAAAGAACTGCTCGGGTCGAGTTATAGTAATAGAAAAGAGACAGGAGATCGGCTCTCCAGTCAGGTGTGCCGAAGGGATCTCGCTGTCCTGGCTCGACGATGTTGGAATAGAGAAGCGCGAACATTTTATAAATAAAAAAGTCAACGGGGCAAAACTATACTCGCCAAACGGCAATCAAATGGTCATCGGAAAAGAGCTGGCTGGTGATGAAGTCGGTGCCGTCATCGAAAGAGATACTTTCGATAAGGAGATGGCAGTTTTAGCTGGAAGAGAAGGCGTAGATTACATTTTGAAGACTTCCGCTGTAGACGTTATAAAAGAAGACGGTCAGGTAAAAGGTGTAAAAGCCACTAAGATGGGAAAGAGATTTGAGATCTATGCCGACCTGATCATCGGTGCAGATGGTTTTGAATCGCAGATCGGTAGATGGGCCGGTATTTACGATTCCGTATCTCTTGAAGATGTCATGAGTTGTTTTCAGTACAGGATGACCAACATCGATATCGACCCTGATCACACTCACTTTTTCTTGGGAGATGTCGCCCCTGGAGGATATCTCTGGATTTTTCCAAAGGGAGAAGACTCGGCTAACGTAGGATTGGGTATCCAGGCTTCTACTCTGGATGAGTCAAAATCTCCAAAGGATTACCTCGACGATTTCATAGAGGAGAATGAGTGGATGAATCAGGGCGAAACGGTCGATATGGTCTCTGGTGGTGTCGCGGTGGGTGCTCCACCTGAAAAAGTCATCACCGACGGTATGATGTTGGTCGGAGACGCCGCTCGAATTGTGGATCCTATAACCGGTGGAGGAATAGCCAACGGGATGAAACAGGCCAAAATAGCAGGAAAGATCGCCGCAAAGGCGGTCAAGAAAGGCGACTTTTCAGAAGACCTGCTTGAAGAGTTTGAGGAACGTTGGAGAGAAAAGCTCGAGGATCAACTTTGGCGGAATTACATGGCCAAAGAAAAGGCCATGGAACTTGATAACGATCAGTTCGACAGGATAATCGATGCGCTTTCAGAGCAGAGTATCGAGGAGTTGAGTACCGAAGCGATCTTAACGGCTATAGCAGAGAAATATCCCGAGCTCGTAGAATCCTTTGAAGACATGCTTTAAGAAGATATCGAGAGCTAGAAAAAAAACTGTTCTTTGGGGACTGTGATTATATAATGAACGAACTGAGAAGAGAGATAAAAGAATTGCTAGAGCGGAAGTTCAGTATTCGAAGTGTTGAGATACTAGAAGATTTTTTGGAGGGAGAAGAAGAGAAACTGGGTGAAGACAATATAGAGGACCTTGAAGATCACATCTTTGAAAAGATTAAAGAAGAGCGGGGGATCGAAAGGGCCGAAGAAGTTGTAGACAGGATAAAGAAAATCAAATTGTCGAAACAGCTCGAAGAACTGGATGAAAGATCAAAAAGTAAGATACAGTGCCGGAGCAGATACGAATTGTTAAAGAAGTTAGGTGATGTCTGTCTAAATCTTAATCAGTTGGAAGAAGCCGAACATTATTTTGGCGAGATGATGAAAGTTGGCGAGGAACTGGACAGAAAAGAGATGATCATCGATTCGTTGAAATCTGAAGCTGAATTGTATCTGGTTTCAGATGAAATGAACAGGCTCGAAGATAACGCTAGAAGGATGATAGAACTGTCTAGAGAATCGGAAAACGATGTGATGGAAGCAGAAGGAATAAAACTAGCCGGGATAGTGGCTTGGAGGAAGGGAGATCATGAGGAAGGAAAGAATTATCTCAATGATTCTCTCGACATATTTAAAGACAGAGAGCTTAAAGAGAAAACAGCGAGCGTTTATAGAGAGTTGGGAGACCTACACATCGATTCGGAAGATTACGAAAAGGGGGTTGAATACTACGAGAAAGCTGCCGAAGAGTTCGGTGAGGCAAAGATGTTCTATGAAAGAGTCAACATGCTGCTAGAGATCGGCATCATACTCTCAGAAAGGGAGAAGATGGATAAGGCGAAAAAGTATCTGGAAATGGCGGAAGAAGAGTCTTTGGAAAACTATTTCTTTGATTTCGCGGCATGGAGTTCGTTGAATCTCGGTGAGATATATCTAGAAGAAAACAGAAACAAAAAAGCTAAAGAAAAATCGAAGAGATCTCTAGAGTTATTCGAAAAAGTGGGAGATAAACACGGAGAAGGGGGGTCTAAATTGACCTTGGGTAGATCGATAGCAGATAAAGGTAACTTTTCAAAAGCGGAAAGTATCTTAAAAGATGCTCTGAATATTTTTAAGAAGCTAGGATTACCAGAATCAGAAGCAGAAACCCAGCATAGGTTAGCTGAAATTCAAGAGGAAAAAGATGAATTCGATCGAGCCGAAGCGAACCTCGAGAGGGCCTTAAAAATCTACGACAGCCTAGATATGGAGGAGATGAAGGAAGATATCGAGGAAAAATTGGACGATTTAACCAAATAGTTGAAATAGGAAAAGAAAAATTTCTTTTATGGTATCATGGTTAAGCCATCAGGTTTCCTGAACGAACATTTGAACGAAGAGGTGGAATTGCTCCTCAAAGATGGAAGCACTATTGAGGGTAAATTGATAGGATATGACGACCATATGAATCTAGTTCTTGAAGATTCAGAAGAGATGAAGGAAGACAAGCATAGGAGGATAGGGACAATAGTCCTTCGGGGTAACAACGTAGTGACTATAAATCCTGAATAAAGATTTAAAAAAGAGAGGTTCTTCGTTTTTTCTCACTCGTTCTCCTGGAATTCCTCGATCTCCTCTTCAGAGGGTTGTTTTTCGTGTTCTTCTAAATATTCGGCTTTTATCTCTTCTGCGATAAACACTTCTTTTCCAGCCTTCATTATCTCGTTTCCATCTTCTATAGCGCCCTTCGCATCCACTTCTAAGATGACCGGGTTTTCGGTCCTCACTGCCCCAGCTTCTACTGCGGATTCGTAGGTACCGCTGAGATGAACGTACGTTCTATCCGAAGGTCTCAAGCCGCTTTCTAGTAGAAGTTCGCTCTCTTTTTCTGTAGTCGGAGCATAGAGTGTATCTGGTATATCTTCAGTCGGAAGATCGAGATCTACTTCGATCGAATGTCCATACGTCGCTCTTATCTTCCCGTCTTTATACTCATACCTGTTCTTTTTGTCTGTGGCAGCCAGGGCTTTTACATGATACCTTCTCAACCAGTGAAAGCTCTTCTGTCTGTTCCGAAGGACTTTAACGAAATGTTCAAGACTGATCCATCCTCTTTCGTCCATCTCTAGGCCGTACTTGTCGGGAAAATGACGAAGTACTCCAGCGGTGGTTTTTCCGAGGTTTTTGCTCTCTTCATCGCTCATTATGAATTTACCTCTTTCCCCGCATTCTGGACACTCCTCTTTACGGTAATAACCGTGTTCCTCGCACTCCCTTATCATACTATCAAATTGTTCTAAAGAGGATGCGATAATAAATCTTTTCCCATCTTTCTCTTTTCCAACTACAACAAATTTTATTATAAGTACGCTCTCTTAGAATAATGATCACAGATGTCAGGAAAAACTTCACGCTTGGAAGGTTTTCACAAAAAAGAACTCGAGGAGAGAGTGGAGCTGATCAAAGAAAATTCTGATGCAGATGAAGCTCTTGAGCATCTTGTTGGTAAAGGACTTTCTAATGAGAAAGCGGAGCAGATGATAGAGAACGTTGTCGGGACCTATGAGCTGCCTGTCGGGATCGCTACAAACTTCAAGATAAATTATGAGGATTTTCTTGTTCCTATGGTTATCGAGGAATCTTCTGTTGTCGCTGCAGCTTCTTACGGAGCGAAGCTGGCTAGGAAAAGCGGAGGTTTTCACGCCACAGCTACAGAACCGGTCATGATAAGTCAGATTCAAGTGACTGGGCTTTCCGATGCTAACGCCGCCAAGGTGAAGGTGATGGAGAAAAAAGATGAATTGATAGAGATTGCCGAGGAGCAGGACCCTGTTCTTGTGGAACACGGCGGTGGAGTGGAAGACGTGAGATGTAGAGTCCTGAAGAGCAGATTCGGAGATTATCTGGTGGTTCATTTACTGGTAAATTGTCAAGATGCTATGGGAGCCAACGCTGTAAACACGATGGCAGAAGCCGTTGCACCGCGAGTGGAAGAGTTGACTGGAGGAGATGTGTATCTGAGGATATTATCCAATCTGGCCGATCAGAGATTGGCAAGAGCTAGAGCGGTCTGGGATAAAGAAGAGATAGGTAGAGATACTGTGGAAGGGATAATACAGGCCTACGAATTTGCTCGGGTCGATCCTTACAGATGTGCGACTCACAACAAGGGAGTGATGAACGGCGTTACAGCGGTGGTGATGGCTACTGGAAACGACACTAGAGCGGTAGAATCCGGAGCTCATTCTTATGCTGCCTCTGACGGCGGTTATTCTCCTCTTACTGTCTGGGAGAAAACCGAAGAAGGGAATTTAGCTGGAAGTATAGAGATCCCAGTACCCGTCGGCATCATAGGTGGAGCCACCTCTTCACATCCTGGAGCTCAAGCTAATCTAGAGATCCTAGGGGTAGAAAGTGCTCAAGAGTTGGGAGAAGTACTCGCTTCAGTAGGACTCGCTCAGAACTTCGCTGCTTTGAGAGCACTAGCTTCAGAAGGGATACAGAAGGGACACATGAAACTGCACGCGAAGAACCTAGCGGTGCAGGCAGGGGCCAAAGAAGACGAAGTGGAGAAAGTGGCGGAAAAGATGATAGAAGAGGAGAAGGTTAGAGCCGATAGAGCGGAAGAGATACTAGAAGAGCTTAGGGACTAGGAAACGGTTTTTGTCAGTTATCGCCGCTTTCTTTCATATATTCATCTCTCTTTTCTTCAGCTTTAGATATCTTGTCCTTAAGTTTATCGATCTTCTTATCGTGTTTCTCTATCTTTTCCTCGTACTTCTCTATCTTGTTCTCCATCTTCCCGACTTTCCTTTCGTATTTGGCTTCTTTATCGAGTTTTTTAGATTCTTCCTTGTTCTTTTTTGATTTTTCTTCTAACTCCTCTCCAGAGGAGTTTTCATCTTCCATATTATTCACCAATATTACCTTATAAACCAGCGTGAGCTATCTACTTAGGACCTGCTTCTCGGGCTTTCTTCTCATACTTTTTCTTCTTATTCCTCGCCTTGTCTATCTTTTTCTTGTACTTGTCTATTTTCTTCTCGTACTTCGCTATCTTTTTTTCCTGTTTAGCCGCCTTTTTCTGGTACTTCGCCTGTTTCTTGAGTTGATCCGCTCTATCTGCTTTCTTGCCCGCAGCTTTTTTCCTGTCGTCTCCTCTTTTTTTACCTTTTGAACTTTTTGCCATCTTAAATCACCGTCGTTAATAATATGGGGGAGGTTATAAAGTATTTATTGGTGGATATGAGTTAGTGCAGAGTTTGATCAC
>JAZKSP010000054.1:0-10004 GCA_036626005.1 Thermoplasmatota archaeon | reverse complement strand
CGTATGCACTATGATGCAAGGGTTTATTTATAAGTTTCGGCGATTATGCAATAAGAAACAACGAGCGTAGGCTCATCTAATATCCCATTTAGAGATTACATCGTAATAAATAAAATCTTCGATAGGAGAACAAAGATTATTAGATGAACTATCCGATAAATCTAGAGGCCCCATAAATTAAATATTCACTGATTACTATTCGGAAAATATGTTCACTCAAGAAGATGGTGAATACGCCGTAAAACTCGCTCGTAAAGCGATAGGAAGTGCTGTCAAAGATGAAACTATACCAGAAATAGATCTGCCTGAAAAATTCGAAGAAAAGATGGGGGCCTTCGTAACCATCAACAAATATCCTTCGGAAGAACTCAGGGGATGCATAGGTTATCCCGAACCGACTTACAAGTTAAAAAAAGCTATAATTCAAGGCGCTCAGAACGCAACTAGAGATCCTCGATTTTCTCCTTTAAGGGAAGGGGAACTAGAATCAGTCATCGTAGAAGTCAGTCTTTTGACCCCTCCTGAAGATGTCGAATACGAAGAACCTGATGAACTGCCGGAAAAGGTCGTTTGTGGAAAACATGGACTAATCGCCTCAAAGGGCGCAAGGCGGGGACTATTGTTACCACAGGTACCTGTGGACCAAGATTGGGACGAAAAGGAGTTCTTAGATCACACATGCAGGAAGGCCGGTCTCCGTCCCAGCGAGTGGAGAGAAGGCAATTGCCAGATAGAAATGTTTGAAGGAGTCATATTCAAAGAAGAAGAGCCTTGTGGAGAGGTCATTGAAAGGGATATAGATGATAATTAGAGGTACAGCCTATATCGATGGGAACTACGAAAACTGCTATATCGGGATGGAAGAAGGAAAGATCGATTTTGTAAAAAAGAGCTTGAAAACCAGCGAGGAAGTAAAAGAGCTCGAAGGAGTGATCCTTCCAGCAGGGATAGACATGCATGTCCATTTTAGGGAGCCTGGTATGACAGAAAAGGAAGATTTCTACACAGGATCGGTCAGTGCGGCCTGCGGTGGCATAACCACAGTTATGGAGATGCCCAACACCGATCCTCCAACAGACACTTACAAGAGATTGAAAAAAAAGATAAAGATAGGAAGGGAAAAATCGGTCATCGATTTTGGACTCTATGGTCTGTTGAGCGAAGAAGTCGATGAGATGGCTGAATTGACCGACTTTTTCAAAGTTTACATGGCCTCCTCTACCGGAGATCAAAAGATGGGGCAAGAAGAGCTGAAGAAACTGCTCACCAGCGCCTATTCTCATGACGCGAATGTCGCCTTTCACTGCGAAGATGAAGATCTTTTCAACGAAGAAGGAGAAGATCTTGCCGGGCACAATCAACATAGGCCGTTAGAAAGCGAACTGAATGCCATCGATGACCTGAGAGATATGCCCGAGGGAGACAAATATCTCTGTCATCTAACTTCAAAAAAGAGTTTGGATAAAACAATATCTCAGGATTTTTTGAACGAAGTCACCCCACATCATCTATTCCTCAGCGAAGAGGCTCTTCTAGGGCCATTCGGAAAGGTAAATCCGCCTCTCAGAAAAGAAAATACCAGATTTCCTATATGGAAAGCTTTTGAAAGAGGAAAATTTGATTTTATAGCAAGCGATCACGCCCCACATCTCGAGGAAGAAAAGAAAGATTTCTCAGATGCACCTTCAGGAGTGCCAGGAGTGGAAACGCTGTATCCGCTGTTGCTGAATGCTGTAAGTAGAGGAAAAGTAGACCTTTCTACCGTTATCGAAGGATTGGCTTTGAATCCAGCTAAGCGGTTGGGATTAAAAAGGGGCAAGATCAAAGAAGGTTACGATGCAGAACTCATAAACATCGATTTCAGAGATACAGAACCTATCAAAGGAGAAAAACTTCATTACAAGTGCGGATGGAGTCCGTTTGAAGGTTTTCAGGGTGTATTTCCCAAAAACGTCATCTCGAAAGGTGAATTTATAGTTGAGGACAATGAATTCGTGGGAGAGAAAGGTAGGGGAGAATATATAGAGGATAACTAAAATCAGAAAGCAAAAGATAAGGAGAGTGGTATGTTGGAAAAAGAGACTTATGTCGAAGATCTTATGGAAGGCGAAGAAGTGAATGATAGATTCGCTATCAAGGAAAAAACTCCACCAAAGGAATATGCAAAAGGATGGTATTTCAGGCTCGTCGTGGGAGACAAAACGGGTAAGATCCCTGTGGTCTATTGGGGTGGACACGAAGAGAAATTCGTTAGAAAATTGTATGAGAATCTTGACCTTGGAGACGTAGTAAAGATAAACGGGGCCGTTGGTTCTTACCGCGGCGAGATACAGATTTCAATCAATGAAGAGGAACTTCACGGTATCGAAAAAACCGGATGTGAAGAATACGATCCAGAGGAATTCATAGCATCTAGTCCGAGGGATATCGAAGAGATGTTCACTGAACTACTTCAATTGGCAAAAACGATCGATGATGAAAATCTCTATGAAGTCGTTTCTTCCTTTTTGAGAGATGAAGATTTTGTGGAGAAATTTAAGAAGGCACCTTACAGTAAAAGGTACAATCATAATTATATCGGCGGTCTATTAGAACACACCTTGATCGAAAGTCAGATCGCGGACAACCTCGCAAATATCTACACTGAATTGAATAGAGACCTATTATTATCTTCGGCGATACTCCACGATATGGGGAAAATCAAAGAATATGAAACACACACTTCTATAGAACTGACGAATGAGGCTCAATTGATGGGGCATACTGTTTTGTGCGAAAGGATGGTCAAGGATAGAATAGAAGAGATACCTGAGTTTCCAAAAGAGCTAGCATTAAAATTATCTCACATCATTCTCTCACACCACGGCGACTACGAGTGGGGCAGTCCTAGAAGTCCAAGATTGGAGGAAGCTGTAGCTCTTCATCACATCGACTTACTGGTAGTCAGGATGAGCGGTTTCCTACAGGCTAAAGAGGATTTCCAGTCCGAAGACGAAGAGATGATATACGTCTCAAAAGAGGGTGTGCAGAGACCTATATTCAACAGATGAAGATCTCAATCATCTCCTTCCTCGATATCAAACCCACACGCCTCTAAAATCTCTTTTTGCTTTTCTAAGTCTTCATACCATTGACCCCATTTTCTTGATATATGCTCGGTCCAGCTGTAGTCTTCGTAAGTGTAATCGTCCGATTCATCTCCCTTTAAGGGAATCTTTGCGTCAAGTTTTCGATAGTAGTCCTGTTCTAGATATCCTTCATCCATCTCTTCCATCGCCTCTTCTATCTCTTTATCCGAAAGTTCCGGATACTCGTCTTCAAAAAGTACAAAATTCAAAGGATATCGAGGTCTAGTAGGCGGGTCTTCTGCGGGATATCCAATCACTAACTGCACCAACGGAAAAACTCTATCGGGAAGATCATATTTTTCCTTAAGGTTCTTCGCGGTTCTGATCGGTGATCCAAGATAGCAGGTTCCTAAACCCATACTTTCTGCCGCGATCACCATATTCTGAGCCATGTACGACGCATCTTCAATCCCGAAGAGGAGTAGGGTCATATCGTTAGTGATCAGGTCCCAATCTCTCTTTTCCATCACCTTCTCGAGTTTGTTAATATCGACACATATCGTGAAGCGGACTGGAGCGCCAAATGGTATATCGTCTTCGTCCCTTTCCATTATCACGCTGTACATCTGAGAAACAAAAGCCGCTTGTCTCCCAGCTTTGACTATCTTCTCTATGTCTTCCTCGGCAAGATCTTTATCCTGATACTTTCTGATTGATTTATGATCCATGAGGGTCTCTATAGTTTCATCCGACATATTTCACACCAAACCATCATCTCGAAAAATCTATTTCAAATTATCGTTTTGATGGGGAAAGAAAAAGATGATGAGTAAAAGTTTTTAATAAATAATACTGCTATTGTTTCGATATGTTCCAAACTAGAGTATTGAGTGATCTGAGTCAGGAAGAAATCAAAGAACTTTTGAAAGATATGGGCTGCGACAAGAGAGGGATAGAGATAATGGCCCCGAAGTCAGATATGATACTCATCTCCGCTAATGGACTCGATCCTAGAGGCGCAAACATACTCAAACAGGAGTTCCTTTCTTCTGGCGGAGAAGTTGCGGTCCCGTGGGAAGCTTTGGATCTCTCTGATGAAAAAAGCGATATCTTGATGATGGGAACGCCCTCTCAATATGAAAGAGTTAAAAAGAAACTGCAGGAGCAGCCGTTCGACCTACCTAAACTCGCTGAGGAGATAGAAGAGGCGATAGAAAATCATTACAGTAGTACTTCTCTGCCGTGGGATCACGAGGATTGCGAAATCATGGGAGTCCTGAATGTGACGCCAGATTCCTTCTACGAAGGGGGAGAATACGAGAGAGTAGAAGAGGCTGTAGAAAGAGGGATCGCGATGGCGGAAGAAGGTGCGGATATAATAGATATCGGGGGAGAGAGCACTAGACCAGGAAGCGATAGGATCTCTGTCGAAAAAGAGCTAGAGAGAATACTGCCCGTGATAGAAGAGTTAGATTCAAAGTTGGATATTCCTATCTCAGTAGATACTTACAAACCAAAAGTTGCGGAAGAAGCCGTGGAAGCCGGAGCCGATATCGTTAACGATGTTTTTGGATTGAGAAAAGAAGGTATGGCCGAAAAGATCTCTGAGCTGGACGTTCCCATCATAATCATGCACATGCAAGGAACTCCTAAAAACATGCAGAAATCACCCCAATATGAAGACGTGATCGACGATATAACGGAATACTTCTATGAAAGGATAGAATTTGCAAAAGATAAAGGCATAAAAGAGGAGAACATAATACTCGACCCCGGGATAGGTTTTGGAAAGAAACTGAATCACAATCTAGAGATAATACGTCGATTAGATGAATTCTGCTCACTAGGTCATCCCATCTTATTAGGTGCCTCTAGAAAAAGCTTCCTAGGTGAGATTTTAGGAAAAGAGGCTGAAAACAGATTGTTTGGATCTTTGGCAGTTTCGACTCTCGCCGTGGAAAAGGGCGTTTCTATACTGCGAGTGCATGATTTGATGGAAAATAAAGACGTTGTCAAAACTGTAGAGGCTGTAGAAAGGCCCGATTTTGAAACCTAGTGTGGGAAAGAATAGAAAAAGACAAATTGGAAAAGATCATAACGTGATAATGATGCTTACCTTAGTTCTAGCAGATTGTGAGGTAGAGATCGGCCCCGAAAGAATAGATCCTAAAAGGTCTAAACCCGAGATGCTCCATTATCCCCTACTGCTTTCCCAAGACTCTGGACTTGCAGAAGAGAGAGAATTGAGAACTATCGTTCATACCACTGATGGAAAGGTATTTCAGTTTGAATCCGATGCCTACATACCGGATTCTGTAGAAAAATTCAAAAAACTGCTTATCGAAACTAATAAAGGAAATTCGAGTCCTCAGGGGGTACAGGTACTTGAAAAAGGACTGATCGAGACTTTAGATGATCAGTTCGGTGAAAAAATCGTAATGACTCCAAAAGGAAAAAAAGAAGATCCTACAGACTTATTTTCACGGACTGAAGATTATATAGTGGTCATAGGAGGATTCAGCGAAGGCGATTTCGAATCTCCGGTGTATCAGTGGGCGGACAGAAAAGTTTCGATCTCAGAACGGATGATGAAACCGTGGTCCGTTACAGCAGAAATTCTAGTGGGCTACAGATACTGTTCCCTTGAATAGTTTGGCAATGTTCTCATCGTAAGGAACGCCCATCGTATTAGAAACGGGTTCACATTTACTTCTAGTTAGGAAAGCAATAGGAGAATAATCAGTTTCGGAAAAGGACTCCCAGTTCGCCATACCTTTGGCGATGATCAGGTCCGCTCTTTTCAGTTTCTCTTCCACCTTTTCAGGCAAAAGATCAAAATCTACTCCTACAGCAAATGCTCCGGTTGTTTCCACCTGATCCGCTATCTCGTCGATATCGTATTTCAAAGCGTCCTTCATCGTCACATCGGTCAGGATAGATTCTCCTTTAACGACAACCGTCAAATGGACATCATAATCCCTTAGCCTCTTTAATAACAGTGTATCGAAAACGATCTCCCCTGCATTATCTGTGAAGTAGACCACTTCCTTACCTTTTTCAAGGATTTCTTCCATCTCTTCAGTATCATCATGGGCGAGACCCTGATCTATTATATTTTCGAACTCCTCGCTAAGATAATCGGGTGAACTGATATCATCTCTGTATCCAAAATCTAGAACATTACCTGCGATAGATACTAGAACCGCGTCCTTGAAACTGTTTTCAGAGATCTTTTTAGCCTGAGGGAGAAGTTTTTCGGCCAAGGCGTTGCTCCTTTCCTTGATATCTGAATATGGATCATCAGTGTCTAATATTTCATACACCTTGCCGTGGACTTCCGTAGCGACTTCCGCAGAAACGGCATCCTCATCGAACTTTTCATCCAAAATAGACGTAGCCGCCTCTACTATCTCTCGCTTTTTCTGCTCATCTACGAGTTCAGACTCGTAAAGGCATCTCTTCAAAAGACAGGGAACGCATTCGGGATGGATCTTCAATTGTACCTCTCCGTCAGTACAGTTCGCCGCTGTCCAATTTTTTGTTGATCTCTTCCGAGTTGAGGTGACCCTCTACTGTGATGTCGATACTATCTTCATCGAGTCCGTCCATACCCGCAAGACTCTTCTTTATCTTTACAGCTAACTGCACCCCCATGGGACAAAAAGGACTTGTAGGAGTGAAAGTAAGACTGACCGAATCATCATCCGTCTCTAAATCCGATACTAAACCCATTGAATAAACGTCGGTCCCGGTCTCGGGATCCATGACCTGCTTTAACCTGTCTATAACTTCTTCTTTTTCTGGCATATTATAACCCCGTGATGTTTTGTTCTAATCTTATCAAGAATGGAAGGTGTATATAAATAACAGGGGTAGAGTCCTAAGGCGAGAGAGCAAAGCTTTTATAAATTCTCTATTGAATCCATTGATATGAATGATTCGACCGACGTGCAAAGCAGATTGGCAGAGAAAAGATTCAAGCTGACTAGAGTGGGGGTCTCAGGGGTAAAAAAGCCTATTGTGGTAAAGAGACCATGGGGCGAAAGAACCTTGAACGCTACTCTAGATGTGTATGTAGATCTACCTTCTGATCAAAAGGGCTCTCATATGTCCAGGAATGTTGAGGTGACAGGTGAATTGGTGGATAAAACAGTTAGAGAGCCAGTTGAGGGGTTGGAAAATCTGGCCGCTAACATGTGTGAACTCCTTCTTGAGAGGCACGAATATGCCTCTTATTCAGAAGTGGATATAAGATCCGATTATTTCTTAGAAAGAGAATCAGAGGATAGAAAGAAAAGCCTTGAGAATTACCAGATAAGAGCGAAAGGTGAGGGCTACAGAGACGGAGAGGTCAAAAAATATATCGGAGCAACCGTGGTAGGTTGGACCACTTGTCCCTGCGCGATGGAGGGTGTGAGAGGAAAATTTAAAGAAAAATATCCAAGTATCTCAGAAGAATTGGACGATATGCCTGTCATCACTCATAACCAACGGAATAACACTACCTTGATGATGGAAGTGCCTTCAGAAAAGGAAGTGGAGGTTAACGATCTGATCGATATAATAGAAGACTCTCTTTCAGCGCCCACACATGAAATATTGAAGAGGCATGAAGAGGCGCAAGCGGTGATCCAAGCCCATAAAAATCCAAAATTTGTAGAGGATGTGGTGAGGGATATCCTCTCTAAGATACTTGAAAAATACAATGATTTCCCCGATTCTACCCATGTAGAGGTGAAAAGTGAGAGCGAAGAATCAATTCACAAACACAACGCCTTAGCGGAGAGAGTCACTACTTTCGGAAAGTTGAGAGAGTGATTCACTTTTTAGCTCTCAGCTCATATATAGCTCCAGACCTGATTTGTTTATCGACAGCGGAGTCAATGATTTTCTCCAACTTTCTTTCTAAAGGAAGCCTTAGCTTTTCATCATCTACTCGCTCAAGGTTTTCCCTTAATAGCTCTTCATGTTCTCTCAAAAGATCTACAGGCCAGGGCACTTCTTCAAGTAAAGTAGAAACATTGGATTCCTGAAAACCCAACGCCTTCAATTCTTTTAGCAGAACTTCAGGGCTGTACTCCTGAAGATGACCCTCTCCTAGAAGCTCAGCAACGGCATTTTCTAGACGCCAAAGTTCCACCTGAATATCGTCTAGGGGGCAGGGGCAACTTTCATCCTCAAAAGGATAATAATCTATTATAATCAACATTCCATCATCTTTTAGAACTCTATAAAATTCTCTAAGAACCGATGAAATGATCATATCCCTGCTTTCAGAAAGTGCACTAACTAGAAAGTTACATATTATCTTATCAAAAGATGACGTTGCCATAAAATCAAGATCAGATAAATCAGCCTGTATGAACTGTGTACTTTTAGTCTGAGAACGGCATTCTTTCAATCTTTTTCTCTCGACATCTACAGATACAACATTAACATTTTCTTTTTCCAATCTTTTTGTCATGCCGCATGCTCCTGTTCCGGCATCTAACACCTTTTCTCCTCTCAAGTCTAGATTTTTTAATTTTTCCATTAGAATAACTTGAGACTTGAAATATTATTTTAATTGTTCGGTTTCTAACTTTTTACCGATCTCTATAAACCATAACCCTTATATCATCATCCTCTTATTTACATGCTAATCAAATTTCCAAGGGGATTTATATGTTAAACGCTGAAATCAAGTCAGATGTATTGAAGGAATTGGTTGAAATCGTAGGGACCATCGTGGATGAGGTCAAGATAAACCTAGACGAAGACGGGCTTTCATTGAAAGCTGTTGATCCAGCCCATGTAGCAATGGTAGATTTGACCTTGAAAAGCGAAGGTTTTGAGAGTTACGAGGCGAACGAAACTGAATTGGGGCTGAATTTGAATAAGATCGAACAGTTTTTGAAGCTAGCGGGTTCCGGGGATACAATAAAAATCTTACATGATGAAGAAGAGAACCGCTTGACCATGGATGTTAGAAATATAACGCAGAAGATGCCTTTACTCGACACTGCAGGTATGACTGATCCTAATGTGCCGAGTTTAGACCTTCCGATAAACTTGCGGATCAAAGGGGAGCACCTGCTGAACGGTGTAAAGGCTTCAGAAAACATCTCCGATCATATCTCTATAACGGCTAATGCCGACGGTTTTGAGATCTTCTCAGAAGAAGACGAAAACGAGGTGGAAATGTCACTCGGTGAAGAGGAACTTGAAGAATTGAGTGCAAACGAAGAAGTCAAATCTCTCTTCGCTTTGGATTACTTCTCAGATATGGTGAAATGCGTTTCTAAAGACACTACACTCGATATAGAACTAGGAGCGGACTATCCCATAAAGATCCAGTTCAGTTTCGCCGAAGATAATGGAAATGTGAGGTATCTTCTAGCTCCACGTATCGAGAGCACGTGAACTTAAGTCTCTCATAAAAAAAACGATTCCTATTTTTCTTCTTTCGTAAAGAGATTTTTCTCTATATAGGAAAAAATAAAAATACTCGCGTTCCGTTATACGGACTATGGAAATATACGGGATAATACTGATAGCTCTCGGGATTATACTAGCGATCGTTGAGGCCACTGATCCGGGATTCTTCATCGCGATCCCAGCGGGTGTTCTATTTACTTTAGGTTTCATAACACTCGCTTTTCCAGAGATGTTGTTCACTTATTGGACGCCTCTGATAGTCGCGCTAATAGTTATACCTCTGATGTTCGTTTCGATGAAATGGTATCAGTATATCTCGCCCCCCTCTAAACCGACGACTACGATGACCACATCTTTGAAAGGTCAGGAGGGAAAGGTGGTAAAAGAGATCGACCCCGATAACATTTCAGGGAAAGTCAGAGTTGGAAGTAAATACTGGAGCGCTACCGCCGACGAGAAGATAAAGGAGGGAGAAAAGGTTAAAATCACTAAAGCTAAAGGTGTACATGTAGTAGTAGA
>JAZKSP010000053.1:0-10038 GCA_036626005.1 Thermoplasmatota archaeon | reverse complement strand
CAATTTTACTTTCACACCTTTCAAAGGTTCTCGAGCCAACGGACCCTCCTCACAGAGTTCTTCGAATCCCTGCTCGATCAATTCCATGGTCTCGTTCAGATACTGTATACCTTTGGTCATGTTCAAGAGAACGTTGTCTTCGGTGAAGTTCACAATATTCTTAGTCTCTTCCTTTTCCATGCCCATTTCTCTTAGCTCTTTTGCTAGTTCATTCTTGTTCTTTATCTTACCATGGACCGATATATCTCCGTCGTCGATAGCCTCTACGACTTCTTCTTCAAGAGGTTCTACATCGAAATAGAACCTGTTGTGACGGTTGGGAGAAATACCCATGAAAGTTCCGCCTATACCTTCGATAGCCTCCCGGTAAACAACTATAGGTTCCGAAGATTCGATCGGCACTCCGTGTTCCTCTTGTATCCTGTGTTCGGTGATCTCCAGATGTAATTCTCCCATACCTGAAATCAGATGTTCTCCAGTCTCCTGGTCTATCTCGATATCCACTGAGGGATCGGCCTTCGCTACGGATCTGAGAACTTCGATAAGCTTTGGTAGATCGGAGGTGTTCTTTGCCTCGATGGCTTTAGTGACAACCGGTTCGGAAAAGTGCTTCATCTCTTCGAAGGGTACCATATCATCTACTGAGGAGACGGTGGAACCCGCGATAGCATCTCTCAAACCGCCGATCGCGACAACATTTCCCGCCTTTATCTCATCCACAGATATCCTATCGGCTCCAACACTCAAGGAGACCTGCTGGACTCTGTTCGTACCGGGCTGATCATCGATATGGAGTTCCATTCCATCTTCGACTTTTCCTCCAAATAGCCTTCCAACTGAGATCTCACCGGCGTGTTCGTCCATCAATATTTTCGTGACCATCATAGCAGTTGGACCTTCTTCAGAGCAGTTGATCATGGTCTGACCTACTTCACTTTCTTCATCTCCTCTCCATATATGCGGTATCCTGTATTCTTGAGCCGTTATTGGATCCGGCATATGTCTGATGACCTGATTTAGAAGTGCTTCGTGGAGAGGAGCTTTCTCCAACAGTTGGCGCTCCATCTCTTTGCCACCCTCAAGGTGTTCGTAGATTTCCTTGAAGGTGATACCCTTCTCTTCCATGAAAGGTACTGAGATGGCCCAGTTCTGTAAGGCGGAACCGAAAGCAACGTTTCCGTCCTCTACGTTCAATCTCCATTCATCTTTGAATTCCTCTGGAGCGTTGTTCTTTATGAGTTCATCTACATTTCTTATTATCTCATGGAAGCGCTGTTGCATCTCTTCTGGATCGACATTCAACTCCTTTATCAATCGATCAACCTTATTTATGAAAAGGATCGGTTTGACCTTTTCTTTCATCGCCTGTCTGATCACGGTTTCTGTCTGCGGCATCACACCTTCGACTGCACAAACAACGATGATCACACCATCTACCGCTCTCATAGCCCTAGTAACGTCTCCGCCAAAGTCGACATGGCCAGGAGTATCTACAAGATTAATCAAAAACTCCTCATTTTCATAATCGTGCACCATCGAAACGTTCGCGGAGTCTATCGTTATGCCTCGCTCCTGTTCCTGTTCGTCGAAATCGAGCATCAGCTGTTTACCTGCTAGTTCTTCTGACATCATACCTGCACCAGCGATCAGATTATCGCTGAGAGTCGTCTTTCCATGATCGATATGTGCAGCAGTACCTATGTTACGAATCTGCTTCGGTTTTTCCATCAGTTTCCTAGCTTTCTGTACGTTCTTCTCCTTTCTACCCATAAAAATCACCAAATAATATAATATAAGTAAGCGTTTTTTGTTTCATCTAGCCGAAGCCGCCATCCTTTCGGTCTCTTCCTTTTTGGAAACACCAAAACTGTTCTTATCCTTTCTAGAGGCCATGATGAGTTCTTCCGCTAGACAGGTAGAGATATCTTTTTTGTTCTTATAAGAAGCTTTGACCGCGCCCTGAGAAATCTTCGAAAGGGCGAGCGATATTCTTCTACAGGGAGAAACATCGACGGCTTTCGGTACTGAGATACCACCATATGTTATCTGGGTGGTCTCCTCTCTGGGGGCGCTGTTTTCGATCGCATCTACCAATATTTGAACTGGGTTTTTCTCAGTTCTTTCGTAAATGACATCTAACGCATCTCTAACCACATTGTAGGCTTTAAGCTTCTTCCCAGTAAAATCTTCATTCCTCATCATATTATTTATCAGTCTCTCTATTATACTGATCTCCTCTTTCTTAAATCTCTTATTCGCATGAGTTCCTCCACTGTGAGGAAGAAGGATAGGTAAAAGATCGATATATTTCTCCAAACCAGGATCATCGACTTCTACTTCTTTCATATCATACTTGCCAAATAAAAGAGGCATATCGAGTGATTCGTACAATTTTTCTCTGTCTCTTTTAACAGTTTCCTGTTCTTCAGTTTCTTCTTCAGCCATATTTTTTCACCTTTCGATCATCTCAAGGGTTTCTCTTTCCTACCGGCGATCAATTCCGATAATGCAACACGGTTTACCTTTACCACTTTGTATCTCACACCAGGAATATCTCCTTTAGCTTTACCCCTCATCCCACCTATACCTTCTATGAGGACTTCATCGTGCTCATCTATGTAGCTTATAGCCCCCTCTCCGGGAGCAAAAGCAGTGACCTGTCTACCGTTCTTTATCAACTGAACTTTGACGCACTTTCGGATAGCTGAGTTGGGCTGTTTTGCTTCTATCCCCACTTTTTCTAGGACGATACCATTCCCTTGGGGAGCACCTTCAAGTGGGTCAGTCCTCTCTCGGAGACCCAACTCTCTCTTCTTGTAATCTTTATCGCTCCATCTGAACTTTTGTCGATTCTTTTTTAATTTCCGTGCTGCATTCAATCCGTTCGCCACTTTGCTCAACTCCTTTAAGGTAATTGTGGTTAAATTGATGAATAGGGGTGGTCTATAAAACTTTTGCTATTTAGAATTTCATAAATCAGATGAGGATAGGATGTCTGACTTTCATGTCCTCCTCGTATTCGTCTAGTTCTTCCATCAATACCGCGACTAAGCCATCTAGGAATATCATCGCCGTATCTTCGAAGATAGTACCGAGCGGAGCGAGTTTTTTATTTTTCTCGCTATCAAAACCTTCTAGAGGGATCACTATATCGCCAAGGTCCGCTAATGGAGATTCCGGACTAGCTGTCAAAACAACTATATTAGAATCGCCTACGCGCTTTTCCACGATCTCAGCGGCCTGTATCGCGGTTTGAGTCTCACCTGTCTTAGAGACGAAGAAAACACAATCTCCCGGTTTGACAGCCGGCGTGATCGTTTCTCCGATGAAAAAAGAGTCTATACCGAGCTGCATCAACCGCATCGCAAACGTTCTTCCCACTAGGCCAGATCTTCCTGAACCGTATACAAAAACATTGTCGGCGGTTGTCAAAAGTTCCACGGTATTTTCTATACTTTCACAATTTAAATTATCGAAAGAGTACTCTATGGAGTCTAAAATATACTCCACTGATTCGACCAATCTCTTATTCATCTTCTTGCCTCAATTCTTTACCTATCTCACGAGAATAGATCCTCTCAAATATAACTTTCATATACATCGCATCGTGTTCTTTAAGTGGGGAAGTTGAAATGATAGTGACGTTTTCATCAGTTTTGATCAAGTGAGATACTAAATCTTCAAATTGAAGATCGCCTCTCTTAATCGGTGTCAATCTACATTCGTCTCTCCTTCTCTTTTCTACTCCAGAGAAAGTTACATAGTATTCATCTGAGACAAATTTTTTGCACATCTCAAAAATTTCTGCAAAGTCCTCTTCGTCCTCAAGAGGATGGTTCTCTTCAGCCTTGATATGAGCAAAATTAATCACGGGTACTGTACCGGATACCTGACTGCAAACCTCTAGAGTCTCGTCGAGGTTTCCGAAAACGTCTTCACCAGTTTGTGTCTCCAAACCTATCTTCATATCGGTCTCACAACTTTCAGAAATCCAATCCCTGAGTTCTCTGAGATTTTCAACGGCCGAATTTTCAAGATATTCTTCAGTTTGGTCTTCCTTCCTTAAACCAAGATGTGTTATGAGGGTCTCGGCTTCTATTTGATCTGCCATCACCGCACCGTATCTGAAGGCCCTTTTTGATTTCTCGAGCGCTTCGGAATCTTTCTCGCTTAGTTCAATATAGTAGGGAGTATGAAGAGACATATCTATATCTAATTCTTTGCTCAGCCTAGCTAGGCGAGGAAATTTATGGAATTCTTCCGCGACTCCTCCCGTTATAGAATGCAACATATCTCCTCTCTCGAGTTCTTTATCCAGGTCCTCAACAAATATATCTCTGTAATCCCGGCCTTTATTCACCCCTATGACGAATTTTTCTGGGACTTCTTTAGCTTTCAATCCCACTTCTTCCTCCTCGACAGGCCTAGTTCTCACTTTAGGCCTTAGAAATTGGACCTCAAATGCATTCAGCCCAAGTTTGTGAACATCTTTGATCCCATCTTCTAGTGTCCTTCCTTTACAGGATAGTGGGATCCCGCTTGGACCAAACCGTATCATATTTTTGTTTCCTCCCGAGAGCTAAAATCCATCATGCCCCACCTGATTGAGAATTGCCATATTTAAAATTAATCATCATAGTTCCTTTCACTTCACCATTTATCTATTACATCTTCACTCGTCACAATCTCTGCACCGAACACTTCTTCCATGTAATCCAACGAAGAACTCTTTTTCTCTTCTGTCATCGAAGCTGTGCAGTCTTCTAAAACCTTTATATCATAACCTCTGTAGAAAGCACCAGCAGCGGTATTCTGGACGCATATGTCAGTTGTAACGCCGGTGAGTAAAACTCTCTCTATCTGATGTTGCTTAAGGGTCAATTCTAGGTCGGTTTTGTAAAAAGAATCATAAAATCTCTTCGGTAACTTTCTATTTAGTAATCCTTCCAATTCAGGTATGGTTTCAGATCCTTCTTCATCTTCCATAGCGTGCGGACCCCAGTGTGAGATCTCAGGATCATCATCCTGATGTCTATCTTGAACAAAAATTTTTAGGATATCTTTTTCACTCGCCTCCTCAAGAAAATCCTTAAGGTCCGGAACGATTGCTTCGGCATTTTCATTGCCGAGTTTTCCGGTTACGAAATCGTTTATCATATCTATAACGATAACGGCTTCTTTTTTAGCGATGCTATCACAGAATTAGTTTAGACCCTGTTCCTAATTAAGTTTTTGAATAACTCTGCTCTTTTTGTTCTAAATTTATCTGTATAAGATTAAGCCAATGTTCATCAGTTAATCAATATAATTGAATTAATATCTTTAGACGTAAATCGGAATATTCTTAACTTGGTTTTTCATTACGAAACCCATCGAGGTAATATTTCATGAGCGAGGAAAAACTCACCGAGAACGCTAAAAAGATCCTTAAAGAGAGATATCTAAAAAGAGATGAAGAAGGAAACGTTGTTGAAACTCCCGAAGAGATGTTCGAAAGGGTCGCAACCGCTATCGCCGAAGTAAATGAAGAGTACGATGATGATAGAACCGCTGAAGATGAAAAGAAAGAATTTTTCGATGCTTTGATCAATCTAGATTTTATTCCTAACTCTCCCACTTTGATGAATGCCGGACTGGAATTGGGGCAATTGAGTGCGTGTTTTGTTTTGTCTCCCCAAGATGATATGGATAGTATATTTCAGCAGGTGAAAAATGCCGCAAAAATATTCCAATCAGGAGGAGGTGTTGGTTATACTTTCTCGAGATTGAGACCTAGAGGAGATACGGTAAAATCTACAGGAGGGGTAGCGAGCGGGCCAGTATCTTTTATGAAAGTCTACGACGAGATGTGTAATACTATAAAACAGGGCGGAAAACGACGAGGAGCCCAGATGGGTGTTTTATCCGTTCAACATCCCGATATAGAGGAATTCATCGAGGCAAAAGATGAGGAAGGAGAACTGGAAAATTTCAATATCTCCGTTGCTCTCACGGAGGAGTTCATGGAGGCGGTCAGGAACGGAGAAGAGTATGACTTGATAAATCCACGAAACGACAAAGTCGAAGGTCAACTTGATGCTGAAGAGATCTATGACATGATCGTAAGTCAGGCTTGGAAAAACGGAGAACCCGGTATACTTTTCCTTGACAGGGTAAACGAGAACAATCCCTTCGATATAGAAGAATGTCCTGAACATTATATCGATGCTACTAATCCCTGTGGCGAGCAGCCATTGGAGGATTTCGAGGCGTGTAATCTTGGGCATATAAATCTTTCTCACGCCGTTAAAAACGGCGAAGTAGACTGGGAACATCTTGAAAAGATGGTCGATCTTTCCGTGCGTTTTTTAGATAATGTGATAGATGCATCCGATTTTCCGAATGTCAAAGGATATGAGGGAGAAGAGGAAGCTATCCGGGAAAAAGTTAACGAGAACAGGAAGATAGGATTGGGGGTGATGGGATGGCACAATATGCTGATGCAGCTTGAGACACCCTATGATAGCGAAGAGGCCATAGACAAAGCCCACGAAGTGATGGAATTCATACAACAGCAGAGCAAAGAGGTCAGCAAGAAGATCGCTGAAGAACGAGAAGAATTCCCTAATTGGGATGAATCTGAATACGAGGAACCCATGAGAAACGCAACAACCACTACCATAGCTCCTACGGGGACAACGAGCATGATCGCTAATACCAGTGGAGGAATAGAACCGGTATTTGCCGTATCCTACATCAAGAATGTCTTAGACGGAGAAACTTTGGTCATGCCCGATCCTGTCTTCGAAGATTTCGCAAAAGAGAGAGGGTTTTACGACGATGAACTCATGGAAAAAATAGCCGAACAGGGTTCTGTGACCGATATAGCCGAAGTACCGGAAGATATCAAACCGTTGTTCAAAACCGCACTCGAAATCTCTCCTGAATGGCATATACGGATGCAAGCAGCTTTTCAGGACCATGTAGATAATGCGATATCAAAGACTGTCAACTTCCCGAACGAGGCTTCTAAAGAAGATATAAAAGAAGTGTATGACCTGGCCTACAACTTGAAATGTAAAGGAGTTACGGTGTACAGGAGCGGATCGAGACAGGAACAAGTCATGGAAGTCGAAGGTGAAAAGGAGGAAGAAGAATCTTTAGAACGTAGACCAAGAGAAAGACCTACAACGGTAGAAGGTACTACACAAAAGCTTGATACCGGTTACGGTGGCCTCTACGTAACCATTAATGAAGACGAATACGGACTGTTCGAAGTGTTCTCCCAGATAGGAAGAGCTGGTGGGTTCACCCAATCTTTCACGGAATCACTGGCAAGGCTTATCTCACTCTGTCTGAGATCAGGTATACCCCCAGAAGAGATAATCGAGCAGTTAGAAGGTATAAGATCACCTGAGGTCGCCTTCGAAGAGGGAGAGAAAATACTCTCGATTCCAGATGCCATGGCTAAAGCCTTGAAATGGCATAAAGAAGGCAAAAAAAGGACTGCACAAGCTCAGCTTCCAACCGAGGAGAAGGATAATGAATCCTCGGTAGAAAAGATGGTATCTCAAGGCATCAATCCAGCGTGCCCTGACTGTGGATCCATGTTGACGCTCTCGGAAGGCTGCGTTACTTGTCCGAACTGTGGATACAGCCAATGTTGAAGATTGAAAACACTCCCCTATTTTTCTATTTTTTATAATCCGGTGAAAATGTCAAAAATTAGAAATAGTTCTTCCCTATAGGGAAAATCGGTGGCAAAATGGAAAAGAGAAAAAAAAGGATATTAATTATGGGAGCAGCCGGAAGAGATTTCCACAATTTTAATTCTGCTTTCAAAGATAATGATGAGTTTGAAGTGGTTGCATTTACTGCAACTCAGATACCTGATATTGAAGGAAGAAGATATCCTCCAGAACTTGCTGGAGACCTATATGAGGAAGGCATTCCCATAATCCCCGAAGAGAAATTAATTGAGACTATCAAAGAAGAAAGGATAGATGAAGTTGTGTTTGCCTACAGCGATGTTACTCACGAATACGTGATGCATAAGGCTTCAGAGGTAATAGCTGCAGGTGCGGATTTCGTCCTGCTGGGAAATGACGAGACTATGTTGAAAGCTAGAATACCCGTGATATCTATCTGTGCAACCAGGACCGGTTCGGGAAAAAGCCAGACCACTCGAAAAATCTGTGAACAATTAAATGAGGATGGGATTAATCTCGTCACAGTTAGACATCCTATGCCCTATGGCGATTTAGAGAAACAAGCAGTGCAGAGATTTGAAGATTATTCTGATCTTGATGACGAAGAGGCCACCATAGAGGAGCGAGAGGAGTACGAACCTTACATAGATAAAGGAATGGTGATCTATGCAGGAGTTGATTACGGAGCAATCCTCAGAGAAGCAGAGGAAGAAGGAGATATACTCGTCTGGGATGGCGGGAACAACGACACGCCTTTTTACAGACCTGATCTTCACTTTGTGGTCCTAGACCCTCATAGAGTAGGACACGAGACAGAATACCATCCAGGCGAAGCTAACCTCAATATGGCGGATTTATGCATAATAAACAAATGTGATACCGCCGAAGAGGAAAACATAAAAGAATTAGAAGAAAACATAAAAGAAGTGAACCCGGAAGCTGAAATCATAAGAGCGAACTCACCTATCAAGGTCGAATATCCTGATAAAATCAAAGGGAAGAAGGCACTGGTTATAGAAGACGGTCCTACTGTGACACATGGAGATATGAGTTTTGGTGCAGGAAAACTAGCAGCCGAAAAATACGGCGCATCCGAAATAGTGGACCCGAGGAAACATGCCGTAGGTTCTATAAAGGAGACATTTGAAGAATATCCACACCTTGAAGAGGTGCTGCCAGCAATGGGTTATTCAGAAAAGCAGATCGACGACCTAAAACAAACAATCGATAATTCGGACTGTGATGTCGTTGTAGCCGGAACACCAATAGACCTAAGGAGGGTCATGGATACTGACAAAACTATAGCACATGTAGATTACGAACTCGAGGTACAGGAAGAAGGAAAATTAGAGAGCATCCTTGAAGGATTCAAGGAAGAATACTGCTAAAACCTTTTCTTTTTACCTTCTCTTTCCTTTTCTACAGAAAGTGTTAAAAACTGTCTACATCATATTAGATAATTGATGGAAGTAGATTTAGCAGACGACGAACATTTCGTTCAATCCAATCAAAGATGTGCTCGCTGCAGAGGTTCTAAGAATCTATGTGGTAGAGAGCGCTGTCCTGTTGTCGTCAAGTATTATCATCGGATGGAATCCCAACCTATGGTCGATGATACTGATATATCGGGTTCCTCTCCTCCGGGTGTTTTTGTAGGAAGATACGGTTATCCAAAGGTAGATATCGGGCCTTTAGTTCCGCCTTTCCATGGGGATACGGAGGAACTCGATACCCCCGAAAGATGGGTAGGTAGGGATATCGATGATATCGTCAATAATAGAACAAAACTCATTCGAGGTAAACATCCCGTAAGAGTCGATAAATTTCAAGATTCTAATAGGCTAATTGATTTCACTAGACAGATGGCTCTGGCCAAAGAACCGGCGGAAGTCGAAGCTTTCTTCAAGAAGGAACCAGGTGGAAAGATAACCGTCTCGGATTCAGTTCAACCTTATGGTCCATCTGGGCCACTAGAAAAATTGGATCTAGGCACGATAAAATTCGATAAACGGTTGGACAAAGTTCATTTCGATACGGACCTGAAGGCTGCGAAAGGCGTTATGAACTTATATGAAAACGATGTTCTGATATCAAAAATACAGAGGAGCTTTAGTGTAGGAGCTTTTGGGCTGAAAAACAATCGGAAATTCGTTCCGACCAGATGGAGTATCACAGCCGTAGATGACACAGTAGGAAAGAATCTTAGAGGAAGAGTAAAAGATTACAGGCCTATCGACGAGTTCAGGGTATACGAAACGTGGGAACTCGACAATAGGTGGGAAATATTGATGCTCCCCAGGACTTGGATCTATGAGCTAGTGGAGGCCTGGTATCCAGAGACCGCATGGAA
>JAZKSP010000052.1:0-10309 GCA_036626005.1 Thermoplasmatota archaeon | reverse complement strand
GTAAATAAATCAACAGATTTAATTAGTCTAGATTCTATTCAACGCATATGTTACAATTACCTGGACTTGGGGCTGGTTTGTCAGTCTGTATGGGGATCTTAGTACTTGTTATCATCATTCTGGTGATCGCTTTCTTCTTAAAGATGTTGATCGAGTTTTTACCTGCGACTATATTAGCCGTGTTGATTTATCTATTTACTAATGATATATTCTGGTCGGTTGTAGCGTTCTTAGTTGTTGCCTTTATCCTCTCTTTTGCTAATAGAACTAGGAAAGTGAGATAAATAAGGATTTCACTCGAACGGGGCTGTAATCAATACGAGAACTGGGAATATCTCAAGCCGGCCTGCCCACATCTCTATTATCAGTACTATCTTTTGATAAGTCGGCATATTGGGTCCTGTAATACCCACACTCAAACCAACATTACCCTCCGCAGAGGCGACTTCGAACAGAGCATCCGCTGCAGAATGACCGCCGTACATGAAGACCAATGCACCCGAAACTAAAACCACAAGATATAATACCGCATAAGTTGCGACCTCCATTATCTCTTCGTGCCGGTAGAATTTATTACCGACCTGTAACTTGTGGACAACGGATTCGGGTAAAAGCATTTTTCTTACCAGCCAGATGAGCGCGTAAAAGAGTACCGCAACTCTTATCAGTTTCAGAGCCGAAGCTGTAGAGCCGTAACCTCCTCCGAAAATCATCAATATTGTAAGAATGAACTTCTGGAAGTCGGTCCAAGTTCCGACGGCAGCGGTATTAAATCCGGTACCTGTCAAAGCGGTGATCACCTGAAAAGAGCCGTATCTGAGGGAATCGAAAGTGAAGCCAAGGGTGATAGCCAATATTATCGTTGAAATTATAACTATAACGAACATCGTCCGGACCTCGATGTTCTTGAAGAACGTCTTTATGTTACCTATGAAGAGTTGATAGTGCATCGCGAAGGAGATACCGCCT
Source organism: Thermoplasmatota archaeon (assembly GCA_036626005.1). Lineage (GTDB taxonomy): Archaea > Thermoplasmatota > Thermoplasmata > Halarchaeoplasmatales > Halarchaeoplasmataceae > Natronoplasma. The sequence continues at coordinate 9,340 of JAZKSP010000052.1, read as the reverse complement.
ATGATCATGAAGGGGATGATAGCCAATTCCATGTAAAGTGCGTTAGGATGAGCCGAGAGCCTATAGGTCATTATACTGAAGTTTTTAACGGAGAATCCCCCAGTCGCGAGAGCGGTCATAGAATGGTTGATCGAATCGAAAAGAGGCATACCTACGATGAATAATATGAGAGCTAAAAGTCCTGTATAACCGGCGTAGATCGCCCATATCCTTCTTGTGGTTTTTACCACACTCGGTAAAAGACGGTGGCTCCTACCTTCAGCTAGGTAAAGACGGTGGGCAACAGTTCCACTCCTGACGACCAAGATACTCAGGAACAATAATATCACGCCGACTCCTCCGACCCACTGGATGAGGGAACGCCAGAAAAGTATCGCATAAGGAAGACCTTCCACTCTCATGCCGTACGTATCCAAACCAGTAGCGGTCCATCCTGACATCGATTCGAAAACGCTGTTTATGAAGATGAGCCCTGTATCGGGGCCGAAGAACTGTCTAGCTAACCAGAAGGGCAGACCACCTATTATACCGTAAATGAGCCAAGTAAGCGCCGCCAATGTTATCGCCGCACCCAGATAAAGTTCAGTCCTTTCAAAGAGAATGAAGAGCACAAATCCAACGATACCTGTGACTATTGCAGGATAGAAAAAACAAAGAGCAAGAGTCCAAGATCTATCAATTACCAAAGCGATAAAGCCAGGAATTACAAATAAAAATGCTAATACCATCAGTAGTATACCGAGATAATAAGTAACAGTTGCTAATAGACCATACTCTTTGAAGTAAGGATGGATTAATTCTCTTATGGTTTCGCTCTTTTCTTTTATATTAACCCATACTATGTTTCCTGCCAATGTTTGACCTCAATCTGTCTTTGAAAGTTTTTGTATTATATCCACAAGTAATGACGTTATATTTCATTTTTTCTTTTTTCTTGATAATTTAAAATCATCACCATTCCTTATAAGCGTTAAGCTTTTTTGAGGATAATTGATATATAGGATAGATGATGATTTTGATTTGTATGTAGTTTAAGTACGGAGGAAAAAAATATGTTCCATAAGTCAAAGGGTATCATCGTTTCATTCATCATCTTATCCATAATAATCAGTATCATCGTTCCAGGTTTTGCTTCTGCCCAGATAAACGACGAGTGGAAAAAAACGTATGGCGGTGCTGGGGATGAGAGAGCTAAATCGGTCCTTTATACTGATGATGGTGGCCTGATCATAGCAGGGCACTCCCGTTCATTTGGACCTGGAAAATTGAGTAATTTTCATATCATAAAGACTAATAAGAATGGTTTCACCGAGTGGAGAAAAACTTATGGAGGCCGCTATGACGACGAGGCGGAGAAGATAATCAAGACCGATGATGGGGGTTACCTGATAGCGGGTTCTAGCGAGTCTTTTCGGGGTAGAGCCCAGTACGATTTCTGGATGGTGAAAATAGATTCAAAGGGTGAAAAGCAGTGGGATAGCGGTTTTGGAGGAAACTATAATGAAAAGTGTTACTCTGTGCTTCAAACTGAAGACGGGGGTTATCTACTAGGAGGCTCCACAATCACTTACGGTGATAGAGGTGCCGACTATTGGGTAGTGAAGACCGATGAAGAAGGTAATAAATCATGGAGCGAAACTTACGGCGGTGCCGGAGACGACATATGTAGATCGGTAATAAAGACAGAAGATGGCAATTATACCTTGGCGGGTTATACTGATTCTTTCGGAGATCCGGGTCAGGGAGCTTATCTGGTAAAGATTAACGAGGATGGTAATGAAATTTGGAACCGAACAGCCGGAGGGACTTTCGATGATTACGTTTACGACGCGATGCAGGTAGATGATGGAGGATACGTTTATGTTGGAAGTACGACCTCTTATGGTGCTGGAGAAGAATCTTTCTGGATGGTTAAGACCGACTCACAAGGATTTGAAGAGTGGAATTATTCTACCGACGGAGATTATAACGAGATAGCCTATGCGGTCGATGAGAGTGAAGCGGATACCTACGTGATGACTGGTTATACGTCCTCATATGGTCAAGGTGGAAAAGATCTCTGGGTGGTGGAGATTGACCAAGATGGGGAAGCGGTCGCAAAACAGACATTCGGTTCCGCCGGCGACGAGACGGCGTATGCGATCGCTGTATCTGGAGACGATAAATTCGCTCTAGCCGGATCCACCGATTCTTTCGGCGCAGGTGGAGAAGATTACTGGGTCGTTCAAACACGTAGACAGAGGCAGGTACCGTTGAAATGGGCGGCCGTAGGAGTGGTCGCGATAATAGCTTTGATAGTCGTGGGGAATATGCTCAACAAGAGATATAGGTTCTGGTGATCAAGTCGATACGTACGAGTTTCTGGCGTACCGGATGAAATAAAGTATAGGTAGTATCTCTATTCTTCCCAGCCACATATTAAAACAGAGCAAAATCTTGAGGAAAGGATGCAAACCGAGATTCGTCAATCCTGAAGAGAGCCCAACTGTTCCTACCGCACTAGATACTTCATAAAAGGAACGAAGGATGGGATGTCCGAAGATAGTGAAGATCAGAAAACTGAAAAACAATACAATTAGATACATGGATATGAGAGTAAATACGTGAGTGAGTTCTTCTTCATCTATGTATTTATCTTCTATATGCCTGTACTTTTTTGATTGAACGATACTGTCGGGCATTATAGTCGCTTCAGTTCTCCAGATGATAGATTTTATTATAAGAGCCACTCTGAAAGCCTTTAGACCCCCTCCGGTAGAAGAGGAATTAGCTCCTATTATCATAGAGAGTATGACAAAGATGAGAGCCAAGGGAGCCCACTGTAAGAATACTGCTGAGGCCGGAACATTGTTCCACCCGGTGGTAGTCAATGCCGATACGATCATAAATATGATCTCTAGTGGATGTGAATAACTTACACTTCTGACGGCAAACCAGATCAGAAGTATGCCTATAAAAGATAGCAAGAAGCCCCAGAACACCTTCGTTTCTATATCCTTTAAGTAATTTTTCCAGTTTGCACTGAGTAGATAATACACGAGAACGAAATTAGTGCTGCCCAAGATCATGATAGGCAGGGCTACAATTTCAGCCCAGTTAGACCCAAAGGCCCCCAAGCTTCCTCCTCTGGTGGAAAATCCGCCGGTGCTGAGACCCGCCATCGCATGATTGAGCGAATGAAACCATCCGAGTCCAGATATGTAAAAAAGTGCTGTAGACAGACCTAAAAGGCCCATATACATAACTGCGATTATCTTGATAGTATTGCTAAGGGACGGAACTATCCTGTATTTTCTTCCGGCTGCCACCGCTAAATCGGCAGTATTCTCCCAATTGCTCAGAGGTACCAGCACTATGATACCCATTGCTATTATACCAAATCCGCCAATGAACTGCATCAAATGTCTCCAGAAATTGATAGAGTGCAAAAACAGATCGGCATTTCCTCCAATAGTGGTTAGACCTGTAGTAGTCCAACCGGATATAGCCTCAAAAAAAGCGTCAAGATAGGTGGGAGCTGTTCCCGTTAAATAAAAGGGCAGGGCCGAAGGCAAGGAAACCAGTGGCCAAGCTAGAACCACTAGACCAATAGCGTGTTTTCTTTCGAAATCCACCCGCTTTGGAAATAACCTTAAGATAGTTCCTGTCACCGCCGATATGAATGAAGGCCATAAAAAGGAAGAGTATACTGAACTTTCTTCATAAAAAAAAGCCATAAAGATAGGTAACAAAAGAAGGATAGCTAAGATGTAAAAGAGCACTCCAAACTCCCTGAGCAAAAGAAGATAATCGTCCTTAGTGTATGTCCATCTCAAACTATCACTTCACCAATTTTGAGGAGGCTTAATGGAAGGGGATTGAAAAGACTCCTTCACAAGATACCGAATCTTTTTTTCTTTTCAAATTCTTTTTTAACCTGTTTCACTCTTCCGGTCCTTGCAAGAACGGTCACTATGTCTCCAGGTTTGATTTGTGTATTACCATCTGGAATAACTGAATGCTCTTCACGCATTATGTCCACTATAATAACTCCTTTTGGAAGTCCAACATTTTTTATCTTTTTATGAGATATTGGAGACTCGTCACTGACTTTAAATTCTAGAAGTTGCGCATCTTTCTCTCCTACAGTAAGTATAGTTCTAGAATCACCAAGATTGTTCTTGATCTGCATGGCACTGGCTCTGGTTGTGCTAACAGTATTTTCTATATCTAGACTGGAGAAGACCCCTTCATTTTTGGGTTTGTTCACTCGACCGATCACCTTTGGCACCTTGAAGATCTTTTTTGCCAGCTGACATGCGATGAGGTTGGATTTATCGTCTCCTGTGACAGCTACAAGGACATCCGCTTTGTTCAGACCGGCATCTTTCAGATAGTCCAGATCGGTTCCGTCCCCTTCAATGATCAGGGCATCAAATTCTTTAGAGAGCTGTTCGGCCAATCTTTCGTCTCTTTCCATCAAAACTACATCGTGTCCTTCAGGTAAGAGCAACTTAGCTAGGTCTTTTCCAACCCTGCCGCCACCTATTATTACGACGTACATGAGTATACCCTGTTAATTGAAGGTGCCCTACTATTTTAGAGTTTTGCATTGTATTATTGATTCTTAAATTTTTTCCAGAGTTTCAAAGGGATCAAGGGAAAAGTTATTTTACGATAATTTAAATTGCTAATTTGAAGAACAAATGGAAACATTCAATGGTCCTTTCCTAAAGGAAGACGGCTTCGTCCAAGCAGAGATAGGAGTGGAAGATGGTGAGATAGAGAACTTCAAAGAGGGAAGTGAAGGAGGAAGAGATGTTATCATAATACCTGCCTTCTATGACTCACACACTCATATAGCTGATTCTGTGGTAAAAAAACCCCCTACAGGTACTATAGAAGAGATCGTCGGTCCCGGAGGCTTAAAGGAGAGAGAACTGAGATCTACAAATTATGAAACTCTAGTCAGTTCGATGAAGAACTATATGGAAGAAATGATCTCATATGGAGTTAGATATTTCTTGGATTTTAGAGAAGAAGGAGTCGAGGGAATAAAAACTCTAAGAGAGGCTCATTCACTTTTAGAAGATAAACTGTCTATCGGCATAATGGGACGGCCTAAAGAAAGAAGATTTGATAAAAGCGAGATCGAAGAGATCTTTTCGGTGTCTGATGGGATAGGTTTGAGCGCCTACAGGGATTGGGATGAGGCTGAACTTCTAAAGCTCGTGGAAAAGACCAATACCGAGGATAAACCCTTAGCTATGCACTGTTCAGAAGATGTCAGGGAACCTGTAGAAAAGGTTCTAGATTTGGAGGTGCATCATCTAGTGCACATGATCGAGGCCGATAGGTCCGATCTTGAAATGTGTGCGGAACATGATGTTCCAGTAGTTATCTGTCCGCGATCGAATATGTTCTTCGGAAAAATACCCGACATACCAAAGATGTTAGAATCTGGAGTGACCCTTTCCCTCGGCACGGACAATGCTATGATCACTAATTCAAATATATTTAGAGAGATGGAGACATCCTACAGAGTGGCTAGCATGAAAGGAGAGGTCTCCCCGATAGATATATTGATGATGAGCACTTATAATCCGAGGAAAACATTAAAACTCGACCAATCTTATGAAAGTAACGACAAGTATCTAGTGCTTAAGTATAGAGAAGGAGATCCAGCCTATAATGTTGTAGTTAATTCGTCTCCTAAAGATATAATCGAAACGGTTTGGTGTAAAGATGGAAGAATATAATAGGATCATAATTCCAACTGACGGTTCAGAAGAGAATGAAAGAGTAGTAGATGAAGGTCTATCTTTGGCGAGGATGTTAGGTGCTAAGGTGAAGATCCTTTTCGTAGTGGATACCGGCAGTCTTTCCGGTTTACCTCCGGACGATATGATCACTAATTTAGAGAGTCAGATAGAGACCAAAGCGAATGATATCCTAAGTGATATAGAGGAAAGAGCAGAGGACTGGGGGATACCTTTTGAAAAGAGTATACAGAAAGGTGGTCCTTCTAACATCATTGTTGCCGAGGCTAAAGAAAATGACCTTATAGTCATGGGACATCACACTCGTTCTGGACTTTCCCGCCTGATAACCGGCAGTACAGCACAAAAAGTTATTAGGAAGGCGAAATGTCCTGTAATGGTAATAAGATTGGAGGAAGATCAATCATGAAAGAAGAGAAAAAAGTCAAGGACCTTATGACAGAGGAACCTATAACCGCAGAACTCCCCGGGAACAGAGTAGAGGTTATAAACAAGATGATCGAACATCAGTTGACCGGTATGCCAGTTGTAAAAGACGGCAAATTGAAGGGATTGATCACAAGGATAGACTTCTTCAAAAATCCCGGAGAGGAGCAGTTAGCTCTTATATACAGGAAGGATCAGCCGAGTATATCACATGATGCAGATGTCAAAGAGGCTACGAAGATCTTCGTTGAAAACGATACTCATTATATACCAGTAAAAGGCGGAAATGGCTCATGCGTAGGTATAATCACCACGGCAGACATGTTACCTTATATATCTGAGGAGGATATCCAGACGCCGGTGGGAGAAGTGATAGGAAGGGACTGCGTACCTCTCTACGAGAAAACGCCCATAAAGGTGGCTTTACAGACCATGTCTTTGACTCAGATTTATGCATTCCCAGTGGTCGATGGAGAGACCGTTTTGACCGGTATCATCACCGACAGGGATCTCTTCGATATGAGCGAAATCGACGGTCAGATAGAGAAGTCGGACCTCGGTCTAGAGGAGGATGAAGACAGCTGGTCATGGCAGGGTTTGAAGAACGTGATGAAGTTGTATTATGAAGAGTCCATGATCGATCTACCAGAGATCTGTGTGGAAGATGCAATGGTTGATGATCCTCTAACTGTCTATGACCAGACCTCGGTTTCCGAAGCGGCGCAGATGATGGAAGAAAATGACTTCGGTCAGCTTCCTGTGGTCGATGAGATGGACAACCTAGAGGCCATGCTCTACGAACTAGATCTTATCGAAACACTGCTGTGAGGTAGGTTCGATGACAGATAAAGAAGAACTGCTTTCGATGTGCAAGAGAAGAGGATTTCTCTGGCGTTCCGCAGAAATTTACGGTGGTGAAGCTGGCTTCTATGATTACGGCCATCTCGGTTCTAAACTGCTAGACAGTTGGAAGCAAAAGTGGAAAGATTTTTTCCTAGGCCTTGACGAGAATTATCACATGATCTACACCAACAATATAATGCCCCATAATGTTATGGAGGCTTCAGGTCACGTAGACCATTTTTCTGACATAATGATCAGATGTGAAAAGTGTGACTCTTATTTCCGAGGAGATCACCTGATCGAGGAAGAGACGGGAGAGAATGCTGAATGGATGGGAAAAGAAGATATGAAGGAAAGCATAGAAGAACTAAATCTTTCCTGTCCAGATTGCGGCGGTGATTTCTCTGAACCCGAAGATTTCAACATGATGTTCGATGTTTCCTTAGGGCCTACCGGTAAAAAGAAAGGTTTTCTAAGACCTGAGACCGCTCAGGGCACATATATCAATTTTAGGAGAGAATATAGAGCTCTGCGTAAGCAGATGCCTATGGGTCTCGCGACGATAGGATCTGCTTTCCGAAACGAGATTTCTCCTCGACAGATAGTGTTTAGGAAGAGAGAGTTCCTTCAAGCGGAGCTTCAGATATTTTTCGTTCCAGGTATCCATGATGAAAAGTTTGAGAGAAAATATCAAAGAATCGAGGATGAGGAAGTAAATATCAAAAGAGAGGACTGGGACGAATCTAAAGAGATAAAGTTGAAAGACCTCGAAGATCTTCCTCCATTTTATCTCTATCATCTGGGCAAGATGTATGAATTCTACAAAGATGTCATGGAACTCACCTCTAAAGATATCAGGTTCAGAGAACTGTCTAAAGATGAGAGAGCTTTCTACAATAAGATACATTTCGATCTAGAAGTCGACTTTGATACTCTGAACGGATGGAAAGAAGTGTCTGGCCTTCATTACCGTTCTGATTATGATCTTAAAAAGCATCAAGAGGAGTCGAATCAAAGCCTGTCAGTTTCCACAGATGATGGGAAGAAAATACCGCATGTCATCGAATTGAGTTTTGGTATCGATAGAAATCTTTGGTCCCTCCTGGATAAAGGCTATAAAGACGGCGATAGAGAGTGGTTGGATCTTCCCAAAGAGATGGCCGCTCGACAGGTCGCTGTTTTTCCACTGGTAAGAAAGGACGGTCTACCAGAAAAATCTAAGGAGGTCTTCGATAAGCTTAGATCGGATTTTAGAGTAGCTTGGGAAAAGAGCGGTTCTATAGGTAAACGGTACGCGAGAAATGACGAGGTAGGAACTTCCTACTGCATAACTGTAGATTACGATACACTCGAAGATGAGTCAGTCACTATCAGAGATATAGAAACAACAGAACAGATCAGAGTAGAGATAAAAGAGTTGAACGATATTTTGAGAAAACTTATTCACAGCCGGAAAAAATTCAATGATTATCTAGAGCAAGAGGATTAAGAAGATTCCTCTTCCTTTATAGACTCCAGCTTACTGATAACATTCCAGATGAGTGTCCTGCCGTGCAGAGGTATATTTGGATCGTCCGCCAAATCCTGCAGTTTGAATATCGAAGAAGCAATTCTGACATCTAGTTCGTCGTTTGACTCAAGTAACAACTCTTTACATTCCTCAGCACCTTCTCTAATATTCCTCGGTATTGAATTATCTTCTTTGATCTCATCCATCATTCCACATACATCTTCTAACTTTTCATTTACATCGGTCATAGTCTCCACCTCTACAATTTTAATTTAAATCTAGTCTCTGTTCTACGTATCAAGGCATTACCGGATAAAGCAAGAACCCTCAAAGGGCTGTAACTATAACGGTAGGTATGTAATAAATAAATCTTTTGTCCTAACGCATTTGAATTGTTCAAACCATAAAATAACTATGATTAAAAATCTTCGGTCGGTAGGAGAGAAAGGAGGGGGACAGGATACCCCCATGGCGAACCCCATTCGCTCTCCTGATTATCAGTTTCGGAGGATATTCCAGGACGCCCCGAACATCCCGGATGCTTCCGATATTGATCTATTCATCATAATGCGTATCGCAGCCTAATTTATGATAGACTTCTTTCCAACTATAGTGAGCGTCATCTTCTTTCATGCTCATCATTCAAAGAAATGAGGTCAATATATAAAAGGATGAAACAAGGAGGGGTAAGTGAAAGTGGGATTCAACCTACTTCCTAATGGAAATAAGCCTTCAGCCTTGATTCAATGTGACGTCCTCCTTCACCCTAAAGGGTGAGGCTTCCTACGGAGCCACTGACTCC
>JAZKSP010000051.1:0-10654 GCA_036626005.1 Thermoplasmatota archaeon | reverse complement strand
GGACTTTGCCGACCAAATACAAAGTGAATTGAACTTAAAAACCGAGAACTATGAAGCGACTAGATCGACGCTCAGTTACCTTGTGTTCTATGCTATCCCTCATTCATGGGACCAAGTCCGATGGCATTTCTACACAGGAGGTTGGTTAGCGAGCGCCGCTGTCTATTATCCTGACGTTTCACTCAGACAGATGTACGCTCCTGCCTATGGCTTTACTACATCTAGTTGGGCCGTCGGTGAAGGTCGATGGCACTACGGATTGACGGAAGAAGGTCAACAAATCAATGAATTGACAAAGGATCCATTCGCTGGCAAGGTAGAAAGCATAGATGATTACTGGTCAATGTTGCAAGAAGGCGCAAAAGCCGGTATTAGAGACTCGGTAAGGGTCTTCACGGTTACTGAGACCAATTATTACTGTTACGACAAAGATTCCATTAACAACGCCGTGCCCAATCAAGTAACTGGATGGGATCAGGTATTTGGACCATTATCCCTCGATACCGATGAGGATCACTTGAACGTTGACTACTTCTCCTCCGAAGGTAATCTCTACATGGATAACTGGAACTGGTACGGAGGTTCCACGGGAGCATACGGAGCGAACCAAAGAAGATGGGTCCTTGGATACCAGAGTTGGAATGATCCACAGACAGGTAGAGCCGTGGAGATGGGCAGTACTTGGGATGTCACAACTGACTACACCTTTAACGAAACAGGAGTACTTCAGTCCAACTTGCAGATACCCTCCTCAGCGATGGACTATGATGTACACAACGAGACTTGGGAGTCAGTAGACACTTACTACGACGGAGATGTACCCAATGTTGCTAGCAAGGCGACGATTTCCGTCAATAATGGAACATGGCATGACGGTACTGATTTCGGTCTTCATACGATTGCCGAGTATTACGGAAGAGTAAAGAACATAGTCTATCCGAATGAATACAATAATAACACAGACTATTACTACGCTGATTACGCCGATTCAGCTGGTCCATGGTGGGACAACGTTAAAGCTATAGAATTCCACCCGGATGAAGGAGAGTACACCCTCTATGGTGACTACACGTTCCCAGTCGACGACCAGATAGGTCAATATTACACCATTGACCCGAGAACGTCTCAGCCGGTTTACGAGGCGATACACCAAGATGTTGAAGAGACACAATATTCTGCTAATCCGGACACGACCTTCACGTGGGGCGGAACAAGTGGAGTCTTCCCACATCTCGTAGGAGCAGGACAGTGCGAAGATTATTACGTGCCGACCATGCAGAAGATGATAGACAATGACTATGTACCGGTTCAGGTAGACGAATCTCAACCGTTGGACGATAGTTTGACCTTCTCTGCAAGTGAATACGAAGACAAGTTACAGGCAGCCATAGACTTCTTTAACGACAACAACAATCTGTTCATATCCTATGGTATCTACTATATCAGTGATAATATCCCGGCAACACAAACACTTGAACTCACAAGATTCGATGGTTTCACAGATTACTACGAGTGGGATTACTGGACAAGTGAGTTTATAATCAGATATCCAGTACTCTCCAACTTCCAAGCAACCGGTGAAGTAACTATCGGAAATACGATAAATGTCAGTGCTGATGGATATATTGAGGAAGAGTTCCCGGATGAACTCACAGAACCGCTCACTGAGAACGACACCGTCGAAGTTCGTCTCTATAACGAGACGGGAGCTAGGGTTGAAAACGTCACCGATTTAACATTAGATGTAGGCGAAAACGATACCGCAATAGACGCGACCCTCTCAACAACAGACTTAGAAGCAGGTAGTTACACGGTAGAACTGTTTGTTGACTTAGAAGGTTACGAGAGTACAACTGCGGATGCTTCCGTCCTAGTCGTAGCAGAAGAAGGAGAAGAAGAAGAAGAAGAAGACGACGATGGCGGAGACGGAGGAATACCAGGATTTACTTTACTGCTCCTGGCTGTAGCCGCGATCGTTGCCGTAGCCATCTACCACAAGAAACCAAGATAGAACAGAACTAGTAAAACAAACTCCAAAACCCTTTCTTTCCTTTTTAATTATAGAATGATAGAATACAAGACTATTTTTAAGATAACGGAACTTCATAGTTTTTAATCGATAATATTGGAGAGATCAGGGGGTGATAGCACATTAGGTATTTGATTCCACTTTAATCCCTTAGATATGAAGTCTTATTTATATATGTATATATGCTATTCATTTAATTGATCATCATACATAACGACTGAATTCTCAGTTCACTTTTAGTAATGTAACTACTTTGAAATCTCGAACAGATATTATAATTTATCACCTAAATATTGTCTATAGGCGTTCTTCTCTAGACTCAAAAACTTTTTGTTTAAAAGATTCTTTAAAGATAATAGTGTAGGTCCTATCAGCTTTCGTCAGAGAAGATTTAAACTTCTCTATCAAAACTTTTATATGTAACTTAGAAGTGATTGTCTATTGATAAAATGCCAGCCTCTTGGAAATATTTCGCGATGAGGACCGTCAATATGTTAATTGTACTGGTAATCGTTGTTTTTATTCTATCAGCAGCTTACAGTGGTGCTACAGAAAGTGAACTTGAAGGCAATATAAATGAAACGATACGGCAAGAAAAGATGGCTTTGGAAGAAGAGCCTGAAATGGGATGGGAAGAATGGGAAGAAAGAAAAAGAGCTAGATTAGAGAGGAAATATAACTTGCATGTGCCTAAACATGAACGTGTTTTCTATCAGGCGTTCGATGTTTTGACTCTAGACTTCGGGGAAGCGAATGAGATGACTACAGATGATGGTGATTCTTCGATGGTCTTTGATATAATCATGGACCGTCTTCCCAATACTATAATGCTTTTCACAACCGCCGCGGTGATTTATACAGCCCTCGGTATAGCAGTAGGGTTGAAAGCTGCTCAGAAAGCCGGGAGTATCACTGATAGGTTCCTTTCCCTTTTCAGTATCACGGCATCATCTATGCCTATGTGGTGGGTCGGTATGTTGGCGGTGATGATCGGAGTGTATGAGTTGGGACTCTTCCCGGCTCCTGATGCTCAATTTGGAACAGTTGAACGAATGGGGCGCTGGGATTATACTACTGAACTGCTGAGTAGGATGGTATTGCCTCTAATAGTAATCGTTTTTGTGTTCTTTGGAACACGGGCCTGGACCACACGGAATATAGTTACCGGCGTCCTCCAGGACGATTATATAATGGCTGCTAGGGCTAAAGGAGTTCCAGAGAGGAAGGTCATTTACGGCCATACTTTGAAGACCGCTGCTCCTCCTATTGTGACATCGGCGATCATGGCTCTGCTTCTATCGCTCGGAGGAGCTATGATATCGGAGATAATTTTCAGATGGCCAGGAATGGGCCTATTGTTGAGGAGCGCCCTGTTGGATTATTATGATGTACCGGTAATCCTTGGTATATCGTTCATTACGTCTTTCCTGTATGTTTTCGGATACTATATAGCGGACTTGATCTATGGTTTCCTTGATCCAAGAGTTGAAGTAGGTGCAGGAAGCCAGGTTTAAAATAGAAAAAAGAGGTAAGATAATATGGTTCATTGGGATGATGTAAAAGCGAATACGAAAGAGTTGGCTAAGGATCTGTATAGGCAGAAGATAGGAGTCGTAGGGATATCATTGATAGCACTTATGGTGACAATAGCCTTACTAGCCCCTGTACTTGCTCCAGAGGCTAACGAAGAGTGGAGTTCTATGGAAGATAGATGGGCAGATAAACCTGAGCGCGCTCCTCCAGTATGGTATGATTACATAACGACAACTGATTATGCTCATCATCGTGTTGAGGAGGACTATAGTGTTATTAGGGAACAACAAATTGGAGGAAGTCAATATATGTGGTTAGAATTCACTCAGGAGATCGACTCAGATGTGCCTCCACAGGAAATTTTCATGAAAATCGGTGGTAATGCAGAGAGGATAGATGAGATAAAAGTGAAAGTGATCCGCCCTGAGGCAGATACTGAATATGAGGATTTAGAAGTGTGGACCGTCCTTGAGAAGGATGATATTCAAATTCAAAATAATGGTGACTTCGATATATGGCAATCTCTACGTCGTTATACTGAATTCAAAGAGCTAGCCGTTGATAAAGGTTTTAGCTATATTAACAGCGAATATGATGTTCCAAGAACTGAAAAACCGAGAGTGGCGGACATTACTAATCCTGTTCATGTTCTTTTCGGTAAACCTAGCGAAGACATGTTGAGAGACCCCGAAACACTGAGAGGCGAATATACTATCGAAATCAGATTAAAAGGAGAGGGAATATCTCTTGATGAAGAAAGGACAAAAACCACTTTTTCCGGAGCAGTTTACGGTCTGATGGGGACTGATACCGGAAGAAGGGACCTTTGGCAAGGATGGGTTTGGGGTGCAAGATATGGATTGATTGCTGGTGGAGTCGTTGCCATATTTACAATAATATTGTCCACTCTCTATGGTATGACAAGTGCTTATTATGGAGGATGGGTGGACGAAGCGATGCAGCGATTGAACGAGATAATGATGGGTATACCGACGTTACCGGTCCTTATAATCCTGCTACTATATTGGAGGAGCATATGGATGTTCATAACTGTTTACGCTCTTCTGATGTGGCGTGGAGCTGCAAAAGTCGTTCGATCTCGGGGGCTTCAAGTGGCTAAGGACACCTATATCGAAGCCTCGGAAGCTATAGGAGCTGGTTCAGGCCGGATAATCAGCAGACATATGATCCCTCAGATATTGCCCTATTCGTTTGCTCAGGCCTCACTGTTGATCCCTATAGTGATAATGGCTGAAGCCGGTCTCCACATCCTTGGTCTTGGCGATCGAACAATAGTGACTTGGGGTACGATACTGAATAATTCTAGGGCTGAAGGAGCGTTGCTAAATCTTGGAAGATCCTGGTGGTGGGTCTTGCTACCCGGCTTAGGTATGATAATGGTCGGGTTCGGCTTCATAGCGACCGGTATGGCTATAGAGAGGATAATCAATCCGAAGATGAAACAGAGGTGAATAAGTTATGGCACAAAGAACTATACTCGAAGTCGATGAACTGTGTACTCATTATCTGACGCAGGATGGAGAAGTCATGGCACTCGATGATGCCTCATTTAAATTAGATAAAGGTGAATCTATAGGTGTTGCTGGAGAATCGGGCTGTGGAAAAAGTACCATGGCCTTTTCTCTATTAAACCAGGTTCAACCACCTGGGCAGATAATGAGTGGTTCTATCGACCTTGACGGTATTGAAGTTACAGAACTCAGTGAAAAAGAAGCTCGAAAGAAGATAAGGTGGAATAAAATTTCGATGGTTTTTCAGGGTGCCATGGAGATAATGACTCCTGTGTATACTGTAGGACATCAGATGAAAGAACCTCTCAAGTATCACAAGGATATCACCGGTCAAGAAGCGAGGGATATCTGTGAAGAGTATCTTGAATTGGTTAACCTTGATGGATCAATTTTTGACAGGTATCCTCACGAACTGAGTGGTGGACAAAAGCAGAGAGTTATCATAGCAACCGCTTTGCTCCTTGAACCCGATGTGGTGATCTTTGACGAACCGACAACTGCACTAGATGTGGTTGTAGAGGCAAGAATAATGAACGATTTGAAGCGTCTGCGGAGAGAACTAGATATAGCTATGATATTTATCACACACGATCTGAGTATCCTTGCTGAGATTTCCGATAAATTGGCGATAATGTATGCAGGTTGGATCGTGGAATTGGGTTCTGCAGATGACATTTATACTGATCCAAAACATCCTTACACTGAAAAGCTGGTGGCTGCGATACCTGATCTTCACACTGATATAGATAGATTGGAATATATACCTGGAGTTCCGCCAAATCTGGTCGAACCTCCTTCTGGATGCAGATTCCACCCTCGATGTCACAAGGCTATGGAAGTTTGTAGGGAGAAGGAACCAGAAGTGTACGATGTAGGCGGAGTAGAGGTCAAATGTCATCTTTACAGCGAAGACGAGAGCATCGCTGAGGATCAGGAAGCAACTTATACCACTGCATACGAAGATGAAACTGTTACAGAAACTGTCGAGGAAGAAACAATGGAAGGTGACGTAGATTCTGAATCAGACGTATCTACAATTGGATGAATGGAGGAATGAAAAATATGGCTAAACCATTATTTAAGGCAAGAAACCTCACAAAGCACTTTGAAATAACTCAATCTTTCCTACAGAAGCTGAGAATGAAAGAAGCACAGAAAGTAAGAGCCGTAGATGGTATCGATTTTGATATTTACTGGAAAAGAAACTTTTCGATCGTCGGTGAATCAGGTTGCGGTAAAACCACCGTAGGTAAGTTGATGATGCGGTTGTTGAAAGAGACCGATGGAAAGATGTACATGAAAGGAAAAGATATTACGGAAATCGATTCAAAACAGGAATTGAAAGCATACAGGAGACAGACCCAGATCATCTATCAGGATCCATTCTCCGCTTTAGATCCCAGAGATAGAATACGTACAATTCTTGAGGAACCATTACTGGTACATGACCTAGGTGACACGAGAGAGGAAAGGTCAGATATGATCTACGAGGCGTTGGAAGAGGTGCGGTTGACCCCGCCTGAAAAGTTCCTGCGCCGATACCCACATATGCTTTCTGGTGGACAGAAACAGAGAGTTTCACTAGCTAGAGCTATGATTTTAAATCCTGATTTCATAGTATGCGACGAGCCGGTCTCCATGTTGGACGTCTCGGTGAGAGCAGAGGTCTTGAACCTGATGAAGGACCTAATAGAAGAAGAGGACGTTACTTACTTTTATATCACTCACGACATCTCCACTACACGTTTCTTCACCGATTACATAGGCGTGATGTATCTTGGTGATTTAGTTGAGAAAGGTAAAGTAAGTGATGTTTTGGACGACCCCGCTCATCCGTACACTCAAGCTCTGCTCGTGGCCGTACCGGAAGCAGATCCGGAAAGAGGGCAGGAAGTTAAAGAACTACCTATCTCAGGTGAGATCCCATCTGGCACGAATGTACCAAGTGGGTGCCGATTCCATCCAAGATGTCCTCATGCTGAAGATATATGCTCTGAAGAGGAACCACCAGAGAAAGAAGTAGGATCAGAACATACAGCAAAATGCCATTTTGCTGGGGAAATCGATTTCGATATAGAGGTGGCTTAATAAAAACTTTTTATTTATTTTTTCTTTTTAGGAGGGTTCAAGAAAGATGAGTGAACAGGGGGATAATGGGAGTTTACTTCTGAGAGTTTTATCAGATAGAGATATACAAATTGCCTCTATTTTGTTATCGTTAGCACTTATCTTCGCTTTCGTTGGAGCTTTACCTGAAGGTGGAAGGTCGATTGAGAAGGATACGATTGAAGTAGATAGGACACTTACCACTTATATAACAGTACCTGAAGACGCCCAATTCGGAAAAACAATGATGAGAGTGATGCAGGAATACGGAGAGTATCATAATGATCCAAGTGGAAACCAGAGTTACGGAGAAACCGAGGATTATACCGTGGTTGTAGGGGAAATGGATGGTGATCTGGGTAAATACAGCGAGATAGGAGGCGGAAACACGAGTTACGATGAATACATTACTAACGTTCAGTTCAACGGGATAGATAGAGATTCAGGGGATGATGGAGGTTACGCTGATCATACAGACAATATATCCGATCCGGTAGAACCAGGAGAGACTTACAAATTGTCTGTAACTGTCAGCAATAGAGGATATTCGAATTACGTTACAGTGGTAATAGATTGGTATCAGAACCATAATCTCACGAATGAAGAAGTTAAAGCAGTTGGAAACACTGATGATGATTATTCTTACAAGGAAATCGATAGTTACTTGACAGCAATCGATAATTTTATTGATCTTAATTATAGTGCAGACTCGTCTACAGATAACGCGAAAGCAGAGATATGGTTTGAGGATGATTTCCCTTACGAGGAAGATTCCGAGCGGATAAGAATAAATAGAGAGGGTTATGAACAATACGATACGAATATAACTCTCAGAGATGGTGAAAATTTCACTCAAGATATCACTAAGTTGGAAGAAAGGCCGAGAACAGTGAACTTCAACTTGACTGGCGGTCAACTAGAGTATAGTCACACTATCACATACGAAACTAAACCGTATGGACTGTTATCCTTCCCTGCTTTGGTATTCCTTCTTATCGGTATGGTTTATGCCTTCAGAGGTAAGGGTGTTATCGCAGCCGAACTGAAAAGGAAAAGGATGCTTGAGGAGGAAAGATCTCAGGAGAGCACAAAGGAGGAGGAGAAAGAAGAGGAAGAGATCGAGGACGAGAAGACTATATACCCTGGTAATAATAAACAAAAGTCAAGCCATGTAGATTTCATGGGTATTTCGGATTCATCTGAGGATGAGAAAAAAGAAGAATAATTAATTTAGAGGTGTAAAAATGAAATTGTACTTCAGCCATCCGACCTTTACATTCCATACGGAAACAGAAAGATCATGCATAGATATAATCGAAGAACATTTAGAATATGATGAGCTTGTAAATCCAGCAGATTTCGGTCTACGAAAGTCTACTAAGGATAAATTGAAAGATTCAGATGGTGTCATCGCTATGGCGGTCTCCACCCGTTTCACATACCTCGTATGGAATGAACTCGAGATAAATGGTAAAGAGGAAAATTTCTATACCTTCATGGTAGAGAGTAGGAATTCGATAGGACCGCTTGTTGAAGGTATCCCTGATAAGATAGAACGACTCAGTAAAGAGGAGTCTAAAAAATTCAGTTACGAGATAACGAAAAAGGATTATAAGGAAGGATTTTTGAGTTCCATGTTCGGCAGTCGTAAAAAGAGATTCTAAGTTCACACTATTTTTTTATCCCTTCATCACGCCGATCGGCGTCAATTTTGCCACTACTTTCGAGAGACCTGCGTTA
Source organism: Thermoplasmatota archaeon (assembly GCA_036626005.1). Taxonomy (GTDB): domain Archaea; phylum Thermoplasmatota; class Thermoplasmata; order Halarchaeoplasmatales; family Halarchaeoplasmataceae; genus Natronoplasma. The sequence goes on along the minus strand of JAZKSP010000051.1, from coordinate 1,714 downwards.
TGAGTCACCTCTACAACATTGTTGACGTCTTTGTAGGCCCCTGGACTTTCTTCCTTCAGCACTTTGTTGCTCGCGGCTTTCACATAGATACCTTGTTCTGCTAGATTTTCTTTTATCTCGTTCACTCGGAATTTCTTCCGAGCCCCTGTTCTAGACATTGTCCTTCCGGCTCCGTGACAAGTCGATCCCCAGCTTCTTTTCATCGCGTTTTTAGTCCCCATCATCACATAGCTTGCGGTTCCCATGTCCCCGGGGACGATCACTGGCTGTCCCACGTCTCTGTATTTCTTAGGTACCTCTTTTCTGCCGGGAGCGAAAGCTCTAGTAGCGCCTTTACGGTGGACTATCACGTCTTGATCTTTTCCGTCAACCTCGTGTTCCTCCTTCTTTGCCACGTTGTGGCATACGTCGTAGATCATCTCCATGTCCATATCTTCCGGTTCCTCGTCAAATACCTGCCCGAAGCTTTCTCTGACCCAGTGCATTATCAACTGCCTGTTGGTCCAGGCGTAGTTAGCTCCACAGCTCATCGCTGAGAAATAATCCTGCCCTTCAGGAGAATCGAAAGGTGCGCAGGCCAACTGCTTATCGGGTAGATCGATATTGTACTTGCGTATCGCTTTCTCCATCTTATCGATGTAATCAGTGGCGATCTGATGACCACAACCTCTAGAGCCGGTGTGGATCATCGTCGTTATCATGCCCTCTTCCAAATCCATAGCGTCGGCCATTTCTTTATCGAAAACTTTCTCTACTTTTTGGATCTCTAAGAAATGATTACCTCCGCCAAGGGTTCCTAACTGCGGTGCACCTCGGTCCTTAGCTTTTCTGCTCACCTTGTGTGAATTTGCACTTTCCATACGACCGTTATCTTCTATCCTTTCTAGGTCTTGCTCCCACCCGTAACCGTTTTCTACAGCCCATTCGACTCCGTAGTCTAATGCCTCTTCCAGCTCGCTTTTGTCCAACTTGACTCTACTCTCTCTCCCGACTCCTGCAGGAACATTATCGAACATCTTGTTGATGAGAGCTTTAACGTTATCCCTAACTCTGTTTTCGTCTAGATTGGTCTTCAATAGTCTAACTCCGCAGTTGATATCGTAACCGACCCCTCCTGGAGATATCACACCGTCTTCGGGATCCATGGCTGCGACTCCACCGATGGGAAAACCGTATCCCCAATGTATGTCAGGCATGGCCTTCGAAGCGCCGATTATACCGGGAAGCGTGGCAACGTTAGCTATCTGTTCAGGAGCGTTATCTTCCCTGATCGAATCGATGAGTGTATCATCTGCGAAGATCCATCCATTGACTCTCATAGATTTTTTGTAACTCTTCGGGATTGTGTAAACATAATCACTGCTCTTTTTCAGAGGACCGGTCCATCTTCTTCCCATGGTTATCACTAGACAATTGGGATTTTATGGTTATATAATTTTGTATTTTCAAGAACGGTAGTAGCTAAATACCTATCATTCTGAAATGATAGAGATGATCTTCTCGGCAGTCGAAGGCCCTATACCTTCCACTTCTTGTAGCTCATCTTTATCAGCCTTAAACACATCTCTTACAGAACCGAAGTGTTCGAGAAGTCTTTCCGCTAAAACACCTGATATAGAAGGTAGGCCTTCCAAAATATATTTCTTTCTATCTCGGGTCGACATGCTTTTCTTCTCTTTTCTAACTGCAGAGGTATTCTTCTTTTTCTCATTTC
>JAZKSP010000050.1:0-10686 GCA_036626005.1 Thermoplasmatota archaeon | reverse complement strand
GAGGAATTTAATAAATTCCTCGAAGAGAGAGGTCTTAGCCCTTAGTCGAGATAAGCTTATAACTCATGCTTTATTCTATAAAAAGTGACAAGATGTTCGAGATCAAGGAAAAGGAAGGTCTAGCAAGAATAGGTGAGTTTACAACTTCTCATGGAAAAATCGAAACACCAGCTATCATGCCTGTCATAAATCCGAATCGAGAACTAGTCTCTGTAGAAAAACTTGAACAGGAATTCGATACACAGGTTTTGATCACAAACTCTTACATATTGTACAAAGACCAAGAGCTGAGAGAGGAGAGTTTGGCCAAGGGTGTCCATGACCTTTTAGGTTTTTCAGGTCCAATAATGACGGATTCCGGCACGTTTCAAGCCCATGTATATGGAGAAATAGATGTAAATGCGGAAGAGATACATGAATTTCAAAGAAAAATAGGTTCCGACGTGGTCACTATCTTGGATGAATTTACTGAGCCGGATGATTCTAGAGGAGTCGCTAGAAAAAAAGTTCAAAAGACGGTCGAAAGAGCGGAGCGAGCACAGAGGTCAAAGGAGGACATGGAAAGTCTCAATGCGCTGCCTGTTCAGGGCTCCATATATCTTGATATGAGGAAAAGATGTGGTAAATTTATGGGAGAGATGGATGGAGGCCTATATCCTATTGGGGGAGTAGTCCCTTTGATGGAGGATTACAGGTTTCGTGAGTTGGCCGAGGTGATCATAGCCTCTAAAAAGGGGTTGGGTCCACGAGGTCCCGTACATCTTTTCGGTGCTGGACATCCGATGCTCTACTCTTTAGCGGTCTTGCTCGGTTGTGATCTCTTCGATTCCAGTTCCTACGCCAAGTACGCAAAGAGAGGAGATATGATGTATCCGGATGGTACTAGGAATATAGAGGATATCGACCATCTTGGATGTGGATGTCCTGTTTGTAGCTCAAACGATGTGGAAGAGCTCAGGGATGATTATAAAAAAGGAGATGTAGCTCTTCTAGCCGAACACAATCTGTGGATATGCTTCAGGGAGATAGACAAAGTAAAGCAGTCGATAAGAGAGGGGAGTCTCTGGGAGATGATGGAGAGAAGAGTCAGGAGCCATCCTAAACTCTTAGAAGCTCTAAAAGTCTTAAATCAAGAATATCAGTTTCTTGAAAGATTCGAACCCCGAAGCAGGAATCGAGCCGCCCTTTATACAGGGCAAGAATCTGATCATAGGCCAACTTTCAAAAGGATAAAACGTTGGATACTCAACGATTATACGCCTCCTAAGGACGGACCTACCGTTTATTTCGACTCGGATCAAGTTGAAAAGCCTTACAGCCGACATCTAAGGAAAGAGATCGAAACGTTGGAGGACTACGATGTAAATCTTTTGATTTCTACTCAGATGGGTCCCGTACCGCTTGAGATGGACGAAGTTTACCCTGTAGCACAGTCCGTATTCCCTTCCAATCCTTTGGATACAATTTCTTTACAGCATTATGAAAGAAAACAGCAGATAGACGAACTGATACGATGGGATGGGGAGGACACTTTGAATACTCTCTCCGAAGCAAAGGGACTAGACTTTGATGAGATGAAGATCAGAGCTACGGCGAACTATCAATTCGGCGAAGATGCTGGAGAAGCTTTGACGGACGGCACTTTGACTTACGTAAAGAATAACAAAGGTAGGATCAAAAACGTGAAATTGGATCAAGATCACATCCTTTCCATCAGGCATTACGATGGATTTTTCACTTTGAAAGAAACTGGAGCTAAGATACTTTTGGATAAATTCACACAACCTGATCTGAGGATCGAGGTGACGAAAGAGAGCGCTGAGTTCAACAGGGACGGAAAGAGCGTTTTTTCGAAATTCGTTACCAACATGTCTTCCGAGTTGAGACACGACGACGAAGCGATGGTAGTTACTCAGGAAGACGAGTTGGTCGCGATAGCGAGAGTCTTTCTTACAAAAGAGGAAGTCGAAGTCTTCGATAGAGGACTTGCTGCCGGAGTTAGAACTGGCTGTGAGTCCAGCAAAGATGCATCAAGCTAAAATAACACCGACGGTATGAGGTGTTTAAATGCGTATAGCCGTCCTGATAGAAGATAAATGTCAGTCCGACCGGTGTAGCTATGAGTGTATAAATTATTGTCCGATGGTTCGAACGGGTTATGATACTATAGTTAAAACGGAAGACGCCGTGAATATATCTGAGGAGTTGTGCGAAGGATGCGGTATATGTGTGGACAAGTGTCCCTTCGACGCTATAAAGATGGTTAACCTTCCAGAGGAACTAGATACTGATCTCATACACCAGTTCGGAGATAACAGCTTCAGGATTTACAGACTTCCTCTACCCGAAGAGGGGTTAGTAACCGGCCTTCTCGGAGCCAACGGTATAGGAAAGACCACTGCGATTAGGATGCTATCTGGAGAGATAACTCCGAACCTGGGTAACTACGAAGAGGATGCTTCGTGGGATCAGGTTATAGAGAAATATTCTGGAACTGCTTTGGGCTCTTATTTCAAATCACTAGCTGACGGTGAACTTGAGACCGCATTGAAACCACAATATGTGGATAGGATCCCGGCTCATTACTCGGGAAAAGTCGAAGACCTTCTCTCCAAGATCGGTGATGATTACGAGAAATGGGTAGATGCTCTTGAAATAGAGAATACTTTGGACTCTAAAATAACGAATCTCTCTGGTGGAGAATTACAGAGAGTGGCGATAGCCGCGACCTCTACTAAAGATGCTGATGTTTATTTCTACGATGAACCTTCCTCTTATCTCGATATAAGCCAGAGATTGAATGTAGCGGAGGCTATCAAAGAAAAGAGCGAAGATAACAGGGTCATGGTCATCGAGCATGACTTGGCCGTTTTGGACTTTCTAGCTGATAATGTACATCTTCTTTATGGTTCAAGAGGCGCATATGGAGTAGTATCCCATCCTAAAGGTGTGAGAGTAGCCATAAATTCATACTTGAGAGGGTTTCTAGATGAAGAGAACATCCGTTTCAGGGACACGGAGATAACTTTCGAGCAGAGAGCCCCTAAATCGGATTGGCACTCTGACCCTATCGTCGAGTTTGATAGACTTGTAAAGGAATGGGACTCTTTCAGACTGAAAACAGAAGCAGGAGAGATACCAGAAGGCGAGGTGATCGGAGTCGTTGGTCCTAACGCTACAGGTAAAACCACCTTTGTGAAAATGCTTGCAGATGCTATAGAACCAACTGAGGGAGAGATAAGAAAAGACATCACAGTCAGTTATAAACCACAGTATATCAAACCAGAATATGAAGGAAGAGTTATAGACCTCTACAGGACGGAGATCGGGGATCGTCTTGACGAAGGTTTTTTCCAGTCTAACGTGTTGACACCCCTTGATCTGCAGGACTTGTTCGAAAGAGAAGTACCAAATCTCAGTGGTGGAGAGCTGCAAAGAGTGGTTCTAGCGCTCTCTTTAGGAAGAGATGCCGACCTTTACCTGATCGACGAACCAAGCGCTTATCTCGACGCAGATAGAAGGATGACAGCTGCTAAAGTGATCCGCAGATTCATGGAGAAAAGTGATAAGGGCGGTATGATCGTAGATCATGACGTATATTTCATAGATTACGTATCCGACCTGATAATGAATTTCTCTGGTGAACCCGCTGTAAAGGGCAAGGGAGAGGGTCCCTACGAGATGAGAAAGGGGATGAACAATTTCCTAGAAGAAGTGGAGATAACATTTAGACGAGACGCGGACACATATCGACCTAGGGTCAACAAACTGAATTCACGGTTAGATAGAAAACAAAAATCAGAAGGAGAGTATTATTACATCGACAAAACATAGATCAATAAACGTTGATCCTGCCCATCGATAAACCTTCTTCTTGACTTTCTGTTGTCAATTCCATGAGACCGTTCTGCCTTTCTTCCTCTGAAACGAGATTTTCGACCAGGATCTGTCCGTCCGGATAACCTGTTTGTTTCACCCTTATTTTTTTCTCCTTGTTGAGGAATAGGATCGACATGAGTGCGGTGATTATATCTTTCTTTCTATCGTCGTGGATCATGCTCAAAGTGATCACTTTCTGCTCATAACAGCATATCCGCTTCCATATCTTCGATATTTCGCTCTGGATATCTTCCTCGTGAGAATGTGTATCATAGTTTTCTTCCTGCTCCTTCAATTGCTGTTCCCTTTCCTTTTTCTTCTCTTTCCTGATTTTCTCCATCTTTTCTCTGTATTTCGCTTCCTGTTTTGCGTCTTCGAAAGCATCGACTAGCTGGATAAGAGAGACAGGTTTCTTTTCCTCTCTTCTAACGGCCTTTTCTAGAGGAGCTCCTCCGTCATCATCGAGCACTTCTTCTTCGTAGTCTATATCTTCAGGCTCTTCGTAGAGATCCTGATCCCATATCTCCCACTCATCGAAAAACTCTTCCTGCTCGACAGTTTCTTCCTGTTCTTCTTCCTCAGCAGAGGACAAGACCTGTTCGCACTGCATCTTTAGTATCGACCATGCCATGTTGATCAGCTGTCCAGTAACGATGAAATTCAAGTTCTCTTTTTTCCGTGCCTGTTCCAAGTACATCTCGGTGAAGGAAACTAGGTCGATCTCCCACGGATCCATCTTCTCGTCGATAACAAGTTTGAATATGGAAGCTATCGCATTATCGAAGGGATCATCAGAGAACTCCTCTCCATCTTCATCCATATTCTCTACCATCTGGATATAGTCATCTATCCTCTCCCCGCTTCTTTCCTCATCGATCAGAGACTTATGGAAAGTCAGGTGCTCGATGACCTCTTCCGGCGGATTATCTAGATGGATCGATTGTTCTTTCATCTCGGAGACCAAGTTACTGCACCTCCGTCTTCAACTTGCTTACTTCCGAAAATTCGGGTATATCTTTTTCTTCCTCCTTTCCTATATTGACTTTCATTATCACGTCTGAAATGCCCTTCTTGTTTATCGTGACCCCTATTATATGATCGGACTTTTTCAAGGTCACTTTTCTCAGCGAGATCTGTATAAATTGGGCGTTTTTCGAGTTGTCTTTTATCATCTCGGCGACATTTTCGGCGTTCACTCCGTCTAAATTCTGGTCGATCTCGTCCAACAGATAAAATGGAGATGGATCGTACATCTGGATGGAGAATATGAACGCCATAGAGACCAAACCTTTCTCTCCTCCGGACAGCGCATTGATCAGGTGTACTTTCTTTCCTGGAGGCCTTGCTTTTATCACGAGTCCACCTTCGAAGGGGTCATCCGGATTCTCCAGTTCAAGATGTGCCTCTCCTCCGTCTGAGAGCTTTTCGTATACTTTTCCGAAATTTTTGTTGATCTCGTCTTTTACTTCCAAGAGGTTTTTCTTTTTCTTCTCATCTAATTCATCTATCAAATTGTCCAATTCTTCTTTACGTTTCTCGAGCTCGGTGTATTCTTCTTGTAATTCTTCTTTTCTCTCTTTTTTCTTCTTATAATCGTCCAGCGCTCTCATATTGACTGGCTGCAAGTCTTCCATCTTATTTTTAGAGCGCCGGATAGTATTCTTCAACTCTTTCATGGATGGGAGTTCTTCATCCGAATAGTCGATATCCTCATCGATATCTTCTTTCAAATCCTCGAGTTTCTCTCTTTCTGTGCTCAACTTCCTTTTTGAACTTATGATGAATTCCTGCTTAGATTCTATCTCCGTGTCGATCTGATCGATCCGATGTTCATTCTCCATCCGTGTCTCTTTTTTGTCTTCTAATTCATTCCTTAGCTCATCGAGTTCTTCACCGACTTCCGACTCCTCTTCTTCTAGTTCCTGGAGTTCTTCTTCCTTTTCCTCTATTATAGATTCAGATTTTTTGATCTCGCTTTCTTTTTCCTCGATCTCTTTCTTTAGTTCCTCTCTTAGATCTTTGATCTCCTCGATCTTTTCTTCTAGATTCTCCTCCCTATTCTCCTTTTTATCTAATTCGGAATCGAGATCGTTCAACTTTTTGTTAAGGCCCACCTCTTCGTCCTTCAGATCTCTCAACTTTTTAGATAGTTCCTGGGGACTTATCTCTCTTATATTTTCCTTTATTTCTTTTTTCTCGCTTTTTAGGTCCTCGATCTTCTCTTCAAGATGTTCTATCGAACTTTCTAGTTTATCCTTCTCATCTTCAAATTCTTCTTCCTTTTCCCTTTTTTCTTCTAGAGTTGACTCTTTCTTTTCTATCTTTGATTCCAATCGATCTATGTGAGCTTCAAGTTCAGATTGCACCTGCTTATCGCTTTCGTTCTTCAATTCCTGCATCTCGTCCTGTATCTCCTCTATTTCCTTTTGTAGGTCCTTCAATGAGCTTCTGACTTTCTTCAGATTCTCACGGCTGTGCTTGAGATCGGTACTCACTTTCTCTAGTTCACCCCGGTCTGGAGCACTGAACCCGATCATATTCTTCTTTAAAGTTCCTCCGGTCATCGCACCGCTTTTCTCTATCTTCTCTCCGTCCAAAGTGACGATCCTGACGCCTCCCATCTGGTCTCTCGCAGCTTCTATATCTTCCATCACCACCGTATCGTGGAACACATACCAGAATACGCTGTCATATTCATCGTCGTAATCGACGAGTTCGATGGCAAAATCCACTGCGTTATCGTCTTTAACGGTCCTCAATGCTTTCCCCTTCGGTCTACCGGTTCGCATCTTATTCAAAGGCAGGAAACTAGCTCTTCCGGCGTCCTTCTTTTTGAGGTGCTTGATGGCCTTAGAAGCTACCGCATCATTGTCGACCACGATACACTGCATCCTTCCCCCAGCGGCGACCTTCAAGGCGGTCTCGTATTTATCGTCGACATCAGCGAGTTCCGCGATGGTTCCGTGTATTCCGTCGAGTTCGCCCTTATCTCTAGCTTCGAGTATCGTTGATACCGCTCTATTATATCCTTTTTTGACCGATTTGGCAGCTTTCTCTTCTGCCTTCAGCTGTTCGTACTTTCTCTTCAACCTGTTAACTCTCTCTTCTAGGTCCTCTTTGTCGTTTCTCAAATTTTTTTCCTTGCTCTTCTTTTCATGGAATTCTTCTTTTAGTTCTTCCAATCTTTCCTCGTGCTCTTCATTCTTATCGCTGAGATCTTCCAGTTCCATCTCCTTCTCTTTTTTCTCGAATTCTATATCTTCTTTTTCTTCTTCCACTTCGGCTATTTTTTCTCGGATCCTCTCTATCTTGTCTTTGACGGTTTCGAGCTCTATCTTCTTGTCAGATAATTTGTCTTTTTTCTCTTCCGCCTTTTTCTCTAATTGGAGAGCTTCTTTCTTCAGCTCTTTTATCCTGTCGTCGGAATCCGACTGTTTGTCTTCGATATCCTCGATATCCTCTTCTAATTCTTCGAGTTTTTCTTCCAATTCCTCTTTCTCGTCTTCTAGTTCTCTTCTTTCTTCATTGATATCGGCAAGTTCCTCTTTCCTACCCTGTAACTTCTCCTGCAACGTCTCCCTTTTCTCTTTATTTTCTTCTATTGTGTATTGTGCATCTTCTTTTTTGTCATCCGCCCTTCCTATCGCCAGCTTAAGATCGTTTATTTTTTTCTGAAGTTCTTTACTCTTTTCGTTGCCCTTCTTCTCCAACTCCTGTTTCAGTTCTTCAATATCTTCTGTGAGATTTTCTATATCATCTTTCAGTTCTTCCTTTTTCTCTTTCTTATTTTCGATCTGTTCTTTATTCTCATCTATATCATCTTGTATAGAGGCTATGTTGTTCTCAGTGTTTTGTATCATCTTCCAGGTCTTTTTTTCTTCCGCCTCCGAGACCTTATCGGAGAGTTCTTGATATTTTAAGGCTTTTTCTCTATCTTCTTCTAGTTCTTCTACTTGGGTGGAGATCTCATCTAAAAGTATGTTGATCCTGTCTAGGTCCTCGATAACTTCCTCCTTTTTTTCTTCCGCCTCATCGATCTCTTCATCGTAAGAACTTATACCCGATATATCATCTAGTATCTTTCTTCTTTCGGTGGAACTCATCTCAACTATTTTAGATATGTCTCCCTGTTGGACTATGTTGTATCCTCCAGGTGAAATCCTAGCATGAGAAAGCAGATCTTGAAATTCTGTTAGAGTAGATGATCTACCGTTTACATAAAAATAAGAATTGTAGCCCTGTTGGTTATCGGATTTTTTTATTTTTCTAGTAAAAGTCACTTCATCTTCGTCGAGAGGGATAGTACTATCTTCGTTTTCGAATATCAGACTAACCTTGCATTTATCCGCTGGTTTACCGTTCTTTCCGCCGTTGAATATAAGATCTGTCAGACGACCCGCCCTGATTTCCTTTGAACTTTTAGGACCCAATACGAACAAAATAGCGTCTGCGATGTTCGACTTTCCAGAACCATTTGGGCCTGTTATATTTGTATAACCCTCTTTGAAGGGTATTTCCATCTTTCTACCGAACGACTTAAAATTCTTCATCCTGACCGTTTTGAGGTGCAAACTTATCTTCCTCCAAGCTACCGGACCGAGGTGGAATATCCACCTTAGGGTTAGAGTGCATATAGCTTCCCATCCCGTGGGAAATATTGTCCGACATTTATCCTATAAACGTCGGACAGAAAATAGGATGTAGTTGATAGTATAAAAGCCTTGGGGTTATAAAAGGCAGAGAACAGTTCCGAAATATTTCACTGTAAGCTTTGACTCTGGATATTCTTGAAAAGCTGTACAGCTGCCTGAGATTCCATACTGCTGTTCTTTAAAACGGAATCGAATACGAAAAAAACGGTCTTGTATTCGTCAGACTTATCGACTGTTTGTACTTCTTCCTCGGATTCTGAAATATCTTCCAACATTTTTAAACCATCTCTTTTATTATTCAGCTACCCAAACTTGGTATTTGATGTCCTTATTTTTCAGTTCTTCCATTATGCGGTCTTTGATCATCTCTTTAGGTTTGTGGACCATAGACACCCTTTCCTTCAAATCTTCGAAGGAATCGAAGTCTCCGTTCTTCTTTCTATCATCAAGGATCGTTTTCATCTTTTTCTTTCCTAGGCCTGGGAGAAGTTCCAGCATGTGATATTTTTTCGTGATAGGATGAGCCTTATTATAAAATTCTAAGAAACGATCTTCCTCATCATCTATGACATCCTCTATTATATATGGAACTTCACTCTTGGCCGCATTAGTCAGTTTCTCCCAGCTGATACGGTTCTTTACATGTTTTATTTTCTCTCTTTTGTCCATATCCTTCCCGATATAAACCTTGTCTCCGACTAAAAAATTCTTACCATCTTTCGGTATGAGTTCGAAAAGTTTGAACTCGTCCTTCCCGAGAGCCAGGACCAGACTTTCGTGTTGATAGTCTTTAGAGTCGGGTCTCCCTTCTGGCATATAATCTAATACGTAGGCATAATCCTCCATAGTTCCTCTCTCAAATATATTTTTTAATGGTATTTATTATTTTTTCTGCTTCATCATCCGAAGGAGTATATCTATCCTGCTGAAAGACGGCTCTCACACCTTCCTCGTCTTCAGGTAATATATCTGCAAGCTTGTATGCTGACTCTTCTTTCACAAAGTCGAACTCTTCAATCAGCTCTTCGATCAGATCCTTGGTATCTTCTATCGATAATTTTACGAAAGTCTCGGCATGGCCTAGTGCCAAGCTCTGTTCATATCTCAATTCTCTCTCTTCAGACTCTTCGGTAAGCAGTTCCTTGACTTCGGCCAATGAGACGTATTTAGGTTCCTCCTCTGACATAAAAATAACGCTCCTATTCTAATTCTTCTAGATGTTCTGATCTGGTTATCACTTTCTTTTTCTTTCCACCGTCTTTTACTTCGACCACGAAGGCGTCTCCCTGTTTACCTTGGACCACTCCTATCATCCCATGAAATCTTCTATGAGGTTGGCCCTTCTGAACACTAGGCTCGATCTTTATTTTAACTTTTTCACCTTCTTCGAACTCACGGAGAGCTCTGTTTATAGGTATGAGTCCTCTCTCGCTCGGATCTTTTCTCAGGATATTGCGCGTGCCCTGTCGGGTACCTTTGGATCTTTTCATATTTATTCACCTTTAGGATAATGGATTTTCATCACATCTAATCTATCTACTTCGCATGGAGTTTCAAGCAGTTCGGCTAAATTCGGCTGAGTTCTATCTTCGTCCCCATGGATGAACTCCTTAACATATGTTCCCGCGTCACAGGTGACATCGAGGGTCACACTAGTATTATCCATGGAGACAAATTCCAGGTCTCTAATGGTGCGTTTTCTGACCTTATCTGATCTTCGGTGATCCACTCGCCGAGGCGTTCGCTGCGAAATCTCTTGCCCCACCAATTTCTCCTTGACCTTTTTAAGTTTTGCCCCTTCTATAGTTTCCTCTAACGAGACCTTAACTCTATAAGTTTTTACCGCTCTCGCTTGTTTCACCTCTACGACCTTTTCTTTTTCAGTGAATTCCAGCGAATTTATTTGGACATTCTCACTCTCATTTACTCTTCTTTCTAATTCTTCTAGATCTATTTTCCTCTTCACCGGTTCCTTGATCTCCATAACAAATGGTCTTCCATCTCCCAACATCTTCGCATCGATATCTTCTCTTCCCATCCCGTGAAGAGTAAAATCCTCGCCGGAAGTCATCTCTACCAAATGTTCTCCGATGATCTCCTCGACGCTGGTCTCGTACATCTTTCCCGTACCTCCGCACTTATCACAACCTTTCCC
>JAZKSP010000049.1:0-10691 GCA_036626005.1 Thermoplasmatota archaeon | reverse complement strand
TCCTCTCCCTAAAGAAAGAGGACTTACAACTCTCTCAAACTCTCACAAAGGTTAACATACTTAAAGTTCCAAAATACTAATAAAGGACCACTCTTTCTCAGATTTGATGGCATCAAAAAATGATGATCTCAAAGGGTTTTTTGACCCTGAATCGATCGCGGTGGTAGGTGCCTCAAGGAAAGAAGGCAAAATCGGCTATACAATTTTTTCAAACATAAAAAATTCAGAGTACGATGGAGAGGCATATCCCGTAAATCCAAAAGGTGGAGAAATACTCGGTGAAGAGATATACGAATCCATCCAGGACCTGCCTGACGGGGTAGACCTTGCAGTTATCGTCTTGCCTGCAAAGATTGTAAAAGATGCTATACATGAATGTGGAGAAAAAGGAATAGAACATGTCATAGTCATATCTTCCGGTTTTTCAGAGATCGGAAAAGTAGAAGAAGAAGAAGAGTTGGTTGAAGAAGCAAAAAAATATGGGATGAGAGTTTTAGGACCCAACGTCTTCGGTATTTACTCTTCGACATCGGACCTTAACGCCACTTTCGGTCCTTCCCAAATAGAAAAGGGGAGTATCGCTCTACTTTCCCAAAGTGGAGCATTAGGTATTGCAATGATAGGAAAGACTGCACAGCAGTACCTTGGTCTTTCCGCCATAGTGAGTATTGGTAATAAAGCGGATATCGATGATATAGATCTAGTCGATTACTTTAGTGAAGATGAAGAAACAGACGTCATAATGATATATATGGAAGGACTAGACAACGGTAGGGAATTTATGAATAAAGTCCAAAAACTTCCCGACGATAAAACGGTAGTGGTCATCAAATCCGGACGTTCGGAAAAAGGGGCTACCGCTGTTGCATCTCATACTGGATCACTTGCGGGGAGCGATCGTATATTCTCGTCAGCTTTCGAACAATGCGGTGTTCACCGGGCTGAGGATTTAAAGGAGGCGTTTAACTGGTCTAGGGTATTTTCCACTTCTCCACTACCTCAAAAAGATAATACTGTTGTCGTTACGAATGGTGGAGGGATCGGTGTGTTAAGTGCTGATGCCGCAGAAAAATACGACGTGAAATTATTAGATGACCAAACGCATCTGAAAGAAACCTTTGAGGAAGCTATACCCTCCTTCGGTTCAACTAAAAATCCAATAGATATCACTGGACAGGCCGGAAAGGAAGAATACGAAAGATCTTTGAGGAAAGCCTTCGAAAGTGAAGAGACAGGTGCGGTAGTGGGGTTATACTGCGAAACAGGAACTGCCGACCCATGGGAAGTCGCAGAGGCTATAAAAGAGGTATACGAGGATCATGGAGACGAAAAGGCCTCAGTTTATACTTTCACTGGAGGGAAGGAAGTCAAAGAGTGTGTTCAGTGGTTAAGAAAGCATAAAATACCCGCTTTTACCGATACTTACGAATGCATATCCTCGCTGGGTGCACTTTTCAAGAAAAAACGCTATTTGGAGAGAGAAAAAGAAAAAAAGAAAGAAATCGACTTGGATATACCCATAGACGAGATCAGAGAAAGGTTGAAGGAAATCAGAGATGAGGGAAGACTGACTCTACTTGAACAAGAAGCACGAGAGATATTGGATCTCGCCGGTGTTCCGATGCCCGAGGGCAAAGTCGTGAAGTCCTTAGATAGAGCCGTAGAGATCGCAGAGGAGATCGGATATCCAGTGGTATTGAAAGTCGTTTCAGAGGATATAGTTCACAAGTCCGATGCAGGGGGCATCGCTCTAAATCTGGAAAATGAGGAGGAAGTCGTAGATGCTTACCAGGCGATATATTCGAACTGCCGCAAAAATTATCCAGACGCTCATATAAGCGGTATTTCAGTTGCAAAGATGCTTGAAGGGGGAGAAGAGACCATAGTAGGGGGGTCGAGAGACAGTTCATTCGGACCTCTAGTGATGTTCGGTCTTGGCGGTGTCTATGTAGAAGTCTTAGAGGACGTAGAGTTCAGAGTTGCACCCATAAATAAAAAAGAAGCTAGAAGGATGATAGGTCAGATTGACTCCTTCCCAGTCCTCGTCGGAGCTAGAGGGGAAACAAGAAAAGATATAAACGCCTTGGCAGATGTTATATATAGGATATCCTATTTGATGAATGAAATAGAGGAGATCGCGGAGATGGATCTCAATCCTATAAAAGCGTTTGATCGTGGAGAAGGATGTAGGGCTGTAGATGTAGCTATAAATCTTAAAAGTGGTGATATAAAATGAAAAATCTCATAATATCCTCGACTGAAGAGGATGCAGGAAAAACGACTGTCGGTCTGGGATTAGCTCTTGGAGACGATAGACCTCTAAATTATTTCAAACCTTTCGGCGATAGACCTATCTATAAGAAAAAGAGACTTATAGACTATGATACGAAACTGTTCAAAAACGTCCTTTCTCTTGAAACGGACTATGAGAAATTCTGTATAGGTTTCGATCACTCTAAGATCAAATATGCTTTCGACGAAGATACTATCCGGGACAAAATCAATGAAAGGATAGATGAACTCTCAGAGAGTAAAGAAGGTCTGATTATAGAGACTGGAAAACACTGGGGATTCGGGTCTTCGATCAATCTTGATCCTATATCTCTCTCCCAGATGATGGATTCGGAGGTCATATTGGTGACTTCTGACAGTGGAACTGAGATATTGGACAAACTCACGACCGCATATCAGTATTTCGAGAAAAGTGGAGTAGAACTTCGTGGCGTGGTATTAAACAAAGTAGAATCCATAGAGGAAGCTGAAGATTTCGTAGTGGAAGACATAGAGGATCTCGGTTTAGAAGTATTGGGAACAATACCGGAAATCAGCAGCCTCGACCTTACTCGGATGAGCTTCATAAACGACATGCTTTTCGGTAAAGTCGTAGCTGGAGAAAACGGCCTAGATAACATAGTAGAAAATGTCTATGTAGGTGCTTTGAGCGCCGATGAATTGGTCCGCAGTCCTTCATTCCAGGAAGATAAGAAATTGATCGTGACCGGCGGAGATAGGACCGATGTCATATTGGCTTCTTTGGAAGACGGTACATCCGGTCTGGTCCTGACCAATGATATAATCCCACCCAGTAATATAATCTCAAAAGCCGATAGGGCAAATATACCTTTGATCTCGGTACCGATAGATACTTACGAAGCGGCGAAAAGGATCGAAAGGATGGATACTATCACCACTATAGAAGATGAGTTCAAAATAGAAAACATCAAAGAAGAAGTAACTCCTAGACTAGATATAGAGATATAAAAAGACAATTAAAGACCGCAGTTATCCCTCTTTGGTGTGGTATAAGGGAATGATGATAGATGGTATATGATGTTGATTATATAGAAGCTGAAAAAGCCCTAAAAAAGATCGGGAGAGGAGAAAGAGTTTTCGTAGGATCGGGTGCGTCCGAACCTCAATACCTTGTAAAAAATTTGACCGACATGGCGAATCAGTTTTATGATACAGAGATTTTCCATATCCAAACTCTAGGGGTTGCGCCTTACACTGAGGATAAATTTGAAGATAGCTTCAGGCACAACGCTTTTTTCGTGGACGATAATACTAGAGAAGCAGTGGCCCAGGGGAGAGCTGATTATACCCCCATATTCATGAAAGATATCCCAAAACTGTTCAAAAGTAAGAGGGTTCCAATAGACGCGGCTTTAGTTCAATTATCTCCTCCCGACGAACATGGTTGGATGAGTTTAGGCATCGCTGTAGATATAATAAAGGCGGCCGTGAAAAACTCAAAGATCGTCATCGGTCAGGTGAATCCTAAAATGCCAAGAGTGCACGGTGACTCCTTTATCCACGTCGATGATGTAGATTATCTAGTTCATCATGAGGAAGAACTCTTAGAATTTGATCCTATATTTCCGAGCGAGAAGGCCGAAAAGATCGCTGGAAATGTTAGTCCTTTGATAGAGAATGGAGCTACATTACAAGTCGGTTACGGGGAGATACCGAACGCTATCTTATCCCATCTTGACGAAAAAGAAGACCTCGGTATCCATACAGAGATGTTATCCGAAGATCTCGCCGAATTGATCGATGACGGCACCATAACAAACAAAGAAAAGAGCATACACCCAGGAAAGAGTATAGCGTCTTTCTTGATGGGTACAAAAGATCTTTATGATTTCGTAGATGATAATCCCTCTATAGAACTTCATCCCTCTGATTATACCAACGACCCCTTTAATATTGCAAAAAATTACAAGATGACCGCGATAAACACCGCACTGCAGGTAGATCTCACTGGACAGGTCTGTGCTGACTCGTTGGGATACAGCTTTTATAGCGGCATCGGTGGCCACGCGGATTTCATGAGAGGCGCTGGATATGCGGAAGATGGAAAATCGATCATAGCTCTTTCATCGACGGCCCAAGATGGAGAGGTTTCTAGGATCGTTCCAGCTCTCGATGAGGGAGCTGGTGTGGTCACCACGAGAGGAGATGTCGAGTATGTCGTGACCGAATATGGTACGGCTTACCTGAAAGGTAAAAATATCAGAAAAAGGGCCATGGAACTCATAAATATAGCTCATCCAAAATTTAGAGACGGATTACTCAAGGAAGCGAAGGAGCACAATCTTGTTTACGAAGATCAGATGCTCGTAGTGGGTGAAGAGGGTAGATATCCAGATGAATACGAAGATTACGTTGAGATAAGGGGTAAAGAGTTCCTATTTAGACCGATGAAAGCCACTGACGAGGAGCTTTTGAAGGATCTGTTTTACTCGCTCTCTGACGAGAGTCGTTACAAGCGTTTCATGAGTGCACGAAAAGACATGCCTCACGAGAGAAGACAGGAGTTTGTCCAGTTGAATTATAACAAAGAGATGGCGATCGTCGTAATAAATCCCGAAGTGGAAGGGCCCCATAGGATGGTAGGAGTAGGAGATTATCGAATCAAAGAAGGACAATATGTTGCTGAAGTCTCTTTCATGATAAGGGACGAGTATCAAAACCAGGGGATAGGTACCAGGCTACTAGAATATCTAACAATGATCGCTCAGGACCAAGGTCTTTACGGGTTTACAGCCGAAGTGCTCTCGGACAATCAGAGGATGATAAGAGTGTTTGAAAAGATGGGATACGATATAGACAAAAGAAGGGAAGGTGGAGAGATAATCTTGAAGATGAGGTTCAAGTAAGGTGATAATATCATAATTGAAGAAGAGTGTATAGAAGAGAAAATCGAAAAGGATTGGGAGATAGATTTTAGCAGGATCGAAGATGTGATCGATGAAGCGAAAGAGGAGGGGAGACATCAATTGATAGAGAGTGAAATGCGTGAAATTCTTGACCTCGCGGGCATCTCTATGGCCGAAGGTGAGATAGTTAGGAATCTAGAAGACTGTTTGGGTGCGGCAGAAAGGATCGGTTATCCTGTCGTACTCAAAGTGGTATCAGAAGACATAGTCCACAAAATGGATGTGGGTGGTGTAGCTGTGAACCTCGAGAGTAAGGAAGAAGTTGAGGAGGCTTACCAAGCGATACACTCAAGGGTGAAAAATAGAAAACCCGATGCAAATATAAGAGGGATTTCGGTAGCAGAGATGATCGACGAAGGGGTAGAAGTCGTGATTGGAGGGATGATAGATCCAACTTTTGGTCCGGTGGTTATGTTCGGTCTCGGCGGCATATACGTAGAGATATTCGAAGATGTGGAATTTAGAGTAGCTCCTATCACTATCGACGAAGCACACCAGATGATGGCCGATATAGATTCTTTTCCGCTCTTGACCGGAGCACGAGGTCAAGGATGCAAAGACTTGAACTCAGTGGCGGAGATGATCTCCCGGGTAGGGGATGTGATCTATAACATCGATGAGATAAACGATATAGATCTGAATCCAGTAACGGCTTTAGATGAAGGAGCTAAAGCTTTAGATGTCGCAATCAATCTGAAGTGAATACTCATTGCTTTGATAAGATGTTTACAGCAGAGACCAAAATACTTATATCCAATTTTCATTTTCAAGATATCCCGTATGATAGTAGGATATAAAACTTCTCAGAGGTATTACCGTGGAAGAGATTAAGAAGATAAGGAAAACTGAAAAAGAAGGTCTAAAAAAGATAGAAGAGGCTGAGGAGAAGGCCAAAAAGATGGTCGAAGAGGCCAAAGAAAAGGCTCAGCAGGAGAAAGAAGACGCTCTGTTTTCGCTTAGAAAGGAGTTAGAAGAGAAAAAGAAAGAGGCTAAGGAAGAAGCGGAAGAGAAGGCAGAGAAGATTCAAAAAGAGGGGAAAGATAAGGTCGAAAAAATAAGAAAATCGACAAAGGAAGATATATCCGAAGCCGTCGATCACGTGATAAGAAGGGTAATGGAGGTATGAAGCGGTGTTCTTCCCAGAGCGGATGAAAGACCTAACCGTTCTTGTCCATGATGATCATGTGGAAGATCTCATAGACTCACTGCATGAGGAAGGCATAGCGGAAATTAGTGATGTCGATAGGGACAGAGAGGTCAAAGAACTGATAGAACCAAAGGGTATTTCTGAACGGATAAGTGAATTGACAGATTATGATATCCAATTATCCTCTATTCTAGAGATCTTCGATAGATTAGAACCTGAAAAAAGCGTTGTCAAAGAATTCGTCTCACCTGAAGAGATAGAAAAGGTTAGTAGGGAAAAGAAAGATCTAGATAGTCTGCTTTCAGAAGTCGACGAGGTTTTCGATAAACATGGAGAGGAAATATTAGAGCTGGATGAAGAATTGAAAAGAATAAATAAAAGAATAGAAAACCTTGAGCAGCTAAAGAAAGATGTGGAATTACTATCTTTTCTAGATTTTGACTTAGATTACCTTGGTGAGTCATCTTTTACGATTATCAAGGCAGGGATTACAAAAGAGCCACGTGAGTTCGAAAAAAATATAAAAAATTTGAAATCGTATTTCTATAAAATCGAGGAGACTAAAGAGGAAAAAGAGAGATCTGTAGTGATAGGTGCAGCATCTATCAAGGATAAAACTGAATTTCAATCTTTATTGAGACAAAGTGAAGTCCGCCCTCTAAATCTTGAAGAAGTTGAAGGGACTCCAAAGGAAGCTTTGAAGTCATTATCCTTAAATATAAAAGAATTAAGAAACTCTAAGGAAGAAATTTTGAAAAAACTAAAGTCTATGAAGACAGAGCACGAAAAGAAATTTCGCGCTTTGAAAGAAGAACTCGACATCCATCGAGAGAAAAAAGAGGTCTTACAGAACTTCGGAAACACTGAAACCACTACGGTGTTAAAAGGATGGGCACCGGAAAAGAACAGAGGAGAGGTCGAAAAACTTGCGGAAAGAGCTACCGATGGCTATGTTGAGGTTGTGATGAAGGAACCGGAAGAACCGGATGAAGTGCCCACTAAGTTGGATAATCCTAGTATGATCAAACCTTTTGAACTGTTGACCTACATGTTTGCTCCTCCACGATATGACGAGATAGACCCTACCTTTATCCTAGCTCCGGCCTTCGTTATCTTTTTCGGTCTGATGCTTGGAGACGCTGTTTATGGGTCGCTGATCATCTTGACTTCGGTAATCCTTCTTCAGGGTATCGGGAAGGTAGAGAAGGGAACAAGAAATTTCTCATTCGTATTGTTGGGGACCGGGATAAGTACGCTTATCTTCGGTATCCTTCAGGGCGGCTATCTAGGTCCTGCCCAGGAGACACATACCAATCTTTTAGGTAGGTTAGGTCTTGACTTCATCAACGAGTTGGCGATATTGGAAACTTTGGAAGGAGAAGGGCCTCTGGTCTTGCTTATAATCTCTCTATTGATCGGTCTATTTTATCTAAACGCAGGGATCTTTCTTCAGTTCGTGAAACATTTGAAAGATAGGAACTATAGAGATATCTTGGAAGAGAGCCTCTCTTGGTGGACACTTCAGCCAGGAGGATTCATACTGATATCGGGTTATCTATTCGGATGGTTTGCATTTACAGAAATGGTCTACATTACAGGTTGGGCCTTGACAGGGATCGGGTTAATACTGATGGTTCTTCGAGCAAAAGGACTCTCATTTTTTGAATTGACTGGATTTCTGGGAGACTTCTTATCTTTCTCAAGGATACTCGCTTTAGGTTTAGCAACTTCTGGCATAGCCTTGACCGTGAATGTGTTGGCCGATCTTGTCTCAGACAACCCCGTTAATCTTCCTATTGCTGCGGCGATACTTATAGCCGGCTCGGCTTTGACACTGAAAGGGATGAAAGATTCTAGTAAGCTCGAACAAACATCGGGCCTTATGGTTTCGATATTAGGTGTTATTAGTGTTATGGGGTATGCCGGGATAGTTAATCCTAAAATACCATTCTATTTCTTTGGATTGGTGATCATGATCGTAGGTCATCTAGGTAACGCAGTACTTCAAGCATTGGGATCCTTCGTTCACTCTTTAAGATTACAGTATGTGGAATTCTTCGGCTACTTTTATGAAGGAGGAGGAGCTGAATACGAACCTTTTGAAGTTGATAGAGAGCATACTAAAATAGAAAAAGTAAAAGAGGTTAAAAGATGAAATTGTTTAGCATGAATAAAAATTCAAAAATGTTGATCTTCCTGATCGTTCTGACGATAGTTCTACTGGTGACGGGCGTTATACCGGCCCAGGGATCAGAAAATTCTGTCACAAAAAATAAAGAGACCGAGGTACAAGGAAGGGTGGACATTCTGGTGTACGAAGATGGAGTATATAGAGATGTAGGAGATAAGGTAAAAAGATATATGGCAAAAGACGAGGGAGAAGAGATAAAATTTAACTATACTAAAGAAAATATCGAGAATCTAGATGATATAAATAATATAACTTGGGATTTCGGAGAAGAGGAAGGAGAAGACCATGGAAGACTGGTGAATCATACTTTTAGCGAAGGAAATTACAACGTTACTTTGAAGGTGAATTGCAACGTTACTTTGAATATAGATGGGGAAACTGTAGAGACAAATAGAACCTACGAGGACAAGATTCAGGTAGAGATAGAGAAGGACGAAAGAGGGACTTTTCTAACCGCTATCGGAGCTGGTCTGGCTGTCGGTATCGCGGGTATGGGTGCCGGTATCGGTGTAGGTATTGCAGGTTCTGCTGGAGCTGGCACAATAGCGGAGAAACCGGGTAAGTTCGGAAAATGTTTGGTATATCAGGCCTTACCGCAGACGCAGGCTATATATGGTTTACTGATTGCAGTCCTGTTACTGCTGTTTACAGGTGTCATCGGTGGGGGAGGGTTCGTTCCACTCACCGTAGGTGTGGCTTCGTTAGGCGTTGGTTTAGCAGTTGGTATTGCGGGTTTATCCGCCATAGGTCAAGGTATCGCGTCTTCTGGCAGTATAGCGGCGTACAGTGAGAAGGAGGAATTATTTGGAAAGGGTATGGTATTCTCTGTATTACCTGAAACCCAGGCTATTTATGGCTTGCTAATAGGGATACTCATAATGGTATTTACTGGGTTGTTGGGTGCTGAGATCTCACCTGACTTATTAGGTGATAAAGGTTTAGGAGTCGCTACCATAACAATCGGCGGAGGTCTTGCCGTAGGCGTTGCTGGTCTGTCAGGAATCGGTCAAGGTATCGCATCTGGAGCAGGTATAGGTAGTGTAGCAGAAAAAGAAGATCTTTTTGGAAAAGGCATGGTATTCTCTGTATTGCCTGAAACTCAGGCCATCTATGGGTTGCTGATAGCGATCTTACTGATGGTTTTCTCCGGATTGCTCGGAGGGGGTGCGATAGACGCTATGGCGGGATCTTCGGGCTTTGCTTTAGGTCTTATCGGTATAGGTGCAGGTTTGGCTGTAGGTATCGCTGGCCTTTCAGGTATAGGTCAGGGGATAGCAGCAGCAAGCGGTATAGGCAGTGTTGCGGAAAAAGAAGAAGTCTTCGGTAGAGGAATGGTCTTTTCCGTATTACCGGAAACACAGGCAATTTACGGCATGTTGATAGCTATATTATTGATGATATTCAGCGGTTTGTTGGGAGACCCTGTTCTGGTGGGCGAAACGCAAGAGATCCAGATGTTTATCGGATTGGTCGGTGTAGGTGCTGGTCTTTCTGTAGGTGTAGCTGGTCTATCAGGGATAGGCCAAGGTATCGCAGCAGGTAGCGGGATAGCTACAGTAGCTGAAGACGAGCAGATGTTCGGAAGAGGGATGGTCTTTTCTGTGTTACCAGAAACTCAAGCTATCTATGGTATGCTGATAGCCATTCTATTGATGGTCTTCAGCGGTATGCTTGGAGGTGTATATCCAGAAGGTGCTGGAGTCCAAATGGGAATTGCAGCGGTCGGAGCAGGACTTGCTATAGGTATAGCTGGCGTCTCGGGCGTCGGTCAAGGTATAACTTCAGGTTCCGCTATCGCCGCCGTATCAAAACGTGAAGAGACCTTCGGCAAAGGCATGATTTTCAGCGTGATGTCGGAGACCTTCGCTATCTTTGGCTTACTGATAGCGATATTCATAATCGTGTTCCTCGGATTCATGTGAATATAAGAATGAGGTAATAATTATATGCCAATAGAGAAGATAATCGAAAGGATTGAAAAGGAAACACAAGGAAAAATAGATAACATCATCGAGAGGGGGAAAGAAAAGGCTGAAAAGATAGAACAGGAGATCGAGAAAGAAAAGGAACAGCGGCAGGATGAGATCAAGAAGGAAAGGGAAAGAGAGATAAAAACCATGAAAAATAGGATCAT
>JAZKSP010000048.1:0-10880 GCA_036626005.1 Thermoplasmatota archaeon | reverse complement strand
CATGGGTAAATAATAAAATGGTGAAGCGAGTTGAAAGGCATAGATAATAATGAAACATAAGAGGAAAAGTAAAAGAAAAAATAAAAAGACATGCGACGTTAAGGGCTGCGACGAAGAAAAAAGGAAATCAGTCCCTAAGAAAAAGGTTAGTAAAAAGACGGATCTAAAAATAGACAGCTCCGGAAAGAACGCATACCTCTGCAAAGAACATCACAAGAAATATAAGAAAGCAACCGAGGATGAACGTAGAGCTAAAAGATTGAGCTGGGATTAGTTGGGATATTTTTCTTTTACTTCCGGGTGAGAAAATCTTCGAAAAAGCCCCTATTAAAAAATGAGGGAAAACTACTTTAAGTATGATATCCATCAAAAAAAGATGAGAAGAAGTGGTCTTTGATGTCTAAGGGAATTATTGCCCAAGCACATTTGATGATATATTTTCTTTCACTTTTGTTCTTGTCAATTTTTGATTCTAAAAAACCGAAGAGGGTGAAGGTCCCTAGGACGGAAATGAAAGAAGGAGAAGAGAGAAAAATTGAGGAAGCCTCTAAAGCTCCTTCCAAGTATACAGAGTTACCGCCTATCGAGAAGGAATCTCGGGAGCATGTTGAACTCATCCCTGTTAGAGAGCCCTTCAGTTATGCCCGCATAATATTTGATGACGCAGAGAACGAGAATATTTATCAGGCTGTGGAACCCACTCTCACGGATAAAGAAAACAGGATGATGGAAAGGATAAAGGATACTTTGGACAGGACTCTCTCCTACGAATGGAAGACCATGGAAAAAAAGGATAAAGAGTCGTTCATCAGAGAGGCTGTCAAGAGCTATATCGAGAGCAGAGATTTAGACCTAGATGAGATATCAAAACAGCGCATCCTTTATTATATAATCCGTGATTACGTGAGATTTGGTCCATTAGATGTACTGATGAGCGATGAAAATGTTGAGGACATATCATGTGACGGGATAGATATACCTGTGTTTATCTACCACTCTAAATATGAATCTATAAGAACTGACGTTAAATTTGAGGATGAAGACGAACTCAATTCATATATAATCCAACTGGGACAGCGGTGTGGGAAGCAAGTATCGGTATCTAATCCTATCCTTGATGGTACCACTCCAGAAGGACACAGAGTTCAGGCTACCTATGCTGACGAAGTTTCGACTCGTGGATCTTCTATAACGGTGAGAAGGTTCAAAAAAGAGCCATTCACCCCTATAAAAATCATAAAATATAATACCGCAAGTCCAGAGATGATCGCCTATCTCTGGTTGATGGTTGAGAATGAAAAATCTTCTATAGTCGCTGGAGGCACGGCCTGTGGAAAAACCGCGACTCTAAATTCTATGACACTTTTCATACCGCCCGGTTTAAAGATCGTTTCCCTTGAAGATACGAGAGAGATAAACTTACCTCATGAAAATTGGATTCCTAGTACTACCCGGGCTGGTATGACAATGAGCCAGGGCAAAGGAAAAGATCCCGGCGAAGTGGACATGTACGACTTGGTCAGGAACGCTCTACGACAGAGACCTGATTATATAATCGTCGGAGAAGTTAGAGGTGAAGAAGCCCATGACATGTTCCAGGCCATGGCTACTGGTCACGTTACTTACAGCACCATGCATGCAGATTCAGTTCAATCCATGGTGCACAGACTCGAGAACCCACCTATCAACTGTCCTAGGGTCCTTCTAACTGCACTCAGTTTTGTTATAATACAAACATTTGCAAGGATCGATGATGAAGAGGTAAGGAGGATACGGGAAATCACGGAAGTGGTGGCCTTCGAACCTGAAAACGATGAGCTGATCACTAATACAGTTTTCGAATGGGAAAGATCTACAGATAGCTACAGTTATAAAGGTCATAGTTACATGTTTGACGAGATAAAGACAGCAAAGAACCTATCCGAGGAGGAGATGCAGGAAGAGTTTGAAAATCGGGTGGAAGTTGTAGAATATATGGTCGAAAAAGATATGACCCATTACAAAGATATTTCGAAGATAGTTACCTCGTATTATAAGGAACCGGAAGAGACTTTAGCTAAGATCAGAGAGAGGAGGGAGGAATGAAGATGGCAAAATCGAAAGAAACCTTCAGCGGATTCGAATTCAAAAACGAATCATTTTTATCCTCTAAACGAGCAACATCGGGAGACGAGATGGAAAGTTATGGGCCGCATGTCAAAAGATTACCTGAATCGACCGTCCCAGAGTATTTAACCCTCACTAACTATCAGAAATTCTGCTGGAAGGTTATGGGTCCGATCGTGGAGAGAAGAGAAGTAGAAAATCCGGAGATGGAGAGAAATCTCCTTCAAGCACACATGAAGATGAGAGTCGAAGAATACATCGCTTATGTTTGGATGAGTACTATCTTCGCAGCTATCGGTGGAGTTGTGGGCGCAATAGCTTTGGGTTTGATTCTTTCACCAGTTCTTGGAATTTTAGCTTACCTAATTGCTGGTGCAACCTTGGTTTTAACTCCAGTTGGGACCTATCTTGGGTTGAGATATGCCCCCTCTAGCAAAGCGAGTAGTAGGGGTAAAAAGATAGATAATAAATTAGCGGATGCGATGAGCTTTATCGCTTCCATGGCCTCCGCTAATATCAATATCGATATGATCTTCCAAGAACTAGCCAAACAACCTCTTTATGGGGAAGTCTGCGAGGAAGCCAAATGGATAACCCGGGACACCGAGATACTCGGGATGGACATCTTGAACGCATTAGATAGGGCCTCCGATAGGTGCCCTTCTGATAACTTTAGAGAGTTCCTTCAGGGTGTTGTTACCACATCTACATCTGGTGGTCAATTGAAGCCCTATTTCAAGGGTAAGATGGAAGAATATCAAGAAGAAAGACAATTACAAGTTCAGCAGAATATGGAGACACTTGGGATGCTGGCTGAATCATTCGTCACGGTTGTGGTGGCTTTTCCTTTATTCTTGGTCGTTATAATAGCGATAATGTCTTTGATGGGTGGACTGGGCGGAGGAAACCCGATTCCTTTCCTCTATGCAGTGGTCGGTCTTATGATCCCTGGTTCTCAGGCGGGATTCATATTCATAATTTGGTTGGTTAATCAGGATTGATGATAATATGCCGGAAAATGGAAAAGAAGGAGCATTAGAAAAAGTCCTATCCCTTGGATATGCAAAAGAGGTATTGATAGTTTCTCTTACGGGAGCGGTGATAGTCGGTTTTATCGCGATACTCGGAGCGATAGGAGTGGGATGGGTACCGTTAGATCCGCTTGATTGGATAATGATCAGCGCAATGATATTTTTAGGTCCTTTTGGATTCTATGTAAGTCACAAACAGAAACAGATCGAACGTATCGAGAGGAGACTCCCGGATTTTCTCCGAGACGTATCAGAAGCGGGTCGATTCGGTATGACCCTTTCAGAGGCGATCGTAGTTTCCGCTAGAGGTCGATACGGCGAACTCACTCCAGAAATAAAGAAGATGGCAGGTCAGATAAAGTGGGGGATACCGGCAAACAAAGCTCTCAAGTTATTCTCGGAGAGAGTTAACACTGATCTTGTTAACAGAGTTGTTGCGATAATAACCAAAGCTAATGAGGCCGGCGGTAATGTCGCCGACGTTCTGAATATGGTCTCACAGGATGCAAAAGAGGTTCACAGATCAGAAGATCAGCAGAAAATCGCGATGACATCATATCTTGCCGTGATCTATATCTCCTTTGCGGTCTTTATCGTTGTTATAATAATACTTAATACACAATTTTTGGCCCAGATGGAGCAGGCGGGAGCGAGCTTGGAGACTGAAGCACCTGACGGACCTGAAGGCGTGGGAGGAGGAGCAGATGTTGCGCAGATCCAGGTGGAACGAATACCGATCATCCGTTACATATTCGCCATCGCGGTCTTCGCTCATGCCGTAGGAGATGGTATAGTCGCCGGGGTTTTACAGACGGGAAAAATCACGAACGGTATGAAGCATAGTTTCATATTATTGGCGATCGGATTTATTAGCCTTAGAGTGCTATTTGGAGGCATGGGATTGTTGCTGTGAGGTATATAAGATGGCTATGAGCATAGGAGAAAGATTGAAGAATATCGTTTCCGGACAGGAAGGCCCTACAAAGGTGAAACTTCCCTCGAGTGAAAGTAGTACTCCTGAATATTCGGAAGAGATAACGCCAATACCGAAAATAGCGGATGAAAATGTTAAAGAGATAGAAACTAAACCGGTAGAGGAGCCATATACTTATGTAAGGATAAAGTACGACAACACTTCGAACGAATACATCTACGAGGTCATAGAACCTCCGATGACTGAGGATGAGGAAGAGATACTAGAGATAGTAAAGGACCAACTCATCGATAGGGTTGAGCTGATAGAACTAGAGACCCAGGAAGAGAAGAGAGAATATCTCGAACACAAAGTCAGAAATATATTGCAAGATTTAGACCTTCAATTAAAACCCACCTCTAGACAGCGAATGATGTACTATGTCCGGAGAGACTTTCTTGGCTATGGTCCTATAGACGTGATGATGAAGGACCCCAATCCAGAGGATGTCTCTTGTGATGGAGTAGGGATACCGATATATGTCTTTCACCGTGAGCACGGCTCGATGAAGTCTAATGTAAAATTTGATAGTGCCGATGAACTGGATAATTACGTGATTTGGTTGGCTCAGAGAAGTGGTAAGCATATCTCTGTAGCGGATCCTATGTTAGATGCGACCATGCCCGACGGTTCTCGTTTACAGGAGACACTCGGAACGCACGTAACGCAGAAGGGCTCTTCTTTCACTATAAGGCGTTTCGAGGAGGAACCTTATACCCCGATAAATCTGATAAAATTTAAAACCTTCAATCCAGAGATGATGGCTTATGCCTGGATCGCCATCGAAAACGGACAATCTATGCTGATATGCGGTGGAACAGCTTCAGGAAAGACGACTACTTTGAATGCCATACTTCTTTTCATACCTCCTCAGGATAAGATCGTGAGTATAGAGGATACACGAGAGCTAAACTTACCGCATGAGAACTGGGTTCCTTTACTAACGAGGAGTGGATTCGGCGAGATCGATGAAGAGACTGGAAAGAGAGCTGGGGAGATCGATATGTATCAGCTTCTCCAGGCTGCTCTGAGACAGCGTCCCCAATATCTGATGGTCGGTGAGGTAAGAGGTGAGGAGGCCTACGTAGTTTTTCAGGCCATGGCGACTGGAAAGAGTGCTTACACGACGTTCCACTCAGAGGATGTTCAGACTATGGTTAACAGGATGGAGAACGATCCGATAAATCTACCGAGAGCTCTCGTAGGTGCTTTAGATGTAGTAGTCATGCAGTCTAAGGTGAAAGTGGGAACCAAGATGGTCAGGCGTATCAAAAATATGACCGAGATCGTAGGGGTGGACCCCGATACAGAGGAACTCATAACCAATAAAGCCTATACTTGGAATCCTGCCGACGATTCTTACAGTTATGGCGGCCACAGCTACGTCTACGATAAAGTTCAGGAGTCAAAGAATTGGTCTCAGAGGCAGATGGATAAGGAAGTCAAAAGACGTAAGATGGTCCTTGATTATATGGAAAAAGAAGAGATCTTCAATTACAAGGATTTTGCACACCTGATATCTTCATATTATAGGGATAAAGAAACCGTGATGGAGAAAGTTAGAGAGAGACTAGACGAAGATAAAAAAGAGGAGTTCAGTTACGATTGAATGGTGGTAAATAATGGATAGATTAAGGAGAAAGATGGATGAGTCGGATGAAGGGGTCGCTACGACCGTAGGAACGATCATGGCCCTGTTGATATTTTTGAGTATACTCTCTCTCATCACTCAACAGTATGTTCCGGTCTGGATGGAAGATAACGAAGCTTATCATATGGACGAAGTGAAGGGGCAATTTGCTGAGTTGAAAAACGGGATAGATAGTTTGGTAATAAATGATGAAATGGAGGGCTATCCTCTATATTCGTCAGTGAATCTCGGCACTTCTGGTGTGCCTCTATTTGCGGGTTCAAGTCCCGGCAGATTGACTTTCAATCCTAGAGGAGATCCAGAAGGGGGTATGTATCTCAGCTTCAATGATAACGACACTGGTGAAGAGGTATCTTTTACAAGTTCGGGCACAATTTCATACGAAGCGATAAACAGGGAGTTCGAAGACCAGACTTTAGTATATGAGCAGGGTGCTATAATCCTCGACCAGAGTGACGGAACGATTATAAGAGCAGAGCCTCACATATCCATAGATAATGTGACTGGTGAATACGAGGTAAGCATGACTATGATACATCTCACAGGTTCTTCGAGAGATGTAGCTGGCACATCTAGAGTGGGCATAACTACGGAATTGGTCAGCACCTTTAGTAACACTTATACTGATATAGAGAAAGAGAACTTGAACTGGAGTCTGACTACTGAGTATCCGGAAGTGTGGAAGGATTATTTCAATAATGAAACCGCTGCTGAAGCCAATATAACAAACGGAAATTCGGTCAATATTAACTTCCCTGAGGGTAATATAACCGAACTAGAAATCACGAGAGTGAGGGTAGAAGTAGAAGTAGCAAGTTAGTTATGGATACTTCCAAAGCTCTAAACCCCATATTTACTCCTTCTTGTTCTAAAATAAAAGAATGATAATCCGGTTGAATAAATAATATTTATTATTTATTAAATATTACAAGGACATGTTAAGCTAAATTGCTGTAAATATAGAAAAGATTAAGTTAAAAATGTATAGATGTCAGCCGCAATGTTTTTTCAATGATCTTTAGCCCAATTGTACTCTTTCCTTTTAGCGGACTTACCGAAACCACAGGAAGCGCAGTAGCCTTCTTTCACATTGTAAGCTTTGTTCCCACAGCGTCTACACTGGATGTGCGTTTTACCGGATGATTTTTTTCCTTTAGCTGGTGTTCCTTTACCCATATATATCTACCTCAGGGTGATACGTAAACAACGTTGTCCCCTCTTACCAATGCTTCGTCCATCTCTCTAGTTTTTTCTCCGTTGATGAATTCCTTAACATCTTCCATCACTAGATTCAGATGGGGATCGTAACCGTCGAGTTTACCTCTATATTCCTTACCATACTTCAGTTCTACGATCACATTGTTTCCTAGATTGTTGTTCAGCATCGTGAGGGGTCGATTATCGGTCATTATGGGTCTTAATAATTACATGTACTTAAATCTAATCCTCCGCAGTCTTCTTGAAAGACCGAAAAACTATTTTGTGAGTTTTCGATTATTAGACGGATGTCAAATTTCATAGTGTTAGAAGGGATAGATGGATCTGGTAAATCGAGCCTAGCTAGATTTTTCAAAGAGGAACGGGAGAACGTTTTCCTTACTCAGGAACCAACTGATCTTCCAGCTGGAAAACTTGTCCAAGAATCTGCCCACAAGGAAACTTCTCCTTTTAAAGACCTGTTTTTGTACCTCGCAGATAGGGTGGAGCACATAGAAAAGATCAAGACGAAATTGAATGAAGACTTCACCGTGATCTGTGATAGATACTGGGGTTCGACCGCGGCTTACCAAGCCGCATATCGAGAGATCGATCTGGATTATGCTGAAGAAATCCAGAAGCCTTTTATCCTCAAACCCGATATGACTTTTCTTTTTGATTTAGACCCGGAGATATCTCTGCATAGGTTATCTGATCGAGAACAAAAAAGCAAATATGAGAAATTGGACTTCCTAAGGAAAGTCCGACAAAATTATCTGACTCTAGCTGAAAGGCACGATTGGATCATATTAGATGCTGAACAGAGTTTGGAAAAAGTGAAGAGAGAATTTCTCGATTCTATAGAAAATATTAGTTGAAATTTAAAAATTAAAAAAGGGTTTTTTGGTCGAGATGCCTATTTACATCCCTGGAGGCATTCCGCCGCCCATTCCGCCGGGCATTCCACCGGGACCGCCTGGTCCACCAGCTGGTGGCCCGCCGCCTTCTTCTTCGCCTCCACCTTTGGAGGCTATGACATCATCTATTCTCAGTATCATGTTGGCGACTTCTGTAGCGGCTTCAATGGCTTGACTCTTGACCCTTAGAGGTTCAATGACCTTAGATTCGGTCATATCTGAGACTTCACCACTGACGATCTCTATTCCGTAGTTTTTGAGACCTTCCTCTTCATGAGCATTGTTCAGTTCCATCAGTACGTCTATCCCGTCCATCCCTGCGTTCTCTGCAAGAGTTCTAGGCATGACGTCTAGAGCGTCTGCGAAAGCTTCTATGGCTAATTGTTCTCTACCTTTGACTTGGCCTGCATAGTTATTCAATCTGTTTCTCAGTTCGATCTCGACAGCTCCACCACCAGGTAGTATAGCCTTGTCTTCGATAGCGACTCCAACGACTTTAAGGGCATCATGTACGGCTCTCTCGAGTTCATCTACAACGTGCTCCGTGCCCCCTCTCAGAATAAGAGATACAGCTTTTCCTTTCTCGCCGTCTTCTACGAAAGTCATCTGACTGTCGCCGATCATCTCTTCAGCAACCGATTTAGCCTTGCCGAAGTCCTCTTCACTGAGGTCGTCAAGGTTGGTGACTATATTTCCACCTGTAGCTCTTGCCAATTTCTTCATGTCAGATTTCTTCACTCTTCTGATCGCGAAGATTCCTTCTTTAGCGAGATAATGCTGAGCAAGGTCATCTATACCTTTCTGGCATAGAAGTACGTTAGCACCAGCATCTTTCACTTTTTTGACCATCTCTTTTATGCTTTCTTCTTCCTTGTTCACGAACTGTTCAAGCTGGTCAGGATCGGTGATCTCTATTTCAGCGTCGACTTCAGTTTCCTTTATCTCCAATGCAGAGTTGAGTAAAGCGATCTTCGCATCTTCCATCTCAGAAGGCATATTTGCGTGAGGTCGCTCTTTGTCCAATAGTATGCCGTTGATTAGTTCAGTCTTGTCCACTCCAGCTCCAGCCTTTTTCTCCACTTTCACATTATCGATATCGACCGTGTAATCACCGTTTTCTTTTTCGGCTACATGCCTTACAGCGTCTACGGCGAGTTCAGCTAGATTTCCCCTGTCACCTTCTATCGCTTTACCAGTCATCGCCGTCATGGCTATCTCTTTGAGTTTCTCCTCGTCATCTATGTCTATGTCTATCTTGTTTTCTTCTAGTACATCTCTAGATTTCTGAGAAGCCAATCTGAACCCTTTAGCTATCACACTTGGATGAATGTTCTGTTCTATCAGGTCTTCAGCTTCCTTCAAAAATTCACCTGCGAGAACTACCACTGTTGTAGTTCCGTCTCCACACTCGTCGTCTTGACTTTCTGCCATCTCTACAGCCATCTTGGCCGCAGGATGTTCAATATCAATCTCGTCGAGTATCGTAGCTCCGTCGTTCGTTATGACTACATCACCCAGGTTATCGACCAACATCTTGTCCATGCCTTTAGGACCTAATGTACTTCTGACAGCATCGGCTATCGCCTTAGCTGCTGCGATGTTGTTCTTTTGGGCATCTTTGCCACTTTCTCTTTCCGTGTCTTCCTTTAAAAGTAGGACCGGTTGATTTCCCATCATAAATTATTCACCTTAATAAGGTAGTTGATGGATTATTGATGTTCTATATAACTCTTTTGCCGGATGGTGTAGATTTTTTCATATCGATCAATAGATCTCTACCCCCTCACGAAAATCTTTTTACCTCCTTATCCTTAGATAGACCGGTGTATAGATGTCCGCAGAAAAAGAGATGTTAGATTTCTTAGGGGTTGAAGAAAAAGAAGAGCTTTTCCAGGACATTCCAGAGATGATAAGAACAGATTTAGATATTCCAGCGAGCCTTTCTGAAAGAGAAGTGATGTCTGAGCTAGAAGGTAAGTTGAAAAAGAACAATGACCTCAATGAATTGACTTCTTTTCTCGGTGGTGGGATTTACCATCATTATGTGCCGGCTGCCGTAGAAGAAGTGATAGGAAAATCGGAGTTTTATAGTTCATATACGCCTTATCAGGCGGAGATCAGTCAAGGTCTATTACAGGCGCTATTTGAATATCAGAGTCTCATAGCGGAACTTACCGGGTTGGGGGCGGTGAACACCAGCATGTATGATTATCCTACAGCATTGGCAGAAGCCGTCTTGATGTCCACTAGGATAAGCAGAAAAGGGAATAAATTCCTCATACCAGAGAACATCCACTGGGAGAAAGATCCGGTTCTAAAAAACTATCTGAGAGGTAAAGATATAGATATCGAAAAGGTACAGTTTGAGGAGGAAAGTGGAAAGGTAGATAAAGAAGATTTAAAATCAAAATTGAGCGAGGAAGTCATCGGCTTTTATGTTGAAACTCCCAATGTTTTCGGTGTTATGGAAGACGATGTAGAGATATTCAAAGATCTGAAGGAGGATAACGACTGCGTCCTTGTAGCTGGAACGGATCCGATGCTTCTTTCTCTCATGAAGCCGCCTGCGGAGTGGGGTGCCGATATAGTAGTAGGAGAGAGTCAGCCATTGGGTATACCCCCATCTTATGGAGGCCCTACGGTCGGTATTTTTGCTTCGGATGAAGATTACATAAGAAAGATGCCCGGGAGGATAATAGGTGAGACAGAAGACTCGAACGGGAAAAGGGCTTACTGCATGACTCTCCAAACAAGAGAGCAGCATATCAGGAGGGAAAGAGCTACTTCGAATATTTGCACCAACCAATCATTGATGGCGCTGGCATCTGCCGCTTATACCTATATCAAAGGGGGCAGAGGTCTAGAGGACCTTGCTAAAGAGAACTACGAAAGAGCTCATGAGTTGGCGGAGAGGATAGATGAGATAAAAGGTTTCGATGCACCTTATTTCGACAGCGAGTTTTACAAGGAGTTCACTGTGGGAACGCCTGAAAGTTCGGAAAAGA
>JAZKSP010000047.1:0-10958 GCA_036626005.1 Thermoplasmatota archaeon | reverse complement strand
AGGATGGAAGATCATGATGTTGTAGTTGGAGCTCTTCCCGGTGATCTCGGCTTTCAAACGATAAGATTAGCAATAAAATCTGGGACTGACATCATAGATGTCTCTTTCATGCCGGAAGATCCTTTGCAGTTGGCTGAAGAAGCTGAAAAGAGAGGGGTTACTGTGATAGTGGATGCGGGCTTCGGTCCGGGGATGAGCAACGTTTTCGCGGGAAGGATCGCGGAGGAGATGGATGATTTAAAAAATTTGAAGATGTGGATAGGGAGTCTGCCGCAGGAACCGCAACCTCCTTTGTACTACAAGCTAACTTGGTCACCAAAAGACCTTATCGAGGAATACACGAGAAAGGCTCGAATCATCGACAAAGGTGAAGAAATCGAAATAGATCCTTTAGAAAATATAGAGAAAGAAATACAGATAAGGGATGAAAAATTTGAGGGGTTTTATTCCGACGGATTGAGGACTTTACTCGATACCATCGAAGTTGAGAATATGGATGAGATCACTTTGAGGTGGGAAGGCCATCTTGAGAAGATCAAAGTTTTGAGAGAGTTAGGTTTCTTCGACAAGAAGAACTTGGACAACACTCTAAAAGTGATAAAAGATAAGATGGATTATGAGAGTCCCGATTTTTCAGTAATGAAAGTGGTGGGGGATGGTATCGAGGAGGGAAAGGAAAAAATGAGGAAATATCATTTTTATGATGAAGAGACTGAAAAGTTTTCGTCTATTGCCAGGACCACTGGATATTCCACAGCGGTGATGACGAGATTGCTGATCGATCATGGATTGGATAGTGGAGTGATCCCTCCTGAAGAATTGGGTAGAGACGAAGAATTGTTCGATTTTTTGGTTGAGGAACTTAGAGAAAGGGGCATCCAGATAGAGGAAGATTCCTATTCAGGCTAAGTATTCCTCCGCTGCTTCTTCGATAGATATCTCCTTTTTCCTAGAAATCTCTCTTATCTCTTCGATCAGATCCATATATTCTTTATAACCTCGTTTTCCATCTACTCTTTCATTCACAATTCTAGCAAGTGCTTTGTTGAACCGCTCATCATCATCTTCCCGCTTCAAAGCTTCCTTGACCATTTTGCTTTTGTTCATGATATCTCTGTTCTCGAGCACTATTATAAGAAATTCAACAGTAAAGTATATTTGGGATGTATCATAATCGAAAAAGCACTATCTAGTCTTGCGGGAGTTGCCGAGGAATAATATATTCCTTGTTCTCTCCCACTTCACTCGCTCAAAACTTAATCCCTCTCATAAAGCGGGAGTAGCCGAGCTAGGCCAAAGGCGCTAGACTCAAGATCTAGTCCTATAGGGGTCCGAGGGTTCAAATCCCTCCTCCCGCATACTTCTAAAAAAAATGAAGGTCCTACGTCTTTTCTTCAAGAATCCGGATGTCCACTTCTTCCAGTCTTTCGATCATCTCATCGTAAACGTCGTCCTTGATACAGTCTTCAGGAGGCACTAGGCCTTTTTCAGGAATCTTTTCTTTAGCTAACATCTCAGCTGTTATCGCAGGTGGAAAACCAGTTGTTCTCTGCATCGCACTAAGGCCTGTTTCAAGGTCTGCTTCATCCCACATATAATAATCGACCCTTACAGGTTCTCCATTTTTTCTACCTTCAGCTGTATTCCACATAACACAAACATCTTTATCTTCTTTTTTAGGCTTCAATTTTGGAGTGAGCACAGATGACAGTACCTCTCGAGGAACCACTTCTTTATCTCCAACTAACACTGGCTCAGTATCCAACAGTCCGCATTCTTTAAAAGTCTTTATCGTATCGTAGTGGCCGGGCCACCTGATCGTTTTCTCGTAGGTCTCTTCAAGATCTGGTCTAGTATGAACGAAACTAGGCATACCTGGAGTGACAGCACATTCCAGTTCTTCTTTTAGACCAAGTTTATCGAAGGTGAAAATTTCGTGTTCGGTTAACGCCTGTATTTCTGTCCTTTCTCCATCTTTTATCGCAGGACTCTTGATCATATATTCTCTCAATACGTGGTCGAACGCCCAGGTGATCATGTAATTTAATGGGTGTCTTTCGGCCGACTCTTTATCTGGGATACCTCCACACCTAGCTATGGCGGATTTTCCCTCGTCCATCTCTCGCAGTGCCTTTCCTAGGGTGAGGTTTGTCAGCCCGGGTGCAAAACCCATCCCATCAACGATAGTAACATCTTCTTCAATGGCCTTTTCGTGCAGATGTTCCCCATATTCCTCTATTGACATGTCTAAAGGTAGATCGAGGCCTTCTTTTTCGTACTGATCCGGTCTCCTGTGATACTCCTCGAGCATATCTACCATGTCTAATCCAACATTGATAGCTGCTTCGATGGTAGCGTAACTCGTTCTTCTAGTGGGTAGTGCGTTTATACCCACGTCATAGTCCTCCATTATATCTTCAGTTTTTTCTCTATTAGTAACATCTACTACATGTTTCCTGAGCTTTTCACTACCTATTGATTCTATAAGGTCATCGATCTTCCTACCGGTTCTACTAGCGATCCCTATCTCATCAATGTCTGATTTGTTTGTTAGATACCATGCACTGCCTTCCGCCTGCTTCCCGGCTCCAAAAATCAAAACATTCATCATAACTAACGGGGTAGGATTGGTTTTGATGATATAAATTTTTGCATCTGGCCTTTGAGATTATTTATTCATAAGAGAAATATTAATGATCTGAGCCAAAATATTTTATATTCCTGATTACAAACCAATCTGAATGTTCGATTTGATAGGGATCATAGTTGGTTTCATTATACTCGCTACTTTGATTTATTTGAAGGTGGATTTTGGAAAGGCCATCATCATCGCTACTGCCGCTCTACTTCTCTTGTCTAAACCTTCCCTTCAAGGGTTGAATTGGGTTATGGAAATAACTCTAGAATACGATACTCTGAGTCTTATCGCTATAATAATTCAGATAGCTTTTCTTGGATATCTTTACAAGGACTCTGAACAAGTCATGAGAATGATAAAAGAATTGAGGGCGGCTTTACCTGACCGGAGGATGGTTATAGGATCCATACCTGCTCTCTTCGGTCTCATGCCTATGCCAGGCGGAGCGTTAGTTTCTGCCCCTATGATAGATGATGAGGGCGATCAATTAAACCTTAGCGGAACTGAAAAAACCTTCTTAAACTGGTGGTTTAGACATATATGGTTCACGGTTTATCCTTTGTCGTTGGGACTGATATTCGCATCACGCTTTTCAGGCGTCAATATATATAAAATAGCTCTTTTCCACACCCCTATATTCTTCTCACAAATTATTATAGGTAGTGTTTGGGGATTGAAGAAGATAAACGTGAAAAATCACGTGGAATCTGAGATGAATCCCTTTCTTTTGATATATGAGTTATTGCCTATAATCGTCGCCCTATCCCTGAACATCGTGGTAGGTCTACCATTTTATATCACACTTTTTTTAGCGATCCTAGTGATCTTTCTACAGAACAGAGAAAGGTACACTCTCAATGCTCTCCCTTCAAAATTCAAAGAAGGCTTTTCGGTGGATCTGTTGCTTGCGGCTTATGGAATAATGGTCTTTAAAGGAATCATCGAACGTTTAGCCGCTTTAGAACCAGCAATACAGAGTCTTCAATCACATGTACCTCTTCTGATAGTCGTGGTGGTAACCGCATTCATCATCGGGAGTCTATTCGGACATCTTCCAGGGGCTATTGGAGTAGGATTTCCGGTCCTTCTTCGTTTGGTCCCCGTGGTCAATCTTAGAGTGGTAAGCCTTCTTTTCTTATTCACATTTTTAGGTTACTACATCTCTCCTATCCATTTGTGTATAATCTTAACGATAGAGTATTTCAAAATAGATTTGAAGAGTTTTTATCGGAGAATGGCTAAACCCCTGTTGGTTCTGGTCGTGACCATAATCACATGGTTGCTGATCACCGGAGCCTTTTTTCCTTTCTTCTAACTGGATGCGAAGGCCTCAGTCCTCTTTCACTTCGGGCAGTTTTTCTATTATGAGGGGTAGTACTTCTTCTACTTTACCGACTATACCGAAATCAGCTACATCGAATATCGGTGCATCAGGGTCTTTGTTTATGGCTATTATATAATCAGAGTCCTTTATCCCAACTTTATGCTGTATCGCTCCTGAGACGCCGCAAACGAAGTATAATTTGGGCGAGATAGTCTTTCCGCTCTGGCCTACTTGTCTAGACTTTGGCATCACGTCTTCTTCGACGATCGGTCTGCTGCATCCCACGGTTCCATCAAGAAGATCCGCTACCTCTCTAAGGAGGTCGAAATCTTCTTCACTCGTTCCTACTCCTCGTCCTCCGCAGACCACTACGTCCGCTTCTTCGATGGGGATCTCTCCTTTATCTTCTGGTTTTAAAAATTTTATCACTTCGGTGCTGATCGCTTCTTCTTTTACTTTTACTTCTTTTTCTATAACCTTAAATTCATTATCCTTATCCGGTTCCATAGGACTCATCACGTGCGGTCTAACCGTAGCCATCTGGGGTCTAGAATTCGGACAGACTATATCCGCCATCACGTTTCCACCAAAGGCGGGTCTTGTCTGAAGGAGCACTTCTCTGCCTTCTACCTGCTCTTTATTGAGGTCGGTACAGTCCGCTGTGAGTCCAAGTCCCATCCTTCCAGCCACGGAAGGAGCGAGATCTCTACCGACATGTGTCGCTCCGTAAAGAAAGATATTCGGTTTGTACTCTGAGATTAAACTTGTAAGCGCCGTTGTGTATGCTTCGGTGGAATAATTTTCGAAGGCCTCATCATCCACTACGTAAACTTTCTCGGCACCGTAAGCACCGAGTTCATCGGAAAGATCTTTGATATCGTTCCCGATCAGGACCGCGCAGAGTTCTTCTCCAATTTCGTCGGCCAATTCTCTTCCTTTGCCCAATAACTGAGGTCCCGTAGGCTTCAACTCACCTCTCTGCTGTTCAGCGAATACCCACACACCGTTGTATTGTGAAAGGTCCTCGACTTCTGCTGTTTGTATCACTGGTTCTATTGCGTCTTCAGGACAGGCAGAAACACAAACACTGCATGATATACAGTCGCGTGTCAATACGGCCTTCCCATCTTCGATCTCAAGTGCATCTTCCGGGCAGGCTTTGACACATTTACCACAAGCGGTGCATAATTCCAAGTCAATCTCTATCATAGTATCCCCTCAGTGTCTAAGAATTTTAAT
Organism: Thermoplasmatota archaeon; assembly: GCA_036626005.1. Classification (GTDB taxonomy): domain Archaea; phylum Thermoplasmatota; class Thermoplasmata; order Halarchaeoplasmatales; family Halarchaeoplasmataceae; genus Natronoplasma. Next base: position 5,757 of record JAZKSP010000047.1, on the reverse strand, counting down.
AGTTCATCTACAGATTTCTCGGGCTCTTCTTCGACTTTGATCCCCTCGCCTTTTGGAGGTGGACTGTATGTTTCTATAACCACGCTCTCGGAACCTTCTAGTCCATAATCGTCTTCTTCACCACCCAAATCTTCGATCCCCCATTCTTCCTTTGGCTTTTTCTTCGCTTTCATTATCTCTCTAACATTCGGGATTTTAGGTTCGAATCCAGGGTCTGGCATGCATGTCAAGATCGTGGGGATAACTGATTTTATCCTCACGTGGCCCTCGTCGGTCTCTTTTTTACAGACGATCTGTCCATCTTCCGCATTCAGGTCTTCTACCTTTGAGACATAAGTGAGCTGAGGCAAACCATGGTGAGCAGCGACCTCAGGACCGACCTGGGCAGTGTTACCGTCTGAAGCTTCCTGGCCGGCGAATACAAGATCGACATTTCCTATCTTCTTCAATGCCCTGCTCAAAGTCACTGCTGTAGCCCAAGTATCCGCTCCAGCGAAAGCTTTATCAGTGAGAAGTACCGCTCTGTCAGCTCCTATCGCGAGACACTTGTTCAATGTTTCTTCAGCCTGAGGCGGTCCCATGCTGAGAACGATGATCTCAACTTCCTCTTCTGTCTCATCTTTGATATCCACTGCCACGTTAAGAGCGAACTCGTCGAACGAGTTGAGTGTCGATGGTACTCCTTCTCTTATTATGGTCCCTGTTTCCTCATCGACTTCGACTTCAGTAGTATCTGGGACTTGTTTGACCAAGACCACGAATCTCACGGGATCACCTTACTTGTAAGGAACGTAATCGTCACCTAGTGTTTCTCTTCCTATGACGATCTTCTGTATGTTCGCTCCGCCTTCTGCACCTACGCAGTAAGACATGACACCTCTCCAGGCGGTCTCGAATATATATTCGGAACTGTACCCTGCAGCTCCTAACCAATGCATCGCGTCGTCGGCGGTATCTTTAGCCAAATGCGGGATTTTGTATTTGATCATCGATATCCACTTCGCGATCTCCGTGGGTTTGTAAGTTTGAGCTTTTCCTGTCCTTTCGACCCACCCTTCTTCGTCGTATCTCGTATCGGTCATATCGGCTACTTTGTTCACCATCAACTTGCTAGCTTCCATCTCTGTGTACCTTTCTACGAAGGGGAACTGTATACCTTCATATTTCGCCAAGGGATTTCCGAAGGTTTCTCTCTCTTTGATATAATCTGCGGCTTCTTCAAGAAGCCTTCTTGTAACTCCGACAGCACTTGCACCTATCATTATCCTAGCGAGGTCGAATCCCTCCATCGTATGGTAAAATCCTTTGCCCTGTTCTCCTAGCATGTACTCATCAGGGATCCTTACGTCTTCCATGATGAATCCAGACGTTGAGAGGGAACCTCTTCCTGCGTCGTCATAAGGTTCCTGTGGCTTTAATCCGTCGGCATCGATAGGAACGAAAAAAGCTGTCATATTCTTGTGCGGAGATCCCTCGACTTGAGGACCGGTTCTCACATTGACCCAGTAACCTCCACCCATTCTCCGGCATTCTTCGACACCGCTGATAAAGGTCTTTTCGCCGTTCAGGATCCATTCGTCTCCGTCTTTCTCCCCGGTAGATTCGAATCCAGCGACATCGGAACCCCCTTTCGGTTCGGTGGTCGCGATACCTACGAATTTTTCTCCATTGATCGCTGGTTTAACGTATTTCTCTCTAATCACTTCATTGCAGTAGCGATTTAAAGTGAACCCCCAACCAGTCTCTACGGCCATAAAACCCGCTGCGGTAGCGATACTCGGGTCTATGTAGCCAATCTGATCTGCTATCACGATCTGGTCTTTCCAACTCAAACCCATGCCACCGTGCTCTTCCGGTACAGGCCCCATTATGACTCCAAGATCGGCCAATCCTTCGACTATGTCTTCTGGGAAAGGATGTCCTTCTCTATTCATCTCGATTACTCTTTCGAGAGAAAGATTTCTTTCGGCCCAATCCGAAATGCTTTCCTTGAAAAGTTTCTGCTCTTCCGTAAGTCCTCTTTCATCTGATAGGTCCGTCCTTGCCATCTTTTACACCTTATATTAATGTTCTAAGCTCGGAATAATTATACAATATTAGTATCTTTCCATAGACAGGTGTCTAAATAACCTTGGGGTTAGGTACGCGTCATCGCAAATATCATATCCCCTCATTTATGTATTTATTATGATTAACAGATGGGTGTTGAAGAAGACCCTTATGAGGAAATAAGCACTATCCAGCGAAAAAGAACTGAAGCAAAAAAACATTATGACAGGATTTCAGGTCTCTACGATTATATAGAGGGCGCATTCGAAAAAAAATACAGAGATATGGCTCTAGATCACCTTGAGATAAAATCTAGAGAAAGAGTTCTAGAGATCGGTTTTGGAACCGGTCACGCTTTGAGTGAGATCTTAGCTAAAGTTGGAGAAGAAGGGAGAGTAGTTGGTATAGATATATCTCTAGAGATGTGTCGGATAACTCAGGGAAGACTCTTCGCTGAAAATTCTTTTCAAAATGTTGATCTTATATGTGCCGATGCGGTTTGCATCCCTCTTAAGGAGAATATTTTCGACAAAATATTTATGAGTTTTACACTCGAACTTTTTAGCGAGTTAGAAATATTGAAGGTGTTGGATGAGATAAAAAGAATCTTGAATGAAAAAGGAAAGTTATGTGTAGTCAGTCTTTCTAGAGAGGAAGACGTTTTTGTAGAACTCTACGAAATATTTCATGATCTTTTTCCCCGAATTTTGGACTGCCGACCTATCTACCCCAAAAAGATTCTAGAAGATAGGAATTTTGAAGTTGAAGAGGTTAGGAGAGAAAAGATGGGCATTCTGCCTATTCAGATAGTCACTGCGATGTCACGTTGAAGCATTTGATAAGCCTTCGTCCTCTGGTTCGATGTGAGCTTGTATCTCTATATCGGCTCTGATCTCGTCTTCGCTTTTTTCCTCTATATCCTTTTCAAATTTGGTAGCTATATCGTGAGCTTCTTTTGTAGAAATGTTATTTGGAAGAATAAGATGGAGTGAGATCAGTATTTTATTCCGGCTCTCAGTTATCTTGATCCGGTGGACTTCCATGATCTCATCGTATTTCTTCGCATTACTTTGAACCAAGTTTTCTATCTCCTTTCGAGGTATACTTGTTGGATCTAAGTGGATCTCAGCAGTCGATCTAAATCTTTCTTCCAACTTATTTTCAAGCCGATGAGAAGCATCATGTGCCGAGCGGACCGTTCCTTCGCTGGACTTCATATGGAGCGATATCGCTTTGTCTTTGCCGTAATCGTGAACTTCGATATTGTGAACTTCCCTGACACCTTCAGTCTTGGAAGCTATCTTTTCTATTTTCTCTATAATTTCGGAGGAGGGCTTAGTGCCCAGCAAACGATTGGTTGACTTTTTGATATAAGAGAGCCCAATGTATCCAAGAAGTACGGCTATGCCTATCCCGGCGAGAGGGTCGAGAAACAAAAGCCCTGCTTCTGAGCCGTATATCGCTCCTATGACTAACACTGTAGTTATTGCATCGCCTCTGTGATGCCACGCATCCGCCTTTAATGAATCCGTCTCGGTTCTTTTCCCTACAAAGTAGCTAGCTTCAGCGATAATCTCTTTTGCCAAGGCGGTCAAGAATATGTAGATATAAAACCGATCGTTCATCTTCAAAGTTGGAGGTTCCATGGTAAGGGATTGGAAACCTTCTGAGAGAAAGGTCAATGCTGTAAGCATCAATATTATTCCAACCACTAAAACAGCTATCTGGTCTGCTCTACCGTGTCCGTATGGGTGTTCTTCATCAGCTGGTTTTTCTGAGATCGCTAAACCGATGTATACAGCAACTGAACTTGCGCTGTCCGAGATTGAATGGAATGCGTCGGATAACAGAGCTAGACTCCCTATCAAAAAACCGAGATACAATTTAGTTATGAATATTCCTATGTTCAGGGTTATACTTCCTATAGCTACCAGTTTTCCCTGAGGATTCTCTTCGACCATTCTCTCCTATAATGATAAGGGAAAGATGGATATAAAGTTTTTATATTTAAAGAAAAAATCTATAAAAGGATTTTTCACAACTAGAAAAACACTCTAAAGATATCTATTAGCCTAACATCTCTAATACTTCTTCTTTACCCTCTTCCATCTCCTCTACCTGCTGTGGATCTTTTTCCAGAAGTAGTGTCTGGAATTCCCCCACATGCTCTTTTTCTTCCTTAGCTACTTCAAGGAGTACTTCTTTGATGTGATCATCGTCGGTGTATTCTGCCATCTGCTCGTAGAAGTTTATTGCATCTAATTCTGCGGCGAGTCCAAAACGAAGTATCTCCTTATCAGACATCTCTTTGCCGATTTTTTCCAAATCTATCGGTTCTTTTGCAAACATATTATCCTCCTAGTCTGTAAATCCTGATAGATGTATTAAAAGTTTTGTTGTCCCTTCTGGCAAGAGGTGATAGAATAAGAGAAACAGTTTATCTAAAAACCTCAAATTAATTAAGGTCAAGTATGTATAAATCTATAAAAGATGCTGATAAGGAAGTGCGAGGAGGAAGATCTAGAAAAGATCTTGGAGATCGAGAGAAAAAGCTTCGAATATCCATATTCTAGAGAGATTTTCGAGGACTATATCTCTAATAATTTTTTTCTTTTAGCTGAAGAGGATTCTAAGATAATAGGGTACATCCTCGCCGAGGAGAGGGAAGGAGATGGAGTGATAATATCCATAGCTGTCTCACCCGATCAAAGGCTTAAGGGAATTGGAACATCTCTTATGGAAGAAGTCCTAAATAAAATGGATGTAGAGAGATTCTTCCTAATTGTTCGGATATCAAATGAAGAGGCCCAGATGTTCTATGATAAACTCGACTTTACCAAAATCACAAAAATAGAAGAGTACTATCAAAACGACGAAGACGGTATATTGATGTACAAACCGGGAAAAAAGGAAACTTAATTAAAAGAGATGCACGTAATGAGAGGTAAAGAGCTGGAATTATGGTGGAAACCGAAGAGGATTACCAGGAGCTGTTGCAAAAAGAACAACGTAGGAGAAACATCAAGATCCTTAGACATGCTCTAGGTTTGATAATAACGAGCGTACTCGTGATATGGGTTTTCCTTACTCAACCTATGGAGACTAATTGGATTTTAATAATGGCCGTTGGTATAATTTATATCATATATGTCTTTTATCGCTTGTTAGATAGTATGAACAAATTATACTCATTAGACGATGAATTACACTATGAGAACGGCGAAATAATAAAATATAATCCTCGAATCCATAAGCAAAAAACATTGATACCAATAGAAAATGTAGAGGAAGTTTATCTAAATGTTGAAGACAAACCCAATCTACTGTTCGTGGTTTATCAGAAGGACGATCTAAAGAGAGCCGATAGCTTTTATAAACAGAGGATAAAAGAAAGAGATAAATTTATGGCAGATTTGGAAGAAAGGTCACTCATAGCGGATGAATCCGTGACTTTTGAGCAGTTGAAGGAAAAGGTAAAAGGATCTTGAGAGAGATTTGTAGATCGGGGTTTTTCCCTCAGAGTTTTCGTAAAATTATCGAAACAAAAAATTAATTACCAAGGAATTCGTATATAAACGCGGTGAGCAAGATGGAGGAAAAAGTAGGAAAGGTGTTCAAATATTTCAAGAAACCGAGTGTAGCCGCTATAAAGATAGATAACGGGAAATTGAGTGTAGGGGACAGGGTCCGTTTTGAAGGTGAGAATAC
>JAZKSP010000046.1:0-10963 GCA_036626005.1 Thermoplasmatota archaeon | reverse complement strand
AGAGAGACAAATAAAAAATTAGAAGAATGTAAAGAAAAGAAACAGTTCTATCGAGATATTGTGAGCTCCTCTTTTGAAACTGGTATTTTCCCAGTGATGATAGTAAATGAAGATGGTGTAATACAGAAATCTAACTCGGCTATAGAAGAAAAACTGGGGATTGAAAGCATAGATACACTGGAAGAAAGGAGCGATGAGTTTTTCGAATATCTTGTTGATTCTATTCAGAAAGTGCTGAAAACTGGTGAAGCAATATATGATAAGGGAAAAAGTCTCGATTCGGGGGAAGATTCGTCCCAACATTTTCTGACCTCGATCGTTCCCTTAGAGAGGGGTGAGAAGCCTTCTTCTAGAGCACTCGTAATCCTCAAGGATATCACGGAGAAAAAAAGGATCAAGGAAGATTTGAAAGAAAGTAAAAACAGGGATGAAACTTTAATCGAGAACGCCCCTCTATCTATAAGCATCACCGATCTTGAGGATAATATCCTTTTCGCCAATAAATACATGGCGGATAAGTTTGGATATTCAAAGGAAGAACTAGAGGGGAAAAGCTTCTCAGAGTTGATGAGTGAAGAACAATTCCAAAAACTCAGACAGAAAACCGAAAATAGAAAAGAGGGAGTGACAGAGACCTATGAACTAAGATTTCTAAAAAAGGATGGTTCTCCTTTAGAAGGACTCGTTAGCGGCACACCTTACGAAAATATCGATGGTGAAGTCGTGAAGACCGTTGGTTATATACAGGATATTACCGAGATGAAGAAACTCCAGAGAGAACAGAAAGAGGCCAAGGTATACCTCAATAATCAGGTGAAAAAGATACTAGAGGGGATCGAGAGATTCGAAGATGGAGATATGACAGTAAGGATAGAAAAGGAAAAGAACGACGACATAGGTGAGTTGATCGAAGGCATTAACGGGATGATAGAAAGGTTCAAAGGCAATCTACAGCGGATAAAAGATGCCTCGATAGAACTCAACGATGCCTCTGAAACCATCGCTTCATCATCTGAAGAGCTGAACGCCGTATCAGAAAATATATCGGGATCGATAGGAGATATATCAAAAGATACAAACGTACAGGCTGAAAAACTGGAAAAACTTACTGAGATGATAGAGAACAGCGCCGCTAACATGGAGGAAACTTCGGCTTCAGCTGAAAGTATAACTGCTTCAGCCGAAGAAGCTGCCGCACAGACCGAAGATGGCATGGAGTTCGCCGAAGAAGCGGATAAAACCGTAGATGAGCTAAAGGAGATACTGAAAACTACGAAGAAAAACGTCGAGAACCTAGAAGAGAAGTCCGAGATGATCGGAGAAGTCATCGATACCATTTCAGATATCGCGGACCAAACTAACCTTCTTGCTTTGAACGCGGCGATAGAGGCCGCGAGGGCCGGAGAAGAGGGAGAAGGCTTCGCTGTTGTAGCCGATTCAGTGAGAGAATTGGCTGAAGAGACTCAGGAAGAGACCGATCATATCAAGGAGATAATAGAAGAGACACAAGATAACACCTCTAAAGTCGTAGAAAGCGTAGATGAACTGACGGAAAAAGCGGAAGATGTGGACGAGGTCACCCACGAAAACTTCAACTCTTTGCAAAACATCGAACAATCGGTCGATTCTGTTTCCCACTCGATAAAAGAGATCTCTAGAGCGGTGGAAGAAGTCACTGAACATCTGCAAGAATCTTCGAATAAAGTCAATTCTATCACCGAGATCGCCGATAAAAATTCCGATAAGGCCGAATCTGTCGCCGCCTCTACACAAGAACAGAACGCCTCTGTAGAAGAACTTTCCAGCTCCGCACAGAATCTGTCCACTCTGGCTAATGAACTGCTTCAAATGGTTGAAAAATATGATTTGAGTTGAGAGATTAGATGAACTACTAGTGGTTCACTTATCGATTTTTCGGATTTAACAGGTAAAACTTTATAAAATGAATCGCTATTTCTAAACCATGAGTGAATTCCCTGAGCTAAAGTGGAGAAAAAATAATAGTTTGAAAGAGGTATAAAAATGGGAATCCAAGAAAAGATAGCTTCTGAAGAATCTTTACAGATAGTCGTTTTCAGAGTAGGAGAGGACTACCTCTCTTGTCCAATCTCTCAGGTAAGAGAAATAATCCAGTTAGAAGAGGTTACAACTGTACCTTCAACATCGCTAAAGATAAGGGGTATAATCAATAGACGTGGAGAGATAATCACCGTCATAGATCTTCCTAAGGTATTAGATTTAGATGTTGAATTAGATGTGGAAGATTCCCAATTAATGATTTTATTTAATGAAAATCTAGGAGTGATGGCTACTGAGGTTACGGAGATCCCAACAATATCAACAAACGATATAGAAGAGCCGTCGGAAGCTTTAGAGACACCAGTCAATAAGAAATTTCTTGAAGGTATTGTGAAGCACGACGATAGACTTGTCTTATTGACAGATCTAATAGGTATGGTAAAGAATTTATCCGAAAAAAGCCTAGAAAAGGTGGAAGAATTTGAGAAAGAACATTCGATCGAATGACGACTTTCCAGAGTTTTTCAATTTTCTTAAATTCTAGGCGTAGGGATTAAATAAGGGATAATCTCTCTTCTGTCTAACCAGGCAATTATTAATCATACTAGGAATATAAGTGGAGATGATCATTTAATGAAGAATAAATGCGTGGTACGATGAAAGATAACAACTCAGATACAGAGAAAAAATCAATAAATCAAAAAGGAGAGAAAGTAGCCGCTAATCAGGAAAACGAGATGTTGTTTACAATTTTCGAATTAGATGGAGAAGACTATGGAGTACCAGTGGATCTGATGGTAGAGATCGTAAGAGATGTCAGTACATTTAACATCCCTGGATCTCCTGAACATGTAATTGGTGCGACCGATCTTAGAAGTGAAGTGATCCCGATAATCGATTTGAAAAAGACAATCGGGATAAGTAGAACAAAAGATGAGGTGGATGAAGTCCTACTTGTTAATGTGGGCGATGAAAAATTCGCTCTAACTGTTGATAGATTAAAAGATATTGCATCCACCGATGAAGATAAACTTATCGATCCATCATCTATTACAAATCTTAATGAGAAGATGCTCAAATGGATAATCAGATTAGAAGACGGTCGGACCGTTAGAGTATTGGATATCGAACAGATGATGGATTATAAGATCGGAAACCTCGATCTGGAAAAAAGAAAATAAGGTGACTTTATGGAAAAACTTGAAAGAAACACGGACTCGAGAGGTTTCGAAAGATTAAAAAACAAAGTTTCTAAGATGATCGGAGTAGATTATGACAATTATTCTAAATCACACCTTAGAAGAAGATTTCATGCTCGGATGAGAGTAGTAGAGACTCCTAGATTTAGTGATTACTTGAAGTATATTAGAAAGAATTCAGAGGAGATCGAAAAACTGCGAGAACTATTAACCGTCAATGTGACTAAATTTAAGAGAGATAAAAAAGTATGGAATACAATCGAGAAACGAGTTCTACCCCAAATCCTAGAGAGGAATAACGAATCGATACTGAAGAAGATAGAGGCTTGGTCCGCTGGATGTTCGACCGGTGAGGAACCATACTCTTTGGCCATCAGTTATTTAAATAATCGTCCATCAGATGATCTTTCTTTTCAGATTAATGCCACTGATTTAGATGAAGAAGCTTTGGATTTCGCAAGAAATGCGGAATATCCTAACAAATCGGTGAAAAACCTATCTAAATCTGAGAAGAAAAGATACTTCATAGAAGATGGTGAAGAATGGATACTTAATGATGAAGTAAAAGATCTTGTCAATTACAAGGAAATTGATATCTTTAAAACATCTTTCACAAAAAAATTCGACCTGATCCTCTGCAGAAACCTGATGATTTACTTCAATAACGAATCTAAAACCGAACTTATGGAAAGATTAGTAGAAAGTTTGAAAGATGGGGGTTTCCTCATACTAGGGATGTCTGAAAATTTGAGAGCCCCCGCCAAAGATAAAGTAGAATCTTTTGATCTGAAGAAGCGGATATTCATCAAGCGGTAGTCTCTATCCAGTAAAGTGTATCCAATATCATTGCTATAGTTCCATCTCCTAGTATCGTAGCTCCCATGAAACCACCCATGTTTTGCAGGTTCTCGGGCAGAGGTTTTATCACTATCTCTTTTTCCGTGAGAACTTCGTCTATAACAAATCCGGCCGTTTCCCCCTCTTTAGAAACTATCGTTACAGTGAGTTTTTCCTTTTCATTTTTGATAGAGTCAGGGGAAACGTCGTCAAATTTTTCTCTAAGATATATAAGGGGGATATATTTATCCCGTAAACTTATGAAATCTTTGCCTTTTATCTTCTCTATATCCTCAATTTTAACCTGGGCAGTTTCCACGATATCTTCTAAGGAGACAGCATAAGTCCCATCACCAACTTGTATCAGAAAGGCCTGTACTATCGCAACCGAAGGAGGGAGTGTGAGCTTTATCGTAGTTCCTTCTCCTTTTTCAGATCTTATACTGACTTCTCCTCCAAGAGAATCCATTGTTTCTTTTACTACCTCCATACCGACCCCTCTACCCGAGACTTCGGTCACTTCATCTTTAGTCGTAAAATGAGAGTTAAAAACCAACATGTAAAGGTCCTCTTCAGGTATCTCCTCGATTTCCTCCTCATCTATCAATCCTCTCTCGAAAGCTTTCTCTTTTATCTTCTCTTCATCAAGACCTCGTCCGTCATCAGAGATTTCGATGAGTACGTTTTCTTCCTTCTGAGTGGCTGCTAGTTTTATTTTACCCTCTGGTGGTTTCCCTTTCTCCTTCCTTTCCTCTATCGGTTCTATACCATGGTCTACAGCGTTCCTGAGCAGATGAACAAGCGGATCCGTAATCCTCTCTAGGATGGTCCGATCTAGTTCTATATCTTCACCTTTCATCTCAAAATTAACTTTCTTATCTTTTTCCTTGGCAATATCTCTTACCATCCTAGGAAATCGTCTAAAAACACTTTTCACTTCAGTCATCTTTAAATCGAGGACGGATTCCCTTAATTCTCCAGAGATCCTGTCAACTCTATTTGTAACAGAAGAGAGCCTATCAGAGTCTAGGGAACTTGAGAGATCTTCTAATGATCCTTTAGATATGACAAGTTCGCTTATGAGGTTCATCACGTGCTCTATATCCTCCAAATCCACCTTTAACTTGTCAGACGTTGTTATTTTTCTTTCTTTGTTATCCTCTTTTTTCTCAGCTTTCATATCTTCTTTTTCTTTCACTAGTTTTTTTCCTTCATCTCTTTTGATCTCTATAGTTAATCCTGTAGTCCTATCCAAATCTTTTTTCTTCAATTCCTCCTCTGTGACTACAAAAAATTTATCTCGATCAGAATCTACATCCTCAGGATCGGGCCAAAATAATTCATATTCAAAATCCAATTTCTCCCGTAGTTCAACTCCTCGCACCGCTGGCAACTCTTCGTCTTCTGATACCTTTATCATACCAAGAGTTAGTTCTTTTTCTGATAGCCGATGCAAGCTCTCTTTTATCCTTTCTGGAAGTGTAGTATTTTTGATCAAGTCAGTTCTATCTATTTCCGTTTCTTCATCGTCTTCCTTATCAGAGATGACATCATCTAGCTCATCTATCAAATACTGGTAATCTTCCTCTTCACCGGTAGATAGTATCTCTATGGTGTCTACACATTCAAATAGCAGTTCAAAAAGACGCTCATCGACTTTAGCTCCTTCATTCTTCAGATCATCGAACAGCTCCTCCATCCTGTGACTGATCTTTTGTATACCCTGGTAACCCATAGTCCCGGCCATACCTTTCAGTGTATGACTAGCTCTGTATATCTCTTCTATGAGTTCTAGGTCAGTGGGGTCCTCTTCTAGGGATAAAAGATTCTCATTCATCTTTTCGATTTGTTCCCTGGTCTCTTCCTCAAACATCTCTTGAAAGTCTTCACTCATTAGTTTTCCTCCATAAACATCTCAACCATCTTTTTTCCGATCTCAGAAGGTGCGCCTTCAAAATCACAGCCCGCTCTTTTTTTCGCGGTGTCAGGCATCCCATGGACAACAGAACTATCTTTATCCTGTATGGCCAAAAACCCATCATTATTTTTGATCGCCTCCGCCCCGGATGCTCCGTCCTCTCCCATGCCCGTCAAAACGATACCCACCAATCGGCCTCTAAATTTCTCTGAAGCAGAACGAAAGAGATAGTCGGCGGAAGGTTTCACCCCATGTAACTTAGGTTCATCATTTAAACTGATGAAAGTCTTTCCCTTCCAGGTGCTGATCATGCCGTGGTATCCAGAAGGTATGATATATACCTGATTATTTTTGACCTCGTCATGATCTTTAGCCTCCTTCACCGGCAAATCCAATTTTGAATTTAGAGTAGAGGCGAGATAAGTGGTAAAGCTTTGAGGCATATGCTGAACCACGATAATAGGTACGGGAAAATTAGAGGGAAAGATCGAAAGAAAATTATCCAAAGCTCGAGTACCACCTGTAGAAGAAGCTACTACTATCAGACGATCACTAGAAACTTCTGGAACGAATTTTTCTTTAGCTAATTTTTTACTTTCTCTTTCGAATGATTCAATATCTGTTTTCGCAGCATTTACCACTTTTTCAATTATCTCGTCAGATTTTTTTCTTATATCCATTGAAAGGGGTCCAGACGTTTTAGAGATGAAATCTACTGCTCCTGCATCTAAAGCCTTGACAGACATCTTTCCAGCTTTATCACCCATCCCAGATATGATAACAATAGGGTTAGGGTCCTCTTCCATAATCCTTTCTAAGGCTGTGAGTCCATCCATCTCTGCCATCTGAACATCCAAAAGTATAACATCGGGGTTTTTTTCCTTATTTAATTCGATAGCATCCTCACCATCACGGCCCGTTCCGACAACCTCAATACTGTCTTCATTCCCCAAGATATCCTTGAGGATCGTGACCATAAAATTAGAATCGTCTACGATTACAACTCTTATCTTTTGTGAAGGCATCTATCGAAACATACTGGAAAAGATATTTATACTTTCTCAAACTCAAAAAGTTTAGAGAAAAACAGATCTCGTTTTGTCTGACGATTGATAAGAAAGTTTTCAATATTTTTTTACCATCCAGAGATAAGAATATCGGGTATCGAAAAGTATTTAAATAACCTATTACCTTTCTTTGTCCGACAAAATGTCAGACGATGGTGGTATGATGGATGAAAGAAATGTAGACGAACTCCTCCAAAAGATGCACGAAAAGAAAGGAAATACTATTGATTATCTCCAGAAATCATTTTCAGATGATGAACTTGAGTCGTTGAATGAGCAGATTTCTAATGAGATCCATATGAAGAGCTGCCTGATACAATCAGAAATTGAGGATTGAAAACAAATATCGTAAGACAAACAAAATAGGTGTTGTTTCAATACAGGCAACACACACTCACTTTTATTTTTATTATTAGCTATATTTTAAAGTTTTCTACGTAGACAGATTCTCTACATCCCTAATCTCCCAAGTTGTATAACTCTGGTATTTTTATAAATAGAACGTAAAGAAGAATAATTATACAGAGTGTAAAGAGGACTGAAACACCTAATAGAATGGAATTATTTATTCGAATCCAAAAATCAAATGAGCCGATCCAAGAGATAATGAAAGTTAAAAGCGAGAGTAAAAAGACTAAAGATAGACTTTTTATAATCGATCTATTCCAATTTTTCCTATATCGACGAAATGTATCACTGATATCTCCTTTAGAATTTCTCCATATCATATCCATCCTCACTAAATCGATTAAATATATTATGGCACCATACAAAAGGACTAATAAACCTATCAATATAAATATATCAAAGGTTGAAAGCGAAACAGGTCGTTCATTCAGGAAAAATATAGCCCCTATCAGCATCATGCCCAAGGTGATCAAAACTTTTCTTTTCAATAATATCCCCGTGATCGATATCAGTCCACCAATTATCGGAAGATACCAGAACGGGCTTGGATATAACAGACTGGTAGTAAGTACGACCAAGAGGATGGATATTAAGATAGCTTTCAAAAGAGATTTTCTCCCTTGTATAATGTGCTGCATTCGATCAATAATTCGATCTAGACTCACGTTCTCATTTGATATCGTCTCACCCCCTCTATAGCTACTTCAAGTGGTTGTTCCGTATTCCAATCGATAACCGGGCCGTAATCTCTCAACTCTGCCATCCTGTTCTTCCTCTCAATCCTTCGCAGTTTTTCAGCTAGTTCGTCCTCTCTATCAATATGTTTTTTCTGAAGCTCTACCGGACAGGGAGAAAGCACAGCTATTTCGTATTTTTTCCTAGCTAAACCAGCTATCGCCTTGGTTACCTTTTCACTTGTTAGAGGAGAGATGAAAAGCAGTAAACATCGGTTAGGAAATATTTTGTCCATTATAAACCTAGCATGCTCTAATCGCCAATGACTTCCTCCTTCTAAATTCATCAGATTATCCATTACCTCATACAATTGTTCTTGACCTGCTCTAGGATAAACCCATCTAACGAAATCACCTATAACTAGTAGACCAACTCTGTTTCGATCGGATATTATATCAGAAGCTAAGCTAGAGGCTGCTCTCACCGAGTGTTTCAACATATTGTCCTCGAAAACTCCAACATTTGAATCATAAAAGGCATCGACCACTATTATTACATCTCCGCTTTTTTCTGCCTCGAATGAATTGCTCTTTGGGTCTAGATATCTTGCGGTAGCCTTCCAGTTAATATCTCTCATCTCATCTCCCTGTAAATACTCTCTTATGGAAAAGAACTCAGAACCGATCCCCATTTGAGAGGATTTTATATTTCCCAACCATCCTCTAGTATATCGGGGTCTTAACTTAGTGCGACTGAGTTCTTCAACAGGTGGGAGAGCGATAGCATTCATAAATTCATCGAACTTCCAATCCTTAGAGATTAACCCCATCGGATCTAGATAGCGTGCTTTCAAAGGGCCTATTTTGTAATTTTCTGTCTTCAAGAATTTTACCTTGTATTCTATCTTCTTCTCTTCTCCTCCTTCGAGATACAGCGAATGATGATTAGAACCCTCCACCACCTTTACATTGGTAGATAACTTATCCTTGACCTCTAGGAATGCTTCGGAATCTCCGTGATTTGTTACCGTGAAACCCACGGTGAATTCTTCTCCTTCGTATGTATGAACCTCTTCCTGGTCCCTCTCTATAGTTATCTCTTCATCATCGGGTGGAAGATCAAGATATCCAACGATCATTATAGCTAGAGAAGCCAGTGCAGGTAGGAAAAAGATGTAATCGATGAACATCATTCCGAGAACTAAGGTGACAAAGAATAGGGCAAACAGATAACCGAAATTTTTGGTTTTCATTTTTTGTCTCACCTATCTTCCTCTATGTGATGGATTTTTTCCAACTCGACTACGGCCGATTTGATTTTTTCTTCAAACTTGATCTTTTCACCTTCGAAATCACCATTTTTTTCTTCGGAAAATAGTTCAAATTGGTCTCCACCGTTGGGTTTTTTCAGATCGTTCAGATCCCTAGCGTGCTTGAGATATTTTATCAATTCTTTGTTATCGATTTTTTTTGTGATACTATCTGGATCTTCATCTAATATCTTGATCTCTTCTTCCGAGAGATTATATTCATTTTTTAACGTGTAATAGACCTGGTCTTTTAGCCTTCCTTCAAGGATAGCCTGTTTCACTTTCTGACCTTCTCTAGCCCCCTCCATCTTATTGATATCTTCTACTAAGGGCAGTCTCGAGAAATCTTCTCTCTCTTCAATACTTTTCCAAAAAGAGGGAGCGTCTGTATTGGCCATCACTTTTTCTGCTAACCACCATAGAGGGAATACCAAGATGATCATTATTATGGTAGGTCTCACGCCTCTAGCAACAAAAGTTAACAAGACTAAGATGGCTATAGCTGTCAACTTCATGAACATCTCTAGATTCGCACCTTGCCTCGCTGAAGACGACAAACCCCCTTCAGGCATTTTTCATCCCCTCTATTTCCTCCTTAATCTGCTTGAAATTCTTAATCGCTCGATTTCGTTCCTTCTCACTTAAAGGATGATCGCTGTACTTTGCTTCTTCAAACAATGCTGTCATTTCATCGATGGTTTTCTCTGTCAATGGAAGATTAGAAAGAGCCATCTTTTCCAACTCTCTTGGTGTAAAAGAGATTTTCTGCTTGATACCCTCCTGTTCAAGGATGATCAACATTTTTTGATAGTTCCGTATTATGACATCTCTAACATCTTCACCATCATGCAGTTCAGTGATAGCTCTGTCAGCAGTAGATGAAATATCTTCTTCGGTTTTAGATTGTCCTCCTGAAATCCTTTTATACCTGAAAAAGAAAAATAAAACTGCCAACACAGATGCAAGTAAGACCAATATCGCGATGCTATACCCGCTAGAAGGAGAAATCGGTTGAGATCCATTCTCAGAAAGTACCTCGGGCATAGAGGGGAGGTCGATGTTGATCCTCAACGACTCTTCTAACCAACTACCAAATCTTTCTATATAAGGGAAAAGCTCAATTAAGAGATAAATCAGCCCAATAATTAGGAGTTTAGGAAGATTTCTAAATAAAGAATCTAAAACTGCTTCATTTGGTGCGATAAATATGCTTATAACTCCAGCTATTAGGAGACCTCCAATAAATATCCTGACGAGGTTTATTGGTATGTTGAACGCAGAGCTCTGTCCTTCATCATCATAATTGGATCCTCTTCGGTCACTTCCCTCAAGCTCTTCATCTTGCATCCCAAAATAGGCACCACCTAGATTTCCTATAGTCCAAGCTAAAATCATCAATACTATTACGCTTATAAGGAATATCTCCTTTCTATCAAACTTTAAGTCCATTGATGATTGGTTTTAAAATAACCCCTTGATTTAAAGATTATGCTAGAGGACCTGATTCAGGAACCTATGAACTTTCTAGATA
>JAZKSP010000045.1:0-11010 GCA_036626005.1 Thermoplasmatota archaeon | reverse complement strand
GTTCTTGATCTTCTAATTTTGCCTCTAAACTTTCGTTAACCCTCAACTCTTCTTCGAGTTCTTTTTCATCTTCCATTTTTTCCCTCTAATCATTCAGGTTTTCAGCTTTTTCAAGAGCAATATCGAACCTAGCTCCGCCCATCTCTGAATCCTTCACTTCTACACTTCCTCCGTAACTTTCGGCTATCTCTTTCACCATGTACAATCCCAATCCAGTCCCTGAGCTCTCCCCATCTTTGAATCCCTTCTCAAAAATCTTGTCTTTCATTTCATCGGATATCCCTACACCGTCATCTTCTACTGTCACTAAACATTTATTTTCTTCTATCTGAGAATTGATTCTGATTCCATCGCAATTCGAGTGTTGGATCGAATTTTTGATCAGATTAGAGAACAACTCTTCTAATAAAGCCCCTCCCATCACTTTACAGTCACATTTACTCAGATCGATGTTTATCCCCCTCCTCTCCAGCTGATTTTGATGTCCTGACAATACCTTGTCAATCACCGAGCTTAGATGCACCTTACTGATTTTTTTCTCCTTCTCGATCTTCCGGAGTTTTCTAACCTTATCGATTATCTCTCTACTATTTCTAGCGGCAACTTCCGCTTTATCTACAAGTTTTTTCAATTCATCTGGGATATCGTGTTTTTTCATCATTTCTAAATATCCCCTGATAATTTGGTTTTTGTTCCCGACGTCGTGCCGGAGTAGAGAATGGAGGAACTTCTCTTTCTCTTTTGCTTGAACCCTCTTTAGAGCTTCAGAAACGTGACCCATCAAGAGTTCCGCCATCCTCAAGTCCTCTTCATCGAAATGATTCACTTCAGTAGAAAGGGCCTGAAAAACACCGTAATCGCCTAAAGGTACGCTTATCGCTGACTTAAATTCCTCCAGAGTAGGATTTGCCTCCTCATGTTTTTGTATATCTTTTACAAGAAAAGAACTATTTTTTAGATATGTTTTTCCAGCTACACTGTCATCTATCGGGAGAGGGTTCAATTTCGATGAACCTTCTTCTGGGAAAGCATGGCTTCGTACTACATGCCTCATCTTGTCATCTTCTAGAACATTTATCTCACATATATCGAATTCGAGTATATCTTCAGCCGCTTTTATAGCAAAAGAATACACCTCTTCTTCGGATTTGTAACCCTCCAGTTTGGTGCTTATCTCCTGGAGCTTCTCAAGTTTTTCCTTGTTCTCTTCAATAAGTTCTTGAGCTTCTTTCCACTCGGTGATGTCCCGGACTATCCCCATCACGAATTTTTCATCGTCGACCATATATTTGGTTACTGTGATATCAGCATGGAAAGATTCACCAGCTTTTGTGGTGTGAACCCACTCGAAATTTTGAGGTTCCCCTTTCAAAGCCGAATTGATCTTTTCCATAGCTTTTTCCCGCGAATCGCTTCCATCCGGTTGTTTCTCTGGTGAAAATTCATAGGGGGATTTACCTATGATATCCTCTCGATCACATTCAAACATCTCTAAGGCTTTTTCATTACAATCTATATATCTGTCTTTCTTCACAATAAATATCGCATCATTTGCAGACTCGAATATTGTTCGATATTTTTCTTCCCTCTTTTTCAATTTTTGCTCCGATCTCTTTCGGTCAGTTATGTCTTCATGGATACCTACGGCTCTTACTGGTTCACCGTTTTCATCTCTTTCAAATACTTTTCCTACATCCTTTACCCAGATCCAATCTCCTGATTTTGTCTTCATCCTGTGTTCTGTTTTATATAAATCTGTTTTCCTCTCTAGATGCTTTTCTAATTCTTCTTTAACTCTTGGTAGTTCATCTGGATGCACCCTTTTTTCCCAGGAATCTAGGTCCTGTTCTATTTCATCGGGACTATGTCCGAGCATCTTTGCCCATTGTTCACTATATTTAACTTCATCCGTTTTCACGTTCCAGTCCCACACGCCTAGTTCTGCTCCCTTGAGTGCTAGGTCCAATCTCTGTTTGCTCTCCCTGAGTTTCTCCTCAACTTCTTTCCTTTCGGTGATATCTCTAGCGATTACTATCTCTCCTTCGAACCTATCCCTTTCGAAGGTTCCAACGTTAACTTCTACGAACAGTCTATCTCCGTCCTTCCCAAGCATATCGATCTCGTATGGAGGTACGTCTTCCCCTTTCTTTCTTTTTTCAAATTTTTCTTTGGTTTTTTCTAACATCTCTTCCCGAAAGAAAGGTACCTCCTCCAATGATTTCCCTACGATTTCTTCCTTTTCATATCCCAACTTTTTTAAAGCTACCTGATTTACATCTTCGAAAACACCATCTTTATCCAACAAAAACGTAGGATCTGGAGAAGCTTCAAAACTACTTCTGAATTTTTTTTCCGATCTCTTGAGTTTTTCTTCCGTCTCCTTCCGATCTAACGCACTTTGGATCGTCTCTCCAGCTATCCTCAGCAGATCGACCACGTCTTCGGACCATTCTTCTTCTTTTTTTACCCAATCGAACCCGATAAGTCCTTTGAGATCATCATCGGAGATTATAGGGAGTACAAGCAATGATTTGATGTTCTGTTTGTGCAAAAGTTCTTCAAATGCTTCTGCTTCCGGAGGTAGTTCAGATACTTTTGGAAGCGTGATGTTTTCGAATTTTTTGACTTTCTCTATCAACCAGGGAAGATTGTCGGTAGAAAAATTCTGCATATTGCCCTTTTGTGGCTCTACACCTTCTGTACACCTTTCGTGCGTCATATCCATCTTTTCTAAATCTTCATAGAACTGGAAAAAATAGCTACGATCAGCATCTGCGAACTCTCCGATTTTTTTCAAAGCCTGATCTATATTTTCGTCGATTTCTTCCACTTCGATATTTACTAGTTCGGTCGAAATTTTGGTTATAATTCTCTCCAAATTCTCAAGATACTTTATCTCTTCTTCTACCTTCTTCCTCTCAGATATTTCCCTAATATTGCACTGTACCACTTCTTTTCCACCCGCTTCGTAAGTGTTGCTGACGAATTCTACAGGAATTTCATCCCCATCTTTGGTTTCTAACGGCTTGTCCTCGTAGCGTATATATCCTTCTTCGACTAACTCTTCGAATCTTCTCTTATTTTCAATGATACTTTCAAATGTGCCTAACTCCCAAAGCTCTTTCCCGAACAATTCCTCTTTCGAGTAACCTAGGATGTCCTGGATAAATGGGTTCGCGTCCTCGATTATCCCGGTCTCTGCATCGATTATCAGCATTCCGTCCTGAGCGGTTTCGAATAATCTTCGGTACCTCTCCTCGCTCTCTTCCAATTTTTTTTCCGCCATCTTTCGCTCTGTGATATCCTGGACGCTGCCTATCACCTCGATTGGTTTTCCCTCATCATCGTATTTTATATCCGCCTTTTCTCTCACCCACTTGGTTTTCCCATCAGCAATTATTCTGTGCTCTATGTCATATTCACCGTCTTCTAGTCCTTCCTCCCATTTCTCATCGACGTAATCTCTATCTTCAGGATGAATTTTATCTAAAAAGTCTTGATAATCCATTGATTTATCCTTTGGTATTTCAAATATACTGTATGTCTCATCAGACCAGGTCAGTTCATCTGTTTCTAGGTCTATCTCCCAACTCCCAACCTTTGCAACTTTTTGGGATCTATTGAGTCTGGACCTGTTTTCTTTCAATTTTTGCTCCGCCATCTTTCGCTCAGTTATGTCTCTCGCTATCACTAAGGATTCTTTATATTCGCCTTCATCTAACAATGCGGTAGCTTCAACATCGACATCTATCCGCTCCCCATCCTTGTTGATGAATGCGGTCTGGTACTTCAACCTGTCTTTAACTTCCTCTTCCACCCTCTTTTTCTTCCTTTCGATAAGATCCGGAATTTCATCCTCGGGGAGAAAATCTGTGATATTTTTACCCTTAACCTCTTCCACCGAATAGCCCGCGAAGTCGAGACCTGCCTGGTTTACAAACTTTATGCTCCCCTTTTTATCATGTATAATTATGATATCTCCAGTAGTTTCCACCAGTTTGCGGTATCTCTCTTCGCTTTCCTCTAGATTTAGTTCGGTGCGATGATGCTCAACTTCTTGTTCGATCGCCTGGGCAAGAACATTGTATTGGGCACTTGGATCACCACCCTTTTGCAAGTATCTATCAGCCCCTAGATTCAGTGCCTTCATCGCGACTTCTTCTCTCCCTTTCCCGGTGAACATTATGAATGGTAGATCCGAATTTTTTTTCTCCCTCAGCTCTTCTAGGAATTCTAACCCGTCTTTTTCAGGCATCTGGTAATCTGAGACTATCACATCAAAGTTCTTCTCGTCCATCACATTAAGAGCTTTTTCGGCAGAGGATACAGGTACTATATCTATTTCTTCTTCTAACCTCTCTAAAAATACCTCGGCCTGCTCTAATAAAGACTTTTCGTCATCCACGAGAAGTGTATTTATCGGCATTAAACCCCAGCCCTTTATTGTAATATAGGTTTTCTGAGGATATAAAAAGATTTACCCCGCTAATCAATATAAATAGACGTCTACAATATTAATATAAAACTTACACTCTTTTCGATTTAACATCAAACCTAGCTCCATCCATCTTTGAATCCTTCACTTCTACACTTCCGCCGTAACTCTCGGATATCTCTTTAACCATGTACAACCCTAATCTAGTTCCTGCGCTCCTTTTTGAGCCTCATTTAAAAATATCTTATCTTTCATTTCATCAGATATCCCTACACCGTCGGCTTCTTCGATCTGAGAATCGATCCTATTTTCATCGCCATCAGGGTGTTAGACGGAATTTTCAATGGGATCTGAGAAAAACACTTCTAGTAAAACGCTGCCTTTGGCTTTATTGACTCATATCGCTGTCCATATCTTTCTTCTTTCTACTTCGCCCATCTTGACCACAGTATCAGAGCAGAAGGGAGGATAAAAACTGATGCTATGAAGCTAAATACTATAGCTATAGCGGTGATATATCCGAATTGAGATAGTGGTAGGATATCAGATGTGGCTAGTATCCCTAAGGCACCCACAGTAGTGAACAAAGCTCCAAGATGAGCACTCCCGATATGTTGGATAGTTTTGTGGATCGCATCATAGAGGCTATCTTTATTTTCACGTTCTTCCATAAACCTGTGGGTCACATGGATGCTGTAATCAACGCCTAAACCCACTGTTAGAGCGGTCACGGTTATTGTCATGAAATTTAGCGGAATATCTATCAGATAAATAAGTCCAAGGAGCCAAAGAGTTACCAAAGATACAGGAAAAGTCGTGATGACCCCCAAAACGAGAGACTTGTGAAGATAATAAAATACCAGTGTCAGGAAGATCGCTACTATGATTATCGCCAGGATGAGTGAATAGATTTGGGTAGAGCTGAGATCTTTGATCGTCTCTTGATCGATTATAGAACTGCTGGTAACTTCTATAGTGTAGTTCTCTTCCCTCAATGGACTTGAATCCTCTAACAATTCATCTTCCATGATCTCCGCGTTATCTAGGTCCTCCATCTTATCAGAGTTCTCTCTTACCTGTATGATCGCGGAGGCTGAGCTATAACCATCTTCAGAATCCTGTTCTAAAACATTTTCTATGGCATCTCTGCTTTCAGGGGCCTCAAAAAGCTTGTCGTAAAGGTTTGTTAGGTTCTGATCGGGTATCTGATCATCATCGGTATCGCTCTCATCGAAGGTGGTCACTATCGTTTCATTGTAATCAGGGTTCAACTGGTTAGCTGTTCCATATCTTTGTATTACTATCAATGGCGAAGATAGCCCCTCATCAGGAGCTATCATCTCGTTGTCATCCATGTTATTTTGGGTCTCGTTCAGTGCATATAAATAGTCAGGATCGCTTAAATTACCCTTCATCAGCACATAGACATCAGTTTGGTTGACGTCAAAATTATCCTCTATATACTCTATATTTTGATATTGACTACTTTCCTCAGGTAAGAAATCCTGCATTTCAAAAGTCGTTTCGACCTGCATAGCTCCATATGCAGAGGATATCGTGATGAGTAATACGATGAACAGCACCAGTTTAGGGTGTCGATCCGACAGTACCGTAGAGGATGATAATAGATGAGTGACAATATTTTCATCCTTGTCATCCGCATTTCTGTTAGAAGTCTCTTTTTTATCTGATTCTTCACTTTTTCTTTCTCTCCAATTTTCCACTTCTTGGATCGCCGCTGGAAGGAAAACCACGAACAGAAAGAAACTCGAAAAAACTCCTATCGTTGCTAGTACCCCAAAGTTTCTCATCACCTCTAGGTCACTGAGGGTGGTAGAGGAGAATCCAACCATGGTCGTTATGGTCACTAGGAATATCGCGCCTCCTACACTAAAAACGGCCAATACCACTGATTGATCGATATTTTTTCCTTTATCTTTCTCCTCCCGTATCCTCATGATCATGTGGATGCCGTAATCGATAGCTAATCCGGTCATGAGTATAGGTACGGCGATAATCAAGGGATTGAATTGATATCCTAGTAACACACCTGCTCCGAAAGTCCAAATTACAGCGAAAATCAGAGAGAGAAGGCTGACCAAGCTCTCGATTATAGAACGGTAAACTATTATCAGTACTATTATAACGTAAATGAAAGCAAGCGGGAGGAGTAAGTACAGGCTCTCCTGGGCACTATCGTTGACCTGGTCCATCATAACTTGATTTCCAGATACCTTTACCGTGGAATGTTCACTTTCCTCCTCTGATATATGGATCAATTCCTTTTGAGCATCTAATCTTGTATCCTTACTCAAACTCGAATTCATCTGAACTATGGATAGGGAACTTTTTGCTGATAGCTCAGGTATCTCAGCATTTTCATCTAGATCCCGGCTTAGAATCCTTGTTATGCCTTTTTCTAAATCACTCAACCGATCTCCGAGCTGATCGGCAGAGGTCAACATTGGTTTAATATCCTGAATCGATCCTTCCCTTCCTTCAAGTATTGTTTTATTCTCATCGGTTACATTTTGAAATCTTGAAATAGATCGCAGTAAGGATTCGTTTTCTGTAGAGATACCATCTACTGTCGAATTTAAATCCTTTAAAACCTGAGTCGATTCCCCTATTGTTTCCATCATAATTTCGAGATTGGAAGTCGTTTCATTCACTGAGTCTGTTAGAGGGGCAGAATCATAATTGATGATATCGTAAACGATCTCCTTGATATCAGAATCGTCCATCTCCTCTAACCTCTCCCTTTTTTCACTCTCATTAAGTGATAGGGAGGGCATCTCGCTAGAAAGGTCCATCCTCTCCTGTTCTCTAGGTATACTTTCCGGGATACTGAGGAATTCTACTGTCATCCCTATGGCTGTTCGAGTAATGTTTTCCTGTCGTTTTTCAGAGAAATTTTTTGAGATCTGTAGGATGTTCTTCATCCCCTCTAATAGATCAACAAAGGACTCATAGCCGTCGACCTGTTTGTTTTGGAGTTCCTCGATTCGATTTTCAGTAGAGTTGATCTTTTCATCTAACGGTTTGCTTTCGTTGGTTAAAGTATTTCTATACCCCTTGAAAACCCAATAGTCTTCTTGATATGCCTTCCATCTTCTTGGCTCAGAAAGGATCATCGACATGCCTTTATAGGCGGTTGTAGCGTTCTTTTGGATGTGATAGTTTGAGGAATTAAGAAGGCTTTTTCCTCTTTTCAAAGACTTATTCCACTTGAGATACATCTCCTTCTGACTTTGAAGAGTTTCGATATAATCTTCCGTCTCATCTGACTTTTCTAGAATAGATTCCTCCATCTCGAATGCTTTATCAGCTCTAAGGATCAGATCCGCTAGAGTGATCACACCGTCAGGAACATCGTTAGAAGAGATAAGCGTACTGTTAACGCTCTCGTTGTCATAAAATCCTTCCTTCATATCTAGCATGTCGTTCAGAACTTCGGTAGTTAACACATCACGGTCATCTCCTATTGTGACGATTTGGACCTTACCCTCTGTAGCACCGAAAGATTCCTCAATCTCATCTAAATTTTCTGTCTTTTCAGTATCCGGATAGAAAGAACTTTTATCAGCTTCCATATCAAGGTTAGAGGCGAAATACCCCATCATTAGTGTAAATATAACTACAAGAACGATGATTTTTTTCGAATGAACCGATATTTTTTTCGGTACATCTTTGAACAGTGCTTTTTGAACATTCATTATATTTCGTTAAGTAACATTACATTACGTAATATTTAAGTATTGGGCCCCAGTACCGAGCATCGTCACTTAATTATTTAGAACTATTTCCAAAGATTCAGATTCCTCCTTCCGTAAATCTAGTTTCTAGTATTCATTAGAAGGTTATCGAAAAATAATAAATAAAGTTTGAAAAGGGTTTTCTTTCACCGTTGGTTATACCTCAACGTTTCTTTTTGTATGTCGCCATAGCTATGACCATCGCCAATAACAGAAGGATTGTTGTGAATCCTGGGACACTTTCCCCGCCATCGTCTTCTTCGACTTCTATGAAGTTGGCTGTAATCGTCTTATCCTCATTCATCATTATGGTTATGGTCGTCTCTGTCCCGGTTTCGTCTACGGTCCACTCATCGAATTCCCAGCCATTATCCGCTTCCGCTGTCAAATCAACCTCAGTACCGGGCTCATATCCTTCCTTTTCAGGAGCTATATCTACTGTTCCTTCGCCATTTGTGTTTATCGTGAGATCATATCCCTCAACCTCATAATCTTGCAATTCCATTTCCGATGTGATGTTTCCATCTTCACGTGTCACTTTCCTGACTTCTCTTTTCACTTCTGGAGAGTAGTATATTTCACCTTCCTCTTCCTCACTGGTCCATGAGAGGACTATAGTTTCAAATTGTCCAGCCTCGACACTAACAGTCTCTTTTCCCTGGATCTCAATTTCACGATGCTGGGTCTTGGTTGATTCATTCTCCTCCATTTTTTCTCCATCGATATAACGTATGGTCGTGGTCTCTGTCGTCATTTCGATAGAGAAATTGTCTCCTATCTCCGCTCGATCAGGAATACTTATATTTCTCGTGGTCTTTATCTCGTTTTCTATAGTGATGTCGTACCAATCATCTGTATCCGCTGGTGAGAATTCTCCGTTCATCTCTCTTTCCAAATATCTGATGTCATTCTCGTATGCCGTCCCTGATCCTGAAAAATTTTTGAACTCGCCTTCTTCGTTTTCGAAGTTTTCTACCGATAGATCTATACTCATCTTGTAGACGTCATGCCCATCATATGTAGCATCATCATCCTCAACAGTTGGATTCATGGTTACTTCTCCGAATACCTCGTCATCGTCATATGTGGTGTAGTTCCAAGAATCTCCAGTTTTGTACTCGTGAGATAAAACTACTTCTTTGCTTTCACTATTTCCTTCGTATTCGGCGTTCACAGGAAATAGGAGAGTTCCAGTGACGAAACCAGCTAGCAAAACAATTGATACTACAACCGCCATTACTTTCCTATGTTTCATTATCTTACCATTTTTAGTATACATATATATCGTTACGTAACATTACTTAACGTAATATTTAAAGATTTCCTTTTTCCCTCAAAATAAGAACGTATCTAAGTATCAGGAGAAAAATCAACTCTATAGGTGAGAGATATAAAGGAAATGACACTTTAGTCTTCCATATAGTCGGAAGTCGGAGGTAGTTAGAACTTCCGTTTTATTGTTATTTTAGTGGTTTTCACCTATTTCTAGCGATAGTTACCTCTCTCACCAAAGTGTAAGGAGGCCGAGCCAATTATTATTCCTAGATTAGTGGCGGATAATCGGCAAATTCTCTGTGGCAAACTAAAGCATTGGTGACAGTAGTGGTGCCACTTCTAGGAATAAGTAAGAATACCATAACTCTTCTATCAGGAATAGGAGTCCTAGCATAGCTACGGTAGGTACTAGGATCAGCAATGATAACCCTGTAAGCAACCCTATGACTATTCCCAGCATCAAGATCGCCATGATGAGCAGTGTAACTGTCCAGGCTGTGCCCGGGAACCACGCCAACACCCATTCAAGTGCCTCCTCGGCCACTAGTATATTTTCGGGATACATCTTATATCGTTATGTAACATTACTTAACGTAATATTTAAATATTTCCTCTCCGACTTTCACTATAAAAACATATTTAAAAGATAAACCGACTTTGCAGGTGAGAAATATGCAGAAAAGAATACCTACTGAATTGATCAATTATTTGATACTGAAGGCCATGGAGGAGAGACCGACCTATGGATATGAACTCATAAAGAACCTCCAGAACAAATCTAACGATCATTGGGATCCCAGTTATGGGACTGTGTATGGTGCTTTGAATCGAATGGAAGATAATGGTTTCATCGAAAGAACAGAGAAGGAAGATGAGGACAGGAAGTATTATAAATTGACTGAGGAAGGCGAAGAGGAATTAGAGGAAAGGGAAAAAGAGATCGAAAAGATAGGAATTCAATCTCAGGATATGGTATTGGGTTTCTTGAACGTCTACAAAAACATCTTTGGCGAAAAAAAATTTGATGAATTGATCAAGAAAATAAAGGATGAATTTGATCTTTAGATTTTAGTCTATACCTTTCTAAAAAAATGGAATCCTTAGGTAAACTTTAAGTAAGTTAGTAAACGTTAACTAACTATGACCCGGCAACGGTTATCTACGGATGAGAGACAGAAAGACATACTCGAAGCAACACTGAAGATAATTCAGGAGGGAGGTTATACAAACCTGACCATAAGGATGATCTCGAATGAAATCGAAGTTTCTGAAGCTGCGATATATAAACACTTTTCAGGCAAAGAGGACATACTCAATGACCTCGCGGAATGGATCTTTGAGAAAAACCAAGTGAGTGTTGATGAAAGTGAAGATGAATTCGAAATTTTAGAAGATATCATAAGAAATAAATTCAATATATTGGAAGAGAATCCATATTTTACTGCAGTTCTATTCCAGGACGAACTCTTCAAAGAATACGACTCAGTTAAAAAACAGTTCGATAGCCATCGTGAAGAAAATGAAAGATCTATTATCGATGTCGTG
>JAZKSP010000044.1:0-11019 GCA_036626005.1 Thermoplasmatota archaeon | reverse complement strand
CCAGCGGAACGATCCCGGAGATTCCCCCGACTTTAGGCGGGGGAGTATGTCAATAGTTTTCCTTTAATAATTTGATAAACTATTGGTGGAAATCAGTCAGGAATAGATCCCTAACGCTCACTAATTGTTTACACAATTAGCTCGTGAACCCGCTGTACTATTCAATCCTAAAAAATGAAGCCACTGGCGGGAATTGAACCCGCGATCTATTCCTCTTCAGGCACAAACAGGGAAACCCTGTTGCATACCAAGGAATCGCTTTGCCCCTAAGCCACAGTGGCAATAAGCTCTGTTCGGTAAACTAATACTTGGTTAAGAGAAATCCATATTAATGTTTTTCGTTTCGGTATTCATCGTCTAAATGGAAAAGTACGTAGAAGGCAGAGATCCTTCTTTTCGATCATTTTCTCCTTAATATTTGAAAAGGTAAGTATGCGGGGGAAGGGATTTGAACCCTTGGAGGCCTGCGCCACAAGGTCCTAAGCCTTGCCCCTTTGGCCTAACTCGGGTACCCCCGCTTGGAGACCGGATTTAAAAACCGACCATCGTGGCAGAGTATGAGTAAAAACTTGTTTATAAAACTTAGTATACAAACCCGTATTCATAGTTCTTTTAGTCTTCCATCTTTCTCCCTTTCGAACCTGCCGAATTCATCCATATTCTCCAGTTCCTCTCCATAGAATACAGGTCCATCGATGCACACTTGTTTTCCATCTATCGTGCACGAATCACAGATGCCTATCCCGCACTTCATATAACGCTCGAGGGAAGCCTGAACGGATGTATTCTTCTCACTACACATATCCACTACTTTTTTCATCATCACCTCGGGTCCACAGGTCAGTACAGAATCGAACTCCTCTTCTTCCAAGACCTCAGTCGCTATATCGGTCACAAAACCTTCTCGACCCGCACTCCCGTCGTCGGTCACTACCCGAAGATCGGTCTTTTCGTCTAATTCGTCTCTGAAAAGCAACTCCGCTTCAGTTCCCGCTCCAAGGCAGCATTTGATTTCCTTCCCCCTCTCTTTGGCATCATAGACTGCCTGTATCAAAGATGCTCCTCCACAGCCTCCAGTCACTATCAATATCTTTTCACCTTTTAATGAATAGTTGTTCCCATAAGGACCTCTTATCCCTATCTTTTCTCCCACATCCATCTGATGTAGCGCGGTTGTAGCTTCACCTCTCTTTTTCACCGTGACAAATTCTTTCTCCTTCCTAGAAATCGCCATCGGGATTTCATCTAAGCCAGGAATCCAGACCATAACGAATTGGCCGGGTTTAAAATCTTCATCCCAATCGAAGAAAAGACTCTTTACGGTGGGAGTTTCTTGTTTTTTCTCTTCTATTTTTACTATATCAAGTTCGCTCATCGGGTTAGTTAAGATTTTTTAGGTTTTAGAAATTTCGGTTTTCCTATCCCTTCATAAACCAGGTTTGATCATCTTAAACCAATATTATGTAGGTTAAGGTGGTAACGGCCAAAGATATCAAAATAGGCGGTGTCATGATCTTCAGGAATTCTTTCATATCGGCATCGAAGTATTCTAGTGAAATACCTACACAAGGATGAACCGGTGTGAGGACGTATCCCATGAAAACAGAGGTCCAAACCAAAGCAAATACCAGTGGTGACAATACGTCTAGACCCAAACTAGCGAGGTAGATAGGGATAACGACCGAGGCGGGAACATTTATCCTTCCAGTTGCCAAACCGAGTAAGAATCCTACCCCGATAGCTAATGAGATGCCTGAAAGATTAAGAGATTCAACAAGGTTATCTATCCCAGATGAATTGAACATATTGATGAATAGGAAGATACCGAAAAGCATTATGACGAAGTTCCAAGGTTCCATCTCATATACGGCATCTTTTATGATATCTTTTTCCCAATTTATTATAAACAAAAGTGAGATCAAACTAGTAGATATCGCTATAAGAGTGGCGATAGATTCGGGTCCGAAATCATAAAGAACGAAGATTCTTTTGATTATGAAATCCAGAGCAGGAGCTATAAGGATTATTCCCAAAGGTACTGATAATTTTTCGAAGGAGAATTCATCTCCATAAGTCATTTTTCCTTCAGTGCCACTGATAAAAAAGATATATCCGAGGACAACCGTCAGAAGAAAAAACGGAATAGTAAAAGGTATTATCGAATAAACGGAAAGGTTTGCGATGTCTGCGGGGATGATGAGTGCGGGAGCTATAGGAAATATGAAGAACAATATGTGTCTGAACCATACATTTATAGCGGTCTTTTCGTGCCCTTCAAGGTTTTCTCCGGCTTTATCTATCATCGGTGCTGAAAATAGGGCTCCACCCGGAATAGGCAAGAGGCCTAATAGGGCTGGAGAAAAACCTAGGAACAGTTTCTTACCTATCCTCAAGTTGTTGATCAGTTGATCTAATAGTCCGCTCTCTTGGAGCACTCCGCCGATTATTGGTATTAAAGAAAGAGCGAAGATAAGTATCATCGTGCTAGGATCGGTAAGGGTAGAGTAAAAATTATAGGCGATACCATAGGGGCTGAGAGTAAAGATTCCCAATACTACCGCACCACTTATCAGCGCGGCTCCTAAATGATATCTAGATCCTATCAGTAAGATAGCGATCGCGAGGAAGAAGCCGAACCATTCAACTACCATTTTAGGCAAACTGAAATTGAGCTAATGTATAAGCTTTTTGCTAGGTTAACAATCAATCTTTACTGTATTTCTCTATGAATTCCTTTTTAAAATCTATGTATCGTCCTTTTTCTATCGCCTCTCTAGCTCCTTCCATAAGGTCCATCATGAATTTAATATTATGAAGAGAAGTTAAACGCATCCAACTCATCTCTTCAGCTTTGCACAGGTGATGGATGTAAGATCTGGTGTAATTTCTGCACGCAGGACATCCGCACTCAGGGTCTAACGCAGCATGATCGTTCTCGAATTCACTCTTATCTATCCTTATCCTTCCGTTACTCGTGAAGATAGTCCTGTGTCTCGCGTTTCTCGTAGGATAAGCACTGTCGAAGATATCTATCCCTCGATCGATACATTCCAATATATCTATCGGAGATCCAAGGCCCATGAAGTATCTAGGTTTGTCCTTGGGAAAAATACTTGTCGATAACTCTGTATTCTCATACATCACTTCTGTAGGTTCCCCGATAGACAATCCTCCTATAGCGTTGCCTTCAAAATCAAGATCGACTATGTCTCTACAGCTCTCTTTTCTCAATTCGGGAACGGTCCCGCCCTGACAGATGCCAAAAATGTTATCACCCTGTTCTCTGCACCGCTCACCCCACTCCTTCGTTCTTATGACTGATTTTTCCAATTCTCCTCTATCACTTGGGTAGGGAGGACAATAGTCTAAACACATCGACACGTCGGAGTCGATCCTGTCTTGTAGTTCGATGCACTTCTCAGGCGTGATCTCGTAGGTATTATCCTTATTATTGGAACTTATAGTCACTCCTTTGGAGGTCACTTTGCTCTCGAAATCGCTCCGGATCATTTGGAAACCTCCGCTGTCCGTGAATATCAAACCGTTCCAGTTCATGAAATCGTGTAATCCTCCCTCATTTTTTATCACCTCTATACCGGGTTTCAAGAGTAGATGATACATGTTGGAGATCAAAGCTTGGACCCCGAGCTCTTCCAGATCTTCGGATATCAAAGTTTTCACAGTGCCCTTTGTTGCGACCGGCATGAACAGGGGAGTTTTAACACTCTTATCATCAACTTCCATCGATGCCTGTCTCGCATCTCCATCTTCATTTAAGACTTCAAAATCGAACATTATTCCCCCTCTATCAGCATGGAGTCTCCAAAGCTGTAAAACCTGTAGTCCTTATTCACCGCTTCCCGATAAGCATCTAAAATACGTTCTCTCCCCGCGAAAGCGCTCACGAGCATTATCAAGGTGGATTTCGGAAGATGAAAGTTTGTCATCAGGAGATCCATACCGGACTGGAATTCATAGCCTGGATATATGTAAAGATCGGTCCATCCTTTATCAGCTTTAACGATCCCGTTCTCAGAGGCGCTCTCGACCGCTCTCACCGTTGTCGTCCCTACAAGTATCACCCTTCTATCTTCTTCGTTAGCCCGTGTTATAGCCCTTGCAGTCTCTTCACCGACCTTGTAATACTCTTCTTCCATCACATGATCTTCTATTTGATCCTCTTTGACCGGCAGGAACGTTCCGGGTCCGACATGTAGGGTGATATCGTGAACTTCAACACCTTTGTCTTTTATTTCCTCAAGAAGTTCTTCAGTGAAATGAAAGCCCGCCGTAGGAGCCGCTATAGAACCTTCATCCTCCGCATACACTGTCTGGTACTCGTCTGAAGAATCTAACTCCTTTTTTATGTATGGAGGGGTAGGCATATCTCCACTTTCATCCATCAGATCGTAAACCTCTTCATCCTTACAGTCTATAACGAAACGACCTTCCCTCCTGCTCTCTAACACTTCATACCTGTTTTTCCCTAATATGATCTCTCGCCCTTCTTTTATGTTGCTGCCTTTGATCAGGCACTCCCATCCGTTATCAACAGATCTATTGAAAAGCACTTCTATCTTCCCACCGGTGTCCTTTTCACCTTTGACTCTAGCCGGTATGACTTTTGATCTGTTCTTAACTAGAACATCTCCTTCTTGAAGCAGTTCAGGTATATCGTTAAAATGTAGGTGTTTTTCCCGATCAATCCCAAGATAGAAAAGTTTAGATTCATCTCTAGGTCTCATCGGCCTCTGAGCGATCTTTTCCTCAGGGAGTTCATAATCGAATTTTGAAAGTTTCATCATATGGTCATCTAGGAAGGCGTACTAAAATCTTTATTATTCTCCCTCTTGATAACTGTAATAAAAACCGCGAAAGATTTTTAACGACCACTTCTGTATGAATTTATCATCTGATAATCATGGAGATGTCCAAGAAAGACGAGTACGAATTCAAAAAAGCGGTGGAGGAGATCGAAGACCTTAGAGGCAGGGGGACCGAACTCATATCTCTTTACCTCCCTCCCGACAAATCCATTGCAGACGTAAGTTCTTACATCAACGAGGAGATGTCAGAGAGTTCCAACATCAAATCTAAATCTACCAGGAAAAACGTGCAATCTGCTTTAAAATCGATCAAGAGTAAACTGAAATATATTGACGAAGTTCCGGAAAACGGCGTCATCTTTTTCGTCGGTCAAGTCTCTGCGGAAGGGGATAAAACCGAGATGGTCTCGAAGACTGTAGAACCACCTGAAAAGCTTCAGACCTTCACCTATCGGTGCGATTCAGAATTTTACGTAGAGCCGTTGAAAGAGATGGCGGAGGAAAGGGAGAACTACGGCTTACTGGTGATAGATAGAAGCGAAGCTACGATAGGTATACTCCGTGGGAACAGAGTTGAGACCTTGAATCACATACAATCTATGGTTCCCAGCAAACATTCGAAAGGAGGTCAGTCAGCACAGCGTTTCGAGAGAAGCATCGAAAAAGCCGCTCACAGCTATTTCACAAAGGTCGGAGAGAAAGCCAACGGTCTTCTACTCGAGGAGGATATTGACGGCCTTTTGATAGGAGGGCCGGGAAGGACAAAGGATGATTTTGTTGACGGGGATTTCCTCCATCATGAACTAGATAAGAAGATCATCGATACTTTCAATACGGGATATACTGACGAATACGGCTTGAAAGAGTTGATGGAGAATGCGCAGGAGACTCTATCAGATTTAGAGGTTATGAAGGAAAAGAAGCTGGTAGACAGGCTAATGGAGGAAATCAAAGACCCGAAAGGGGGCTTAGCCGTTTATGGGGAAGAAGAGACGCTTAGAGCCCTCAGGATGGGTGCAGTAGATAAACTTCTCATCTCTGATGGTATAAATAAAGAGATGATAAACTTCGAATGTAATAACTGTGGAAATCAAGGAAATAAAACCGTTGACACGAAAACTGATGAAGACGAATATATCTGTCCTGAATGTGGATCAGAGTTGGATTCTGTTGAAAAGGAAGATATCATCGATTTCTTCTTCGATGAATCCGAAAATGTCGGCACCGATGTAGAGATGATATCCGAACAGTCCGAAGAAGGAGAGCTTTTATTGAACGCCTTCGGCGGCGTAGCCGGCATCCTTCGTTTTAGAATAAATTGAGGAATCATGATGAGTTATCCGCTGCTTGAATTCAAGAAAGAGATAATAGATGAGATCAAAAAGATCGCAGATATCTCTGAAGATGAGATTGACATAGAGATACCTCCTGAAGAGAGAGGGGATTTCGCCCTCCCCTGCTATTTTTTGTCACCTATTCTCGGAAAAGATCCAGAATCGATAGCTGGGTCTCTCGCCGAGGAGATAGAATTGGAGAGAGGTGTTGTCGAGCAGACAGGTCCTTATCTCAATTTTAAGATAGACGAATTGTGTCTTTCTAAAGAGACAATAGCCGGATGTTTAGATAAGGAGGAAAGTTTTGGAGAGCTTTCATCTAAAGAGAAAAAGGTCATTATCGAACACACGAGTGCAAATCCGAACGGTCCATTACACGTGGGAAGGGCACGAAATCCAATAATAGGAGATACTCTAGCAAGATTATACGAAAAGATAGGTTACGACGTCGAGAGACAGTATTACGTGAATGATATAGGAAAACAGATGGCGATCCTAACCTGGGGTATCCAGAATTTAAACGAAGAAGATTTACCCTCTCTAGATAGAGATAAAGAG
Organism: Thermoplasmatota archaeon; assembly: GCA_036626005.1. Lineage (GTDB taxonomy): Archaea > Thermoplasmatota > Thermoplasmata > Halarchaeoplasmatales > Halarchaeoplasmataceae > Natronoplasma. Next base: position 4,301 of record JAZKSP010000044.1, on the reverse strand, counting down.
GACTACGATCTTGTGAGGTATTATCAAAAAGCAAATCAGATGATGGAAGAAGATGAGGGTCTCGAAACAGAAATACAGAACATCATCAGAGAGATGGAGAGCGGAAGTGAAAAAGTCTTCAAATCTTTGAAGAACAACTCTGAGACCGTTCTTTCGGGCATAACCCGTTCTTTGGAAAGACTAAATATAAATTTTGATACTTACAAGCATGAATCGTCTTTCATAGATGATGGTTCTGTTCAAGAAGTCATCGAAAAGCTCTCTGAACTTGAAGAAACAGATGATGAGGAAGGAGCCGTATACTTTAATTTGAACAATAATGAAATATTTATCACTCGTGAAGACGGGACTAATCTTTACCCCATAAGAGATATCGCATATCATATGTGGAAAGCCGAAAGAGCCGATGCTCTCATCAATGTACTTGGTGAAGATCATAAAACGCATGGTAGATTTATAGAAAAGGCGCTTCGTGCCTTAGAAATAGAACCTCTTCCGGAATTAGTGTTCCACTCTTTTGTGACATTCGAAGGTGAAGAGATGTCCACTCGAAAAGGTACCTACGTCACATTGGATGAATTCATGGATACCTCAGAAAAGAAGGCTAGAAAGGAGATAATGAAAAGAAGAGACGATCTTTCCGAAGAAGATATTGGAAATATAGCGGAAAAGGTCGGTATCAGTGCCGTTAGGTACAACTTGATAAGGGTTCAACCAGGAAAACCGATCGATTTTAAATGGGAAGAAGCTTTGAATTTCCAGGGGGATAGTGCGCCCTTTATTCAATATAGTTATACTAGGTCCCATGGTATAATGGATAAAACAGATGAAGATTTAGATGAGGGGGAATTGGATTTAGATGATCTTGAAGAAGGAGAGATACGTCTCATTAAAAAGATAGCCAACCTTCCACTTATCCTTGTAAAATCCGCTGAAAACAATGCTCCACATAAGATCGCTCGCTATGCACATGAATTGGCGGCAGAGTTCAACCAGTTTTATAGAGATTATCCGGTATTAGACTCAGAAGGGAAAAGAAAAGAGAGATTAGCAATAGTGAAGTGTTTCAGTTATTCGATGGAATCAGTTCTTGATGCATTAGGTATGAAAAAACCAAAAAGAATGTAAGAAAAAAAAGAATTGTTTTTTGTTTGTTTTTGTTTATCTCAGTATTTCACTCAGTCTATCTCTGAAAAAGTAGAGTCCTACTGTTACACCTATTATGATGATCGGTATCAAAGCGTATACAATGTATTCTCTCCAGGCCGGAGGATTAACCGTAACTGTTTGTTCTTCGGCATTGTCCCATAATATATCTTGATGATTTCTTTCATCTTCATCAGTCACATTGACATTCACCGTCATATCTTTGTCTGTTTCTGGCTCCCATTTTATGTCTATCGTTACCTCTTCATTTGGTTCGATGTGGTCCCGTTCCAATTCCTCGCCATCTTTAATTAACACAGGTGCATTAATCCTCTTTGCCTCTTCTCCGTTGACATTTATTATAGCGGTTATCTCTGTGGTGTTAGCATCTCCTACGTTAGTGAGGTTTACGGTGATAGTCACAGTATCGCCGACTCTTATGTCATCTTTTGAGAACCTAAGATTACTGACGACAAGATCAGGGGTTGGTCCTCGCTTGATATTTACAGTAACCGATTCATTTCTGTAGTTGCCTGATACATCAGTTACATTTGCCCAAACTGTATAATCTCCTTTTTTATCGAAGGTGATGTTTTCTAAGATTTGATATTCTGAAAATTGACCTTCTTCTTTCATCTCCATCTCTTCGATCCACCAGGTAATGTTCTCTAATTCACCTTCGTAATCTTCATGGGCTACCGATTCCGTTGCGTTGAAAGTTACATCTGTACCGATTATTAGATTTTCATCTGCAACGTTGGGATCATAAGCATGTTGTCCGTCCCATTCCGTTCTGATAATCGCGGTGGGTTTAGTGGTGTCTTTTACGTTGACATCTATGCTTATTTCCTCGGAGTTTCCGACTCCGTCAGTCACGTTGAGGGTAACATCGTATCCGCCCGGAACATCGAAAGTATGAGTGACATTCATCCCTTCCTCCTGGGATTTAGCTCCATCACTGAAGTTGAAAGTCCACTTATATTGATCTATGCCTGTTTGGTCGTCGATTTCAGCTCCACTAAACTCTATTTCTTCGTCTTCGTTGACTTCAGGGCTTTGCTCAACATCTCCATCTATGAGTATATCTCCATCTGGTCCTTGATCGTCTACGGTTATATTAACTGAGTCATATATTGGATCTGTTTTATCCCTGCTTTCTGTAACTTCGATCGTAAGAGTTCCAGAGTCACCATCACTAAAGGTGTGAGTAGTCACTTCGCCTTCTCCTATGGAATCACCGTCGAGGGTCCAATTGTATTCCAAAGCGGTACTAGTTGGGTTTTGATAATCTGCCATTAGTTCTGCTTCTGTATCTTTTCTTATAATGTATTCTCCTTCACCTTCTAATTCGTGTATCCACGGTTCATTGGCTATATTGATATCCACTTCACCTTTATCGGATTCCCTAACGTCAAATGTCAAGTCAGAAGTAAGACCATTTTCTCCCGGATGTATCTCTAGATCAGTGTATCCCTCAACCTCTACATTATCGGGTATGTCTTCTTCACTGTCCGAACCCACGTATCTTTCGTATCCCTCTCTCAGATTTAAGTTGTAAGTGTAATCTCTATCGTTTTTAACTGTCAGGTCGACGATATGTCTTCCAGAGCCGATATTTTCTTCAATGGTATATTCTCTGGTAGTATTGAAGTATATCTCTTCTTCGAATATATCAGTTACATCGCCGGTAAGTTTGTCTGTGAAATTTTCGCTGAACTCGGCCGTGTAATTTGTAAGTTTGTAGACCGTTCCATTGACCGTGATGAATTCAGGTGTATATGAGACGTTATTAGTGTATGTTAGTCTTTGCTTGAATTCGTTTACATCCGATGAGGTAACATTTCCATTGCCATTCCCGAGAGCCAAATCTATCTGCATAGCTAGATTACCGATAAATGGATGATCTAAAGTTTCCATCCTTGTACCTGCTCTAATACTCCTATTACTCATTACAGTAAGGTTCTCTTCTCCTTCAAAATCGATATTAGTATCGACCTCTTCAGGATCTGATTCCCCAACATTACATCTTTCTAAGTACATTTCACTCGTTGTTTCAAATGAGATCGAATCATCTATGTAAGGTCTATAACCAGCTGTGTCTACCACAAGGGTATAATTGTAATCAGAGGGGGCTCTTATCGTGAACTTCGCTGATTCTTTATTATCTATTGTTTTATTGAGAACTCCTACTGTTTCATTGTAAAGGGTTACGTCCATCTTTTCCTCCCGAATAAAGTTACCATCTTCATCTACCAAATATCCCCAGACAAGTGGTTCTTTAGATAATTCAACTGGAATCTCCTCATTTATGTCAAAATCGCCCGACTCATTGAATTGAGGGGCGTAACCTTCTTTTTCTACGATCAAACGTCCAGTCTGGTTGAAATCACTGTAAATATCCGCAGTAAAGGTCGTATTTTCCTTCAAACTAGCCTCGTGCTTGAAGTTTTCAGTTCTATCTTCGAGAGTTACAGTGATACTTTCGGGATTTTCTATCGTTTCACCGTCTAGGGTTACGTTTACTTCTAGAGAATCGTCAATTTCTTTAGTTGGAACACTGAAGTCCATACCCTTGATGTCTTGATCGACGACCTCGAAGGGTCCGGTTGTGTTTCTCATATAGGCGGAATTATCCTCAACTTGAGAGGGAAATATTATCTTATAATAACCTGGTTTCACATCAGTGAAACTATAATCACCAGAGGTTTGAATAGACCTGACTTCACCGGTAGATAGACTCTTAAGGTTGATCTGTAAAGATTCATCTATGTTGGCAGTGTCAATAAGACCTGATACTTTATATTTATATTCTCCATATCCGTCTTCATGTTCGGTCGCTTCTACGGGCTGGGCGTTCCATTGGACTACCATTACCCCCGACATCACGAGAAATAGAACCGCCAGGATGGTAGCCATCTTGTTCAGTTTTCCAGATTTCATGTATTGTTCCTCCTTATGCTATACATTCTTCTCAAAGATTGCGATTTCATGAGAGTACCCCCTATAAATATTTTTTTCAGTGCGCATCTCCAAATCGATGGGTATTGAATCCAATATGCAGAAATTATCTTCTCGAATGTTGAGTCCTTCCAACCACATTCATGGGTAAATAATAAAATGGTGAAGCGAGTTGAAAGGCATAGATAATAATGAAA
>JAZKSP010000043.1:0-11217 GCA_036626005.1 Thermoplasmatota archaeon | reverse complement strand
GATCCGATGACTCCTAGGAACCTAGACAACAGAGTGGATAGAGAAACGGTAGACGCGCTGATGGAAACGGTGGAAGAGAACACAGATATTGTGGAACGATTTTATAACTTGAAAAAAGAGATCGGTGATTTTGATGAACTTTTCGATTATGACAGGTACAGTCCTCTCCCAGGAGCCGTACCTGAGACTGACTTTGAGGAGAGCCGAGAGAAAGTATTAGATGCCTATGAAAAATTCACACCTAAGATGAGAGAGATAGCCGAAAAATTCTTCGAAAATGATTGGATCGACGCTGAGATAAAAGAAGGTAAAAGGGGCGGAGCTTTCAGTTCAAGTACGGTACCATCAGTTCATCCTTACATAATGTTGAACTTCTCCGATAAAACTAGCGATATGATCACCATGGCTCATGAACTCGGTCATGGAGTTCATCAATATCTAGCTAGGGAACAGGGAGCTCTTCAGCAGAGTACTCCTTTAACTACGGCTGAGATGGCTAGCGTTTTCGGCGAAATGCTGCTTTTCGACAAGTTGATGAATGACATAGATGATGAAGAGACGAAATTGGGTCTCATCGGTAACAAGCTCCAGAGAGATTTTGCAACGGTTTTCAGACAGGTGATAATGACCAGGTTCGAACAGAAATTACATGAGGTACAAAGAGAAGGAGGAGAACTGAAGAGTGAAAAGATAAACGAACTTTGGATGGAAGCAAACCAAGAGGAATTCGGAGATGCTGTTGAACTTAGAGATGAATACGGATGGTGGTGGAGTTACGTTATGCACTTCGTGCACTATCCCTTCTACTGCTATGCTTATGCATTCGGTGAGCTTTTAGTCTTAGCCCTCTACGACATATATCAAGAAAAGGGTGAAGAATTCGTACCACAGTATCTCGATCTTTTGAAAGCCGGTGGTTCGGAGGATCCAAAGTATCTTCTTCAAAAGATAGGGATCGATATCACCGATCCAAACTTCTGGGAAAGAGGGATAAATGTACTGGAAGAGAAAGTCGAAAAGATGGAGGAGCTTGCAGAAAAGTCTGGAATGAAATAATCCTCCAAACCTAAACATTTTTAATGGATAAAGCCTTAATTCCAGCGTGATATCTATGGATTGGGAACAAGAAGAGATTAGGAATCTAAAAGAGAGTCAGTATATTATAATAGATGATGAACCGTGTGAGATAAAGAGTATAGACACTTCTAAACCGGGAAAGCACGGAGAAGCAAAGGCCCGAATAGAAGCAAAAGGAATTTTCGATAACAAAAAGCACAGTATGCTGAATCCGGTTACGACAAAAATAAGGGTCCCTATAATAGATAGAAGGAAAGGCCAGGTAGTCAACAAATCCAGCGGGGAAGTGAATATAATGGATCTGGACACCTATGACACTTTCCAGATAAACGTTGACGAAGATATCTACGAGGAGATAGAACAGGGACAGGATATCAGGTATTTGGAAGCGATGGGCAGCAAGAAGATAATAAAGACATGAGTCATGGTAGGACCTTCGCCGGTTTTGATTCTAGCTTTGATAAGTCAGATTATATACTTGTAGGGGTTCCCTACGACAAAACTTCTTCTTTCCGCATTGGTTCCTATAAAGCTACGGAAGAGGTAAGGGATGCTTCCTACTGTTTTGAACCTTATCTTATGGAATATGATATCTGTCTTGATGAGATCGACCTACACGATGCAGGAGATATAGATGGGTCTAATGGATATGAAAAACTTAAGGAAGACATAAGCGAAACCGTTTCTAAAATAGTGAGTGAAGATAAGTTTCCTATAATCCTTGGTGGAGAGCACTCGATTTCTCCACCGGTCGTTTCTTCGATACAGACAAACTTTTCGGATCTTGAAGTTATTATCTTAGACGCTCATCTAGATTTTAGAGACACGTATGAAGGGATAAAGTATAATCATGCCACTGTATCGAAAAGAATATCTGAAATTGTAGGAATAGAAAACATTACGATAGTAGGTGTTCGGTCGATGGCTAGTGAATCTACTGGGAAGAAAAAACCAATCTTTTTTACTGCAGAACAAATGGAAAAGGATGGATGTGTTGAAGATATATTGCAAGGAATAAATGGGCCGACCTATCTCTCTATGGATATGGATGTGATAGATCCCTCCTTTGCACCGGGGGTTGGAAATCCAGAACCCTTCGGTTTATCGTCTGTCAAGATGAAAGATTTACTATGCCAGCTATCACCTCATCTTATTGGGATGGATATAGTAGAAATCAATCCGAAATACGACTGTTCGAATACCACCTCTAATCTCGGGGCCCGATTAATATATGAACTGATCGGGTCGAGAGAAAAAAAAGGAGAAAAAAAATAAGATTTTTACGCGACTTCTTCAATACCTTCTTCTTTGGAGACTTCTTCAGCACTAAAGATCTGTTCAGATTTAACTCCAGTGGCTACGATCATAACTTTGATTTTGTCTTCTAGAGTTGGATCGACGCTGGCTCCCCATATTATATTGGCACCTTTGCCTGCTTTCTTTTCTACGCTTTCTGCTACCATCTCGGCTTCATGAACGCTCATGTCCTCAGGTCCGGTCACATTGATGAGTACACCTGAAGCACCAGACATGTCTACATCAAGAAGCGGTGAATTTATGGCTTCGTCTATAGCTTCCTCAGCTCTCTTGTCTCCGCCGGCGTCCGATTCGCCCATACCGACCATAGCTTGTCCGGCTCCTTCCATAATAGTCTTAAGATCATTGTAGTCTAGGTTTACGAGCCCTGGTTTTGTAATTATCTCTGTCATCCCCTTTATGGCACGCATCAATACTTCATCGGCCACCTTGAAAGCCTTGTTCAAGGGTAATCTAGGTACAAGTTCTAGCAATTTATCATTAGGTATAACTATAACCGTATCTGCTACACTCCTTATACGTTTGATCCCCCACTGGGCATTTTTCCTCCGCGACTGACCCTCAGCCTCGAAAGGTTTCGTCAGCACGGCTATAGTCAGAGCACCTGCTTCCTTCGCTACTCGAGCGACAGGTGCTATCGAACCGGTTCCTGTACCTCCACCGAGACCGCAGGTCAAAAAGACGATATCTGAATCTTCTAATATATCTTCATATTTTTCTTTAGACTCCTTCGCAGCTTTTTCACCGATCTCGGGTTTAGCACCAGCTCCAAGACCTTTTGTCAGGTTTCTTCCCATCAGTACTTTTCTGTTTGCTCTGACTGTGAGCAAGTCCTGGGCGTCGGTGTTACCGGCTATCAAATCCGCACCATGGATGCCTTCTTCTGATATACGATTGATCGTGTTGCATCCAGCTCCCCCAAGTCCAACTATATGGATTCGAGTCTTGAGGGTTTCAAGGACATCCTTCAATTCTTCGTCAGTTTCGGTGTCTTGATATCCTTCATTTTCGACTTCTTCTTCGCTAGAAAGAGCTTCATCCACTAATGATTCCATGGTTCCATCGCCTCATTTTTAAATCTCATTATGCCCGTAATTAACGAACTATTATTAATATTTATGGATTATACCCCACTTAATATCAGTAACCCACTTAATCAGTAACCCACTTAATATTAGAGCGATCTAACCAAACTCTATAAATAACAAGCTTAGAATACCAAAATTGATAAGATGGACAAGAATCTGACGATCATCGGAAGTGGACCTGGAGGGTATGTGGCGGCTGTTCTAGCGGCCAAAAAGGGATTAAACGTCACCGTCATAGAGAAAGGGGTCATAGGAGGGGTTTGTACGAATTACGGGTGCATACCCTCAAAAGCTCTACTTTCCACTGCAGAAAAAATAGAGATGATAAAGGGATCAAAAAGAGAAGGCATCACAACCCAATTTAAAGGAGTAGATTTTGATAAGGTCATGTCGAAAAAAGAACGAGCCGTAAATGTTTCTAGAAAGGCGATCGAGAATCTCTTCGAAAAACACGATGTAGAGGTTATAGAAGGAGAAGCGGAAATGATCAGCCCAGACAAGGTAAAGGTCAACGATGAAGTCATAAAATCAGATTATATTATTATAGCCACTGGTTCTAAGCCTATCTCCTTACCAGACATTCAGATAGATGGAGAAGATATAATCTCTAGTAAAGGCGCTTTGGAATTGGACGATGTTCCAGATTCACTTTTGATCATAGGTGGTGGATATATAGGGTTGGAGATGGCCTATATCTATTCGGCTATGGGATCAGAAGTGATAATAGTCGAATTGTTAGAGGACCTTTTACCGAAGATGGATAAAGACTTGAGCGAAGTCGCAGAAAAGATGATGAAGAGGAAGAGGGTGAAATTTTTCACGAGCTCAAAAGTTACTGACGTTGAAAAAAATGATTCTCTTGATGTAGAAATAGAAGGTGAGACAGAAAAGAGTATAGAGGTTGATAAAGTTCTATGTGCCGTGGGGAGGAGACCTACACCTCCAAAAAACGAGATCGATATAGTTACTGATGAAGGACATATCGAGGTCGATGAGAGTATGCGAACAAACATCGAAGGAGTCTATGCGATCGGGGATGTAAATGGTAAGTCGATGCTAGCTCACTCCGCTTTCAAACAGGCCGAGATCGCGGTAAAAGATATATTGGATGAAACGACCAAAAGTTTTTCTGAATTGATCGTTCCAGCGGGTATATATACCCATCCGGAGATGGCTAGTGTAGGTCTCACAGAAGAAGAGGCGAACGAAAAAGAGAGCGAAATTGAAATCGGAAAGTTTCCGATCTCTGCAACTGGAAGAGGCTCCTCTACTGGAGAGAGGATGGGTTTTGCAAAGGTGATAGCAGACTCGGAAAACAAGATACTGGGAGTTCACCTTGCCTGCCCCGGAGCTACCGACATAATCATGGAAGCTACGGCAGCTATGGAAAAGAAGATGAAAGCAGAAGAGTTGGCCAAATTGATACATCCGCATCCGACCTATTCCGAAGCGATAAAAGAAGCCGCAGAGAACGTCTCGGGTGAAAGTGTACACTCAAGTTAGAATTTTTTCTAATATACTCTCGAAGAAAGGATTTCCCTTCTCTTTCTTAGATTCTAAACAAAATTAATTTAAGATAGAAGAGAGATACCAATTTAAGATATCATGGATGATGACGGGTTTGATCCTCAGGTTCTAGAAAATAAAATAGGAGACTTTTGGAATTCTGAAGGTATTGATAGAAAATCTAGTGAGTCGAGGAGAGGGAGTAAAAAATTCTACATTTCTCGTCAGCCGATCCCGGCGAAAGACAGTCCGAATTGGTACGAACTTTATTTAAGTATTGCTTATGATGTCTGGGCTCGGTTCAAGAGCATGCAGTCCTTCGATGTTAGAAATGGACTCGGACTAGACTCTTTGAATCAGAGGATCGAAAGATTATCTAAGAGATATCAAGACATAAGTTGCTTAAAAGCGCTACCTGAAGATAAGACCTCAGAGATTTATTCTGATATGCATGATAAATCTGTTGAATTTATTGAAAGTACTTCTGAAGATCTACATAATCTAGGTCTCAGGATACCGTCCGAATTTGATTATAAAACCACTTCTGGAGGGTTTGTAGATTCGGTCTGGTGGAGTTTTAGAAAATTGAAGGATAAAGAGTTTCTAGCTAAAAAAGAGAGACCGGTGACGTGGTGCCCGAACTGCAGGATATCTCCATCAGGATCTGAGATATCTGTTAAGCAGGAGATACGTGAGAAGATATTTGTGAAGATACCCTTAGCAAGTGGGAAAAAAAGGTATTTTCTGTTGGAAGTAGAAGATATATGGATGTTTCCTGCCTGCCTGACAATCGCTGTTACTCCTGATCTTAAATATGCTGTGGTGAAAATCGATTCAGAAGATGGGAGTTCAGAACAATTAGTGATGCTTGAGAAGAATGTAGAGAGCATCATGAAAGAGGCAGATATAGATCAATACGAAGTAGTGAATACGATCAGTGGAGAGCAACTTGAAGGTCTCTCATTCAGAGATCCTCTTGGAGATAAGATGCCCGAAAAAGCCGAAATAGAAGATCAGGGTGTTCGTGAAGTGATCTTGACGGAGGAAGTTCCTGAAGATGGCACCGGATTTGTTTTCTTGGTTCCTAAATATAAAGAGCACCATCGGAAAATAGCGGATGAGAAGGGTCTGAGTACCTATAATCCTATACTTAAAAACGGTTATTTCGATGGAGGTCCGAGAAAAAATAAGTATTCTGGTCTTTCTGCCTCCACAAGCGAATCGGTGATAATAGATGACCTTGAAGGTAAATACCTTCTATTCACAAGGAAGAAGATCGATAAAGAAGTCAAAGTTTGTGATGTATGTAGAAGCAGATTGATCAGATATCCGATAAGAGGGTGGTTTTTTGAGACCTCGCAGACGATAGAAAGATTTCAGGAGAGAGCTGAAGAAATAAATGTTCTTCATCCTACAAATCAATTTGGAACTAGAGATTGGTTGGTTTCTAGAGACAATACGTGGGGTGTCCCTCTTCCTAAATGGGAATGTACTTGTGGAAGTGTTTTCGTCCCCTCAGACCGAGAAGAACTAGCGGATAAATCGGACTATGAGCCGGATGAAAACATTAAGCCTGATGAGATCAGGGACTCTACTGTGGATTGTCCGGAATGTGGAGAAGAGATGCATTGGGAGAAAAAAACTTTAGATCCTTTATTTATCCATTCCTGCTCCCCTTGGGCTCAATTGAACTATCCTCAACAGGAGGATGAATACGAGTCTTGGTGGCCTGGTCAAATTTTCTTGGGAAGGAAAAATGAAGATATAGATTTATTTACTGCTAATCTTTCACTTTCACTGACTCTCTTCGATGAGCCAAGCGTTGAAGAGATCATGTTCTTGGGTTCTATAACGAGCGAGATCGAATATGAAAACGTAGAACATCTCATCAGTAAAAATGGATACGATTCTCTTAGAATGCATCTGCTTTCTGATAAACCGCTATGGGTTTCCAGGAAAATTACGAGAGACGACTTAGAATTTCCACATAGCATCCCTAGAGTAGCATGGAATCTAAAGAGGTTTTTTGAAGACAATCTTGAAGATATGGAAATCAATCTTTACGAAATCAGTTCATCAACTTTTGAAGGTGGGTTCAGACCAGAAGATAGATGGATACTCTCTAGGTTAGAGAAAGCTAAAAATGATATCTCTCACAATTACCAACGAGGCAGATTTGACTTGGTGATCGACTCTTTAGAAGAGTTAATCTTGAAGGATATCGCACAATCATATATCAAGAGAGCTAGAGTCAGACTTGATAATGAAAGCGAAGAAGGAAAATTTGCCGTGATGAGAACGTTGTACTTAAATCTAAAAACTATATCAAAGTTGTTGAGTCCAGTAACACCTTTCACAGCTGAAAATATATATCAGAGCTTGAACGAAGGTGAGGAAAGTGTATTCATGGAAGATTGGCCTGAAAGGGAGGAGAGATACCTTGATCACATCTTGGAGAGTACGATGGATGATGTAAAAAATATAGTCGATGAGATAATAAACGTTAAAAGAAGATCTGAATTGCCAGAAAAATGGCCTCTTCGGAAAGTCGTTTATAAAGCTAAGAATGAAAGAGGTATGGAATTAGCAGAAAAATTCGCAGATTTCATAAGAGAGAAAGCTATGGCAAGGGATATCCAGGTTGTAGGACCGGATGAGGAATGGGAAAAAATTATTTTCAAGGCCGAACCGAACCGAGATGTTATATCCGAGACTTATAAACACTGGGTAAGGAAGATAGAGACCCTTTTGAAGCAGAAATCATCTGAGAAGATAAAAAAAGGTATCGAAAAAGGCGGATTTGAAATTGGGCTTGAAGGGCGAATAATCGAAATAGATCCTGATATGGTCTCTCTGAAGAGAGAAATACCCGAAGATTTCGAGGAGATTTCGTTCGATGATCAGGAGATATTTGTAAATCTAGAAGTAACCGAGGAGATATGGGAAGAAGAGATGGTCAAAGAAGTTATTCACAGATTGAAAAGTATGAGAGAGGATTTGGACTTGAGTGAGGAAGATGAGATAGAAGTTCATTTGGATGCTGATAGGGATGTAATCGAAACGATAGAGAACAACAGGAGTGAGATTGAAGATGAAGTAAGGGCAAGGATGATCAGACTTGACCAAGTTAAGATGGACGAAGCTCAATACGTTCTAGAATGGAACATTAATGGTGTGAGAGTGGAGATAGGGATTAAACCACTTTACCGCGCTAGGATGATCGACTATTATGCTAGCATTTCTGGTTTAGATATAAAAACTGCAGAACTACTTTATGAATCTGGCTACACCACTATAGATTCGATCCGAGATGTGAGCCCGTCGCAGCTCTCTAATAGAGAGGGCATCGGAAGCGATTTGGCGGAAGACATCATAAATCATATAGAGGAAAGTGAGATAGAAGATATACTTGAAAAGACGGAAGAAGAGATCGAGGAAAGTGCCGTAGATGAAAGTGAAGAGGGGGAAATTGTAGAGAGCTCTGAGGGTGAAAAAAAGGAAGAAGTTTTAGAAGGATTACCTGAGGAGATATCAAAGAGTTCTACATACCTAATCGAAGAAAAAACTTCTGATAGATCTTTTAAATTACTGAAGAGGATACTAGAAACGGGAGAAACAGGGCTTTGTGTCACGAGAGATTATCCAGAAAAGGTCAAGGCGAAATACGATATTGAAGATATAGAGATGATTTGGCTTTCGAACGTTGATAGAGAAGACGTGATCAGGCCCAAAAGTCTTGAGAAACTCAGCTTGGCTTTGGAAAATTTTCTTGCAAAATCTGGCGGCGTGATATTGTTGAAAGGTTTGGAGTATGTCATCACCAATAATGATTTCAGGACAGTCCTTAACCTTATCCAGTCGATCAAAGATCAGGTGGCGGTAAACGAATCCATATTGTTGATACCGGTGAACCCCTCGATAATGGAAAAGTATCAGATAGATCAGTTAAGCGGTGTGGTAGATAGCACCCTCGAGAAATGAAGATAAGGTGTAATCTATGAAGATAGGCATAATAGGACCAGGAGCTATAGGTACTTTTCTTGCAGGCTTCCTCGGTAATCATAACGAGGTGGATCTCCTTGGTCGAAGATCTATTGATATCGGAACGATAGAGATATCTGGAAAAACTAGACTTGAGACCGCAGTAAATTATACTGATTCGGTTGAATCGCTTTCGGATAAAGAACTGATATTAGTTTGTACCAAATCTTTTGATACTTTAGAGGCTATGAATTCTTTATCTGACCATCTATCGTCTGATGCTATGGTTCTGACTTTACAAAACGGTTTGAAAAACGAGGAGATAATTTCTGAGTTTGTGGGAAGAAAGAGAACTATCGGAGGGATCACTAGTAACGGTGTAACATATCTACAACCGGGAAAAGTAAAACATGCTGGAAAGGGAGAAACGGTCATAGGTTCATATCCTCATGGGAGGGATGAAAGAGTGGAAAAAGTCTGCAGAGTCTTCAACGAAGCCGGCCTCCAGACTACTATAAGTGAAAATATCCTTGTGGAGATTTGGGAAAAAGCAATAATAAATTCAGGAATAAATCCAATAACGGCGATATTAGAAGTAAAAAACGGTGTTTTGATAGAAGAGAAATATCTTACTCAGTTGATGGAAGATACTGTTTTAGAGAGTGCCGCGGTCGCAGAAAACTATGTTGATCTAGATCGGAAAAAAGTTTTAGATGAGGCTAAAGAAGTAGCCGAAAGAACTTCTGACAACTTATCGAGCATGCTGCAGGATATAAAGAATGAGAATAGAACAGAAGTAGAGCAGATAAATGGAACTATCATCGAAAAGGCGGACGAAAAAGGGATCTTAACTCCTATCAATAGAGTCCTTTATAGGCTCGTGAAAGCTCTTGAAAACAGATATCTTTGAATGGTAGTTTTATCGGGTTATCTCTCCAAGGAGATAGATGTCTTCAGCTGATTTGATATTGACTTTTTTCCATTCCCCTATGAGTTCTTTATCTTCTTTTTTTAATACCACTACCTTGTAGTTATTCATTCTACCTTTCAGTGAATCTCCTTTGCCTTCCTCCAATATAAGGACTTCAGTTTTCCTATCCACGTACTTTTCATTCAACTCTCTGCTTATCTTGAACCTAAGGTCAGTCATTTCTTTTGATCTTTCTTTCTTTTTCCTGGAGTGAACTTTGTCCTCCATCTCGGCTGCCTTTGTCCCCTCTCTTGGACTGAATCTTGTGACATTGATAATGTCTGGTTTTATGTTCATAATAACTTCTTTTGTTTTCTCGAAATCTTTTTTTGTTTCACCTGGAAATCCTACGATAACGTCCGTGGAAAGCGTAAGGTCAGGAAATCTCTCTTTGAACTCTTCCGCAGTCTTTTTCCATTGCTCTACTGTGTAATTCCTATTCATCTTTTTCAATATTTTATCGGACCCCGACTGTAAGGGAAGATGCAGAAATTTGTATACCCTTTCGTCTTCCATAATGTCCATGAATTCAGATTTTATATGTTCTAGTGTATCAACGTTCATCATACCTATCCTCAACCTGTAATCTCCTTCTATCTTCAATAGCTCTTCTAAAAGCTCGGTGATGTCGCTGTTTAGATCTCTTCCATAAAGCGCAGCGTCTTGACTGGTCAAACGTATCTCTTTAGTGGAAGTTGACAATAATTGTTCGAATCTCTTTTTTATTTTTAGTAAAGGTCTGCTTTCAATAGTTCCTCTAGCTAATCTAGTGATGCAGTAAGTACAGTTTCCAGAGCAACCTGAGGAAATAGGTATCGTTCCGATGACCGAATCTTCTTTTGACCTTAGAAGGGTTTCGGACATCTCAACATCCGAAGGTTGAATAAAACCGAGAGCGGAACATCTTTCCTGCATCTCTTCTTTATGCGTTGAAGATAAGCAACCGGCTACGATCACTTCAGAGCAATCTTCTTCCAGCTTTTCTATCCTTTTCTTCATACGTTCTTCCGTTTTTTTGATCACCACACAAGTTCCGATGAGCGCTTTATCCGCTTCATCGAGTGAGTCAACTTGGACGTGTCCCTCTTCCTCTAAACTTTCAGCTATCATCTCGGTTTCGCCCTGATTCATGGTGCATCCGTAGGATTCAACGTAGAACTTCATTTGGTCCTTAATTCGAGGTAGGGGGTATTTTATATTTACCTTTCCAGCTGAGAAGGCTACTCCTTTTAAGGAGGTGATGAATCAGCTTAAACTAACTTTCACTGACCCCTCTGA
>JAZKSP010000042.1:0-11438 GCA_036626005.1 Thermoplasmatota archaeon | reverse complement strand
GGTTCGACTTATCCTGGAACACCCTCCTCAGAAATCGGTAATACTTTCGAGGAAATCGCAAAAGATTACGGAATGTATTTTGAGTATTCGGCGAACGAGAAGGTAGCGATGGAAACCGCAGCCGCCGCAGCTGTATCTGGAGTAAGATCAATGGTCTGGATGAAACATGTAGGTGTCAATGTGGCTAGCGACGCTCTTATGACATTGATGTACGCTGGAACTAGAGCGGGAATGGTAATAGTCGCTGCTGGTGATCCTTCTATGCACTCAAGTCAAAACGAACAGGATAATCGATATTATTCTTTACTGGGAAATATTCCTATGCTCGAACCTACCACACCTCATGAAGCAAAGGAAATGACGAAGAGAGCTTTTGATTTGTCTGAAAAATTAGAACTTCCTGTTCTTGTAAGGACAACAACGAGAGTTAATCATGCAAGAGGAGTAGTTACCTTCGATGAGTTAAAAGAGCCTGACGGTGAGGGACACTTCGATAAGGACCCCGGAAGATTCGTTAGCGTTCCTCAAAACGCAAGAAAGAATCACCCTAGGCTTCTAGAGCAGATGGAAAAGGCAGCCCCTATATCTGAAGAATCTCGTTTCACAGAAGTTATTGAAGAAGATGAACCCGAACTCCATGTGATATCTTCTGGTGCAGGATTTAATTACATCAGAGAAGCTAAGGAAGAATATGATTTACCAATATCTATATTGAAACTAGGCATGACCAGTCCTCTACCTCTAGAAAGAACGAAAAATTATATCAAAGACGCCGAAAGACTGCTTGTCGTTGAAGAGCTTGAGCCATTCCTTGAGGAGAAGGTAAAGGCACTGGCTAAAGAGGTCAATCCGGACCTTGAAATATACGGAAAAGAGAGCGGTCACTTTTCAAAACTCTATGAATACAATCCAGACAGGATAAAAGAAGCTTTATCTCATCTGATAGATTTTGAAGACGAAACTGATGCATTAAGACCTGAAGAGTATGACCTTCCATCTAGGCCACCTTCACTTTGTCCGGGTTGTCCACATAGAGGAACATATTATTCGGTCAAACAGGCTTTAGGTGATGAAGAGGCGGTGTTCTCCAGCGATATAGGCTGTTATACTCTCGGTGTGCAGGATCCCCTGAATACCGCGGATTTCTTACTCTGCATGGGTTCAAGTGTTGGAGCCGCAGGGGGCTTTTCAAAGAACACAGATCAGCAAGTGTTTGCTTTCCTCGGGGACTCAACCTTTTTCCATTCGGGTCTAGCTCCGCTGGTAAGTGGAGTTTATAACGATCATGACTTTGTGTATGTGATAATGGACAATAGAACGACGGCTATGACAGGCCATCAGCCTCATCCCGGAACGGGAAAAACGGGAATGGGTGAATCTGCCCCGATGGTATCTATAGAGGAATTAGCTGAAGGTGCCGGTGTGGAGTTCGTCGAAACAGTCGACCCATATGATATCGAGGAAACTATAGACGTATTCGAAAGAGCGATAGAGCATGACGGCATCTCGGTCGTAGTGCCTAAACATCCATGCGCATTGATGGAACAGGGCGGAGTCGACTGGGAACCTTACCAAGTTAATCAGGAGGAATGTACACAATGTCACGTCTGCACGAACAAGTTTGGCTGCATAGCGCTCGTTAGAGAAGGCGATAAGGTGATCATAGACGAGACCCAATGTGTTGGATGTGGACAGTGTGCTCAGGTTTGTCCTTTCGATGCTATTGAACAGGAGGGAGAAGAATGAAACGGGTCAATCTAGAGATCGTCGGAGTCGGTGGTCAAGGAATATTGACATCCTCGCAAGTTTTGGGAGCGGCGGCTCTTGAGAAAGACCTAGATGTCTACATGAGCGAAGTTCACGGTATGGCTCAAAGAGGCGGAGTCGTAGTTACTACGGTGAAAATAGGAGAAGAAGTTTACAGTCCTTTAGTCGGAAAAGGAGATGCAGATGTGATTTTAGGATTTGAACCTGTAGAGACTTATAGGGCTATAGAACAGGCTTCAAAAAAGACATGGATCGTAACGAACAGAGAGCCCATAGTTCCCTTCACTGTCAGCGTGGGTAACGAAGATTATCCCAGCATCGAGGATAAGATATTACCTTCACTTGAAAAGTCGACCGATAGATTGTTAGCTTTGAACGCAGAGAAGCTTGCCAAAGAAGCCGGAGCGGCGATTACACAGAATATAGTAATGCTCGGAGCTTTAAGTGCCACTAAAGTGCTACCACTAACTAAAAACGAAATGATTAAATCCATAGAGAACCAGGTGCCCAAAAAATTTGTAGATATGAACCTGAAAGCTTTCAATAAGGGGTTCGACAAGACTAGAGAACTGATAGAGTCAAAATAAAACTTCTTTTCTTTCCTATTCTTTTTTTCCTACTAAGATAACCGTAATATCATTCACATTTGTTTTACTTTCGAATTCTATTGAATCATCTATTGACTCGAAATATGACTGTGAGTCATGTCTATCTAAATGATCCTTAGAATCGAGTTCACATCTTTTTACTGTTGAAGTATCCGCTATAGCTCCAGCCTTATCCATCCCGTCGATACCGTCGGTGTCAACGCTTGCCACAACTATGTTTTCTCTATCCTGTATCTCTATGGCTGAACTAAGAGCTAATTCACGATTTGGGCCCCCCGTACCCGTTTCTTTATCTTCAGAGTAGAATCTAACTGTGGTTTCACCACCGAGAATAACTGCAGCTGGAGGTTTGATAGGATTGCTAGTATCCTGAATCTCCTTAGCAATACCCATAAGAGGTTTAGCAACAACTTTAGCTTCACCTTTATTTCGTGATGTAAGAATCATCGAATTTAGATCTTCTTTATGTGCAGCTCTTTTTGCCCCCTTCAAAGCTATCATATTGTCCCCTATGAGGAAATTGTCTATGTCCAATTCTTTAGGTGTTTCTTGAACCTCCCCTTTTAGTCCACTATTGATGTGATCTCTGAAGCTTTGGGAAACTTTTTTCCAAAGTCTATATTTTTTTAGGATTTTTTCTGTATCCTTATAAGTTGAACCGTCCGGATAAGTAGGTCCTGAGGCGATAACGCTGAGATCATCACCTACAACATCTGAGATGATAAGTGAAACCATATCCCCCCTTTCGCGGCAAAATTCTCCAAACTTTCCACCCTTGACTTTAGAAACGTGTTTTCTAACAGTGTTGATCTCATAGATATCAGCTCCCGACTTGACAAGGAGTTTGTTCAACTCATTGATCTCCGAAGTTGTAATACCTTCAACAGGAGAGGTGAATAATGCAGAACCCCCTCCTGAAACAAGAAATATGAATAGAGTGTTCTCCTTTTCTTCAACTTTAGATAGCAATTCGTTGGTTGCCTCTATATTGGCTTCTTTAGGGTAAGGATGATGAGCTTTCTTTACTTTCACGGGACTTTTCTCTTCCTCGATATTATCATTAAATTTTGTTATTACCAGACCATCGTCTGGATTTAATTTTTCACAACCGATCGCCATAGGCACCGATGCCTTCCCTATGCCAAGGACTACTATATCCTGATAATCCTCATGGTTGAATGTATTTCTACATATCTTGATCTTGGAACCGTCAATCTCTAGGTTCTTCTTGACAAGCTGCTCTGGATCTGCTGATCGAACACCTTGGACTATCATCCTTTTAGCTAGCTCTCTCATCTCTCTAAAATCCATGATATTCAAAACATCTTTTCAATATAAAAATTAGACGGATTCTATTGTCAGAAAAACTAATAAGTTCATCTCTAATGCTTATTTATGTATATCAGTGTAATCGGAGGAGATGCTAGATCCGCTAATGAAGAAGATCTGAAGATAGCTGAAAATTTAGGAGAGATCCTCGCAGAGAGAGGGCATACGGTAGTGTGTGGTGGAAGAGGGGGTGTGATGAAAGCAATCTGTAAAGGTGCTAAAAAGAAAGACGAGACCACTATAGGTATTTTACCTTCTTCCTCTCGAAAAGAGGCAAATGAATATATCGATCATGCGATAGTAACAGATATGGGTATCATAAGAAATAGTCTTGTAGTCATGAACGGCGATGTCGTTATAGCCATAGACGGCGGTTATGGGACATTGTCCGAGATATGTTTTGCCCAGAAATTTGGAAAGAAGATATTAGGAATAAATACCTGGGACGTAGATGCTGTAGATAATTTTGAGGAGATAGACGATCTGATCAGGAAACTTGAAAAATTTGAATCGTAATATTTATTAGGAATATATAGGTAATGTCATCCGATGCAAGCGATTATCCTTTCAGGTGGATTCGGGACTAGGATGCACCCATTGACTTATACCACACCAAAACCACTACTGCCCCTGCTCAACAAACCTTTGGTCCAGCACATCGTTGATTCTCTACCAGAAGAAGTAGAAGAGGTCGTTCTCGCAGCAAATTACAAGATAGAGATGTTGAGAGAGTACTTTGAAGGTGTCAGGTTAGATAGAGAGGTGTACATAGTCGATGAACCGGAACCGAGAGGTACGGCCGGTGCAGTAAAAAACGTCGAAGAATATATCGACGATAAATTTTTCGTGATAAATTCGGATATAATATCTAGTCTAGATTTTCAGACCTTCCTAGATTTTTATGAAGAAAAAGAGGGGGTTGGAGCTATATCCGCATGGAGTGTAGAAGATCCTACCGAATTTGGAGTCATGGATATCGATGACAATTCTAGGATCCAAAGATTCCAAGAAAAACCCTCTCTTGAGGAAGCAGCCTCCGATAAGATCAATGCAGGTCACTATATCCTAGAACCGGAAGTGCTTGACAGGATACCTAGAGGCGAGAAAGTCTCAATAGAAAGGGAGATATTTCCTGAACTGATAAATGATGGTCTTTTTGGGTATGAATTCGGTGGTTATTGGATCGATTGTGGCAGACCTTCGAGTCTATTCGAAGCTACTCGGACTCTGCTAGATGAGAAAGGAAGGAAAAAACTGAAAGGCGATAAAAGTGTGATCAAAGGGGAACTTGATGAATACGTCACAGTAGGAGAAGACTGCACGATTGGAGAATCCCGAATAAATAACTCTATTATCTATGACGGTGTAGAGATCGGAGACGGATGTAGAATTAAAAACAGCATATTAGGATATGATGTGATAGTAGAAGATGACGTTACGATAAAAGATTCTATAGTATCTGATAATCTGTATATAGAAAAGGATAGAAAAATTATAAAAGAGAAATTGGAACCCGAGGAGGAAGAGAAATGACGAAAATGTTTGGAACCAACGGAGTTAGAGGGACGGTAAATGAAGACATGAATACGGATCTAGCCCTTGATCTAGCTAAAGCGATAGGGACCTGGATAGGAAAAGATAAGGAGATAGCTATAGGAACCGATACTAGAGCTTCTAACTACATGTTGAAGAATGCGGTTTCTTCTGGTTTGATGGCTACAGGTTGTGATGTAATTGATCTTGGAGAAGTTCCTACACCAGCCATCCAATATTATACTAGGGAATCAGCTGATTTTGGGATAGCTATAACAGCTTCACACAATCCTCCCGAGTTCAACGGAATAAAATGTGTGAATTATGACGGCACAGAATTGATCAAATGGATGGAAGAGGAGATCGAAGATATCTACTTTTCTAAAGATTTTGATCTAGTCGACTGGAATGAAGTCGGAAAGAAAAAATCAGATGATCCGCTCGAAATGTATTCTGAGGCTATAGAGGATAAGATAGACAAAGAAGTTATCAAAGAGGAAGAGCCCAAAATCATACTAGACTGTGCTAACGGGGCTGGATGTCACTTTACTCCTTACCTATTGAGAAGTTTAGGATGCAGATTGATCACTCTTAATGCCCAACCTGACGGAGCTTTTCCGGGACATAATAGTGAACCCACTGCAGAAAATTTACAAGATCTCATCGAATTGACTTTAGAAACGGACGCGGATCTTGGAATCGCTCATGATGGTGACGCTGATAGGACTATCTTCATAGACGAAGAAGGGGAATTCATTCATGGAGACAGAACGTTGACCTTAGTTGCAGAGGAACTAGTGAAAGATAATAAAGGAGGTAAGGTCGTGACTCCAGTCTCTTCGTCAAGCAGTGTTGCAGACGTTGTTGAAGAGAACGGCGGTGAGCTCATCTATACCGCTGTTGGATCGCCGATAGTCGCGAGAAGGATGATGGACGAAAACGCGTTGTTTGGAGGAGAAGAGAACGGCGGTTTGATATTTGCAAATCATCAGTACTGTAGAGACGGCCCTATGAGCGCCGCTAAAATTATAGAGATGGTCGCTAAAGAAGGAAAATTGTCTGATATGATCGAAGAACTGCCGCAATATTCTCTTGAAAAGAGAAGTGTTAAGTGCCCGGACGAATTGAAGGATGCCTTGTTAGAAAAGTTGAAGGAAGTCTATAGTGAAATGGATTACGATGACACTGACGGTTTGAAAATATACTATGATGAAGGATGGGTTTTGATAAGAGCATCAGGAACAGAACCTAAGTACCGCATTTATTCTGAAGCCTCGGATGAGGCCGAGGCCAAAAGACTTGCGGCAGAACATCAAGAGAGGGTCGAAGAGATTTTGGATTTGATACGATAATTGTATGACAAATAGAGTAATTCATGAAAACCTTTAAATATTTTGTCACCCCTATTTTGTTTGTCGGACGTTATGTCGGACGATTCGACTTGATAGTGGGATATAATGCATTTGAAAAGAAAAAAGTATCGGGATCCTGCGACTAGAAAACTACAGGAAGAAGGACTATTGAAACTTAAAAGAAAAAAGGCACGTGGTGATACTGTAAGAAAAATAAAAGAGTTCGGAAAGATAACTTATGATTTTTGGAGCGGTGTGAAATATATTGTTGTTCTATCGGCTATTCTTTGGTGGATCCCTTTATTTGGCCCTATGCTTGCCGGATACGTGGGCGGTAGAAGAACAGGAGGACCTAAAAAAGGCATACTCGCTTCAATCCTTGGGATTGGAATAATCGGAGCTCTCTATTACTTCCTCAACTACGGTTATCTTTATTTAACTATGGAATCAATATTTGAATACCCCGATAGGATCATAGCACTAGTTACTTCTAACTCATTCTTTGGTCCCTACTTTGAATTCTTTCGGCAATACTGGACTACCTTTTTCGATAGAGTTTGGGCTGGTGTTCCCTTCGGCTCGAACAGTTATATTTTGACGATGATATTCGCTTATGTCGGTGGAACAATATCCTATGAAAAAAGAAAAGAATTCACTGATGGGGTTAGATCTCTCGACAAGGTAAAATCTGAGTTGTCATCAATCCACCGATATGCGAAAAATCCAATGCAGACCCAGAAATCTGCTGAAGGTAATAAAACTCATGCCCATCTAGGTGATCTACAACCCGTAAGATACAGCGGACAAAAAATAGGAAAGAAAAAATTTCCAGAGAATCAACGTATAAACAAATCAAAGCAAAGGAGTCCCTCGGAAGAGAAAAGGATGAAGAAAAAGGAAGAAAACGTCAGACAGAACACGGGTAAACATATGTTCGAAGATGAGAGAGCCATACCTAAAAGCGAAGTTAGGCACCACTCTAAATCTAATGGTGAAGATTGGGAATTCCTGTAGAAGAGATGATCTATAAACCTATTTCTAGGTTTCTTTCTATATTTATCGGTATGTTAGGGTAAATTTTAATAAAAAGTCCTTTCTCTACTCTTAATCGGGATGAATCCACAACTGAATTCGAGAAACACAGATAATGAAGCAACTTTCTTTGATCGTGAGGAAGAGTTGGAGGAATTAGATCATTTTAAGAATAAAGTAGCCTCTGGAGAGGGGAGAGTCGTTTTACTAGGTGGTGAGACAGGTGTGGGTAAGACAAGATTAGCCGAAAAGTTTTTAGAAAGATGTAAAGAAGATGGTTTCACTGTCTTCAAAAGCAGATGTCTTTACTATGAGAGTACTGAACCTTATTTACCTTTTTACGAAGCTTTGGAGGCGCATATAGAAGAAAAAGAAGAAGATGAGTTCGGCCCTGGATTCATACAACCTGATATCTCTACCCCGTCTGAACCCGCTCCGATGAGTATGATGGGCCGCAGTGAGAAATCAAAAGATGAAACAAAGGATATTTCTTTCGCAGACCAGCAGGAGATGATGTTTAACAGGATATCAGAGCTTTTGATAAGTTTATCTGAAAAAAATCCTATAGTATTCTTCATGGACGATCTTCAGTGGATAGATGAATCATCAGCTCAGCTGATGCATCATTTGGCTAGGAAGGTTTCGGATAACAGAATCCTTTTTTTAGGAGCCTATCGGCGAGATGAACTCAGATATGTAGAAGAAGAACTTCCCATGAAAGAGACATTGAGCAGATTGAGAGAAGAAGAAACCTTCAGAATGATCGAGGTCCCTAGATTAGATCAACCTTCTGTTTCAGAACTCGTTAAAAGTTACATAGATAGAGACGATTTGCCCGAAGACTTTATATGGACTATTTATAGAGAGACCGAGGGCAATCCATTTTATATCGTTGAGATTCTCGATTCGATGATGCAAGAGGGCTTGATAGAGCCTGATTCTTATGATTGGGATCCAGAGGAAGAACTATCGAATATTTCAGTTCCTTCTTCTATAAAGGATATGACTAACAGGAAGATCGAAAGATTGGATAGAGAAGAAAAGAAGGTCCTTTACTTTGCTTCTCTAATAGGGAATGAATTCAATTTTGAGATCTTAGAAGATGTAACTGAAATGGATGTTATTTCTCTCTTAGACATCCTTGATGACTTGATGGAGCAAGGGATAATCGAGGAAGTTGAAGATACGAGCGAGGAGTTATATAGATTCGATCATCTTCAAACAAGGACTGCATTAACGGAAGATATGGCTAAAAGCAGAAAGAGAGTTTCCCACCAAAGAATAGGGCATGCTATAGAGGATTTCTATGAAGATGAAATCGAAGACCATTACTATGAACTTAGTATGCATTTTTATAAGGGAAAAGAATATGAAAAAGCGTATGAATATTCAATAAAATTTGGTGAGAAATCTCTCAAAAGTCTTGATATCACTAGAGCTATAGAAAATTTCGAGAAAGCGTTAGATTCCCTAAGAAAAAGCCAAAGTATTGAAAATTCCCAAACAAAAGAGTTGAATCTCCTTAGAAGGATTGGCGGCCTTCACTTCGATTTGAGCGAGTGGGACATTTCAAGGGACTACTTCGAAGAACTGAAAACTAGAGCGGAAGAAGCTAAAGATGAGAAAATGAAAGCACTGGGGATGAGACGATTGGGGCACGTTCATAGGAACATGGAGAATTATGATGAAGCAGAAAAATATTTTAAAAAATCACTTAGAACCTCGGAGGAAATGAGGGACGAGGGAGAAGGTATTTCTGAATGCCATCGTGGGCTTGGATATATCCGATGGAGAGAAGGGGAATTGCAGGAAGCGCAGAAACATTATGAGGAAGCAATCCAAAATGCGAAGGAAGAGGGAAATAACAAAGAGTTAGCACTCAATTATGTCGACTTAGGGAGCGTTTTCGCCTGGAGAGGAGAACACGAAAAGGCTATGCAGCACTATAAAAAAGGTCTTCCTATCTTGGAAAAAAGAGAGGTCTATAATAAATTAGCTAAGGTCCATAACAATATAGGCGATCAACATCTCAAAAAAGGGAAACTTGAAGAAGCGATTAAAGAGTTCGAAAAATGTATTGAGTATGCTGAGCAGATCGGAAACCAACGGTATATCGCATGGGGCTCGTTCAACGCCGCTGAGGCATTGGCTAGTAAGGGACTTACGGACCGAGCATCAAAACATTTGAAAGTTGCGGAAGATAAATTAAAGAAGTTGAAAGAAAAGATCGGTCTAGCAGGAGTAAAGAGGGTTAAAAGTATGATGAAGCGAAAAAAGGGTGAGGTAGAGGAAGCAATTGAATTACTGGAAGAAACTGAAGACGTTATGGAGGATCTTAACGTACCTTTCGCAAAAGCAAGAGATAGATTTGAACTCGGGAAAACTTACAAAGAAAAAGAAGATTATGAGAAAGCCCGAAAAACTCTAGTTGAGGCAAAAAAGAAATACAAGGAAGCTGGTGCAGGGGAGAAGTATATTGAGGAAGTTGAAGAGATTTTAGAAGAATTAGACGAGAAGGATTGAATCTCGATTTTTATCTATTCTGATTACTAGATGAGATTCCTGAAGAGAGATGATTTATTTAATCTAAAGTTAAAAAAGAAAAGGGTTTTTGGAGTAATTTACCATTCTTTTTCTGAATCCATCTGACCTTCATCGACTGTTTTTTCTTGCTCTACCCCACTCCATTGATTCTTTTGTTTACTTTCTCCTTCTTCAATCTGGAATCCTTCTCCACCTTTTTCTTCCTCTGGAGGTATCTGTGTTCTTTCAATTCCTTGTGTTTGAGGAGGCTTTTTTCTTGGGCTAGTTCTTCCAGACAATGTTCTGTACAACGCTAAAATGGCTAGGATCAAGGCAATTACAAGTAGAATAGTAGTCATCATCCCTGACAGGCTGACGTTTCCTAATACCTTACTGTTCAACAAAGATGGATCATTATCCACATCTATGATCTCAACATTACCTACTTCGTTAACCTGTATTGACAAAAGTTGCTCTCCATCCTTGAGCTCTGGAATTGTTAAAGTAATAGTTCCTTTAGTGTCATTAGTTCTGAAAGAGTAATAACTCCCTGGGTAACCCTGTATCCTATACTCCACTTTGACCGTTTCTGGAAGAGGTGTCCCATCTCTAGAGACGAGTTCGTAGCTTATCTGAATCACATCACCTGATTCGTAAACTCCTGTTATGTAATCAGACTCCGTCACTACCTCTGTTCTAAGGAAGTATCCGGACACATGGTTTATCCTTTCTCTAGTCTCTATACTTTCTCCTCCTTCGGTAATCGCTTCAAGTTCCACTTTGTAGGAACTTGCTGGATTTTCAGGTATGACTAGTTCAAACGCACCGTCTGTTGGAGTGCCTGACATGATAAGTTCATTATTAGGGTCTAGAGCCCGGTATTCTAGGGAATCGATCTCATCTATTCCTATCTCCTGGAACTCATACTCAAAATATACTTCATCCCCAGCTTCGTATTCCCACTGGTCCGGATTGAGAAGGATATCTCCTATTGAAACCGGAATCTCAATGCTTGAATCTCCTTCGATTTCTCTATCCAAGGTGGCTTCCACGTCCATGAATAGGTTACCTTCACCAGAAGGACTATAGTCGGATGGGACTTGGAACTCTATATCCCCACCTTCGGCGAAGTCCTTATCTAAAACTCTCTGATCGGAATATAGTCTGTATTTTACGTTGACATCATTTGTGACTGTTTCTCCTCCTCTAGTGACCGTGTAAAATACTATTCCTTCCTCTCCCGGATAATATGGGTTTACTCCTTTATCGCGCTCAAGCATCACAGATAATCTTT
>JAZKSP010000041.1:0-11518 GCA_036626005.1 Thermoplasmatota archaeon | reverse complement strand
AACAGCTGCCTTGAAGGAAAGATTGGGGAAAAAGTCGCTTCGGACATAGTCACCATAAAGGACGATCCAACCATGGACGGCTACGGCTCTTTCCCGTTCGACGATGAAGGAACGAAAACTAGGAACAGAACTTTGGTAAAAGAAGGTACGCTCAACGATTTCATCCTCGACAGGGAGAACGCTTGGAAACTAGACATGGAACCCAACGGTGGGGCTAGGGCGGAGGACTTTAGAGTGAAGCCCCTAGTCAGAATGAGCAACACTATCATGGAACCCGGCGATATGGAATTTGAAGAATTGCTAGGCGAAGTAGATAAAGGTGTTTATGCTAAATCTTCAGGTGGAGGACAAGTTAACACAGGGGAAGGTACGTTCCAGTTCAATGCACAGGAAGCCTATCTCATCGAAGACGGGGAGATAGTCGAGCCGTTGAGAGACGTTAGTTTCAACGGCTTCACATTGCAAACGCTTCAGAACATAGCTGGGATAACAAAAGAGATGGATACCGGCATAGGTCACTGTGGAAAAGGACAGACCGCCGCAGTTACCGACGGTGGAGCTAATGTTCTGATATCTGAAGTAACGGTAGGTGGTAGAGAATGAACGAGAAATTGGTAGAAAGTGTAAAGAAGACCTTAGAGCTATTGGAAAAAAAGAATATCGAAGGCGATGTTTTCGGTGTAAAAGGGAGGAACATCAGCTATTCCATCGAAAAGGGAGAATTATCCGACAGTTCCGAATATGAGGACCTTGGACTTGGAATAAGGGTGATTAAAGATGGTAAGGTCGGTTTCGGATACTGCACTCCGGGTGAAGAAGAAAAAGGTATAAGGATAGCCGAAGAACTCTCTAACGTCTCACAGAAGTTTGACCTTGAACTTCCTACCGAAAAAGATACCCCCGAAACGAAGACTTACGACAAAAACGTCGTTGAATCGTCTCTAGAAGGAGAAGGTGCAGAATTAACACAGCAGGTGATAGATGGAGCTAAAGACCTAAAAGACGATATAATACCAACTAGAGGGAGCCTGTCGATAAGTGTTGGATCCAAAGTGATTGGTAACACTCACGGTGTATTCTTGAAACAAAGAAGTACCGCCGTGTCTACAGGTGTTCTAGCAACCATACCCGGGGATGAGACATCAACAAACGCTGGTGAATCTAAGTTCTCCAGAAAGATGGACCTCGATTTTGCCGATATAGGGAAAACTGCAGCGGAAAAAGTAGATTCTTTGAGAAAGAAATCGGAACTTCCAAAAGGAGAAATCCCTGTAGTGATGAATCCAGATGCCTTCGGGATGCTCATGTGGTTCGGTATAGTTCCTGCGATAAACGGAGAAAACATCAGAAAAGGTAAATCCGTATATAAGGGAAGAAATGGAGAAAAAGTGGCTTCTGAAGAACTACTCATGAAAGACGATCCTACCATGAACTGGGGAATCGGAAGCGGACCCTTCGACGACGAAGGTGTGCCGAGCAAAAAAGTCTCGATAATCGAGGATGGCATACTCGCTAACTTCATCTATGATCTCAAGGAAGCGATAAAGAGCAATACCGAAAGCACTGGAAACGGTCTGAGAGGAGGATTCAAAAATCCACCAAACATATCAGATAGAAATATCGTACTGCGTGGTAAAGGTAAAAAGAAAGACGAGCTTCTGCCGGACCAAGGTATTCTTGTTGATGGCGTGATGGGTGCCCACACTCTGAACCCAGCTAGTGGAGATTTCAGCGTAGTAGGAACACCAGCTTGGTTGGTAGAAGATGGAGAGATCAAAGGAAAAGTAGAAGGAGCGATGATCTCAGGCAACTTACCAGAGGCTTTAGAGTCGATAGAACTTGCAGACGACTACAAGAAATCCTATTCATCTATCGGCAGTAGAGAGATAAAGATGGACCTTCCCTCTGCCAGGCTCAACGATGTGACCGTATCAGGAAAGTAAAAACCCTTTCATTTCTTCCTTTTTCTCTCATACCTTTAAACGCTTCGCCTTCCACTTCTATCGAAAACTTTTTGAACATCCTAACCTAGCGATTCTATCCAGCAGCAAGATTCTGAGTCTCATCTTCTTTCTCGATAGTTCGTTCTTTCCATTTGCCGGTTCTGAAGTAGAGATATGAGACAAAGGCGATTATTATATTGCTCAAAGACATGCCCAACCATATACCAAGTACGCCGAGATCAAGACCGAATCCATAGACAGGGAACGCTAATATGTAAGACAAACCGATACGCAGACCAAGGATCCTAGTCAGCGACAGAGCCATGGCCGGTTTCGTGTGACCTGTTCCTCTATATGTCGAATCGAAGATACGGAAAAAGCCGAAGAAAGGTATGGATGCAACGAAGATCGCTACAAACCTTGATGCTTCGTCTAAAACGGCCTGGTAGTTTTCTATACTCCCCTTATCCAAGAATATACCGACGAAAGAACCCCTGATTAAGAAGATGAATACTGTTATTATAGTCATCAGAATTCCCGAGACCATTAGAGTCTTCTTTACTATCTCCTCTGCCCTCTTCTTCTGCTTAGCGCCTATATTTTGGCCAACCATGGTCATCGACGCGCTAGCGAATCCCCATATACCAAGATTGACCATCTGGATGACCCTTCTTCCAACGCTGTAAGCGCTCAATGGTATCCCCGCAGGTCCGGAAAGCCTATTGATCAACACGACCAGACCGAGAAATCCAATGGAACTGCCTACTCTCGCCGCGGAAGAGGGAAGTCCGATATCGAATATCTTCTTTACCCATCTCAGCTTGAGTTTTAGATCTTTAAGACTCAATTTTATGTCCAATTTGCCTCCGAAAAGCAAGTAGATTGCGACAACCGAGGCGACCCCTCTAGTTGAGACGGTGGCGATCGCTGCTCCAGAAACACCCAAAGG
Source organism: Thermoplasmatota archaeon (assembly GCA_036626005.1). Lineage (GTDB taxonomy): Archaea > Thermoplasmatota > Thermoplasmata > Halarchaeoplasmatales > Halarchaeoplasmataceae > Natronoplasma. The sequence continues at coordinate 8,626 of JAZKSP010000041.1, read as the reverse complement.
AGGGAATGGACCGATGCCCAGGATCAACAAAGGATCTAGGATCATATTCAGCACGACCCCTACGCCTCTCAGATACATGGGCGTTTTCATGTCTCCAGTACCTCTCAAAATAAATCTGAATGAAATGAAAGAGAACATTATCGGAGCCCCCAAGAATATTATCTGGATGTAATTACGAGCTAAGGGAAATACCTCAGTAGGGGTAGTCATCACATTGCTCAGGACCCATCCCGCAGAGAAAAATCCTATCACACCACCGATCACACTTATGATGAAGAGAAGACCGAAAACCTGACCGGCGGCTTCGTTGGCTCTTTTATCTCCTCCGGAACCAGTGTGCTGGGAAACGAGGGAGATACCTGCAGTAGCCAATCCCATCCCAAGCGCCATGAGGACCATGACAAGAGGGAATGCAGCGCTGGGTGCTGCTAGAGCCTGTTGGCTGACCCGGCCGAGCCAGAATGTATCAGCTAGATTATATGCAGTCTGCATCATACTCCCTATGACCACGGGCCAGGCTAGGCTGAGCAGGATCTTAATTATGTTCCCGTTCAGGATCTTTTCTCTTCTTTCTTCAACAGACCCTTTCATCCTCACTACCCTTTCAAAAGTGTACTTTCGATTAAATATTTCAAAGATTCTCTAGCCTTCTCAGCTACATCTCTCTCTGTAGATATCTGTCGGGCTCTCCCGCCGTCGACTGTCGAAAGTATTATAGTAGCTGTCTTTTCCGAATCTACCCCTTTGAATCTACCTTTCTCGATACCTTCTTCTATGATCTCCGTAACTTTCTCATGGATGAATTCATCATTTTCTGTGATCTTTTCTCTATACCTTTCATTATAGGGTACTTGAGACCTTATCTCTAACAGAACAGCATGAAATCTCTCGGGTATTTCCCCATCGCTGATCCCAAACAGCATCCTGTCTATAAGACCGTTCAATTTTTCCAAAGGATCATCGGTATCTGGAACAACCTTCTCTTTGAATCCTTCAAGCAGATAATCGATAAAATCGACCATCAAGTTCTCTTTTGTGCCGTAATGGTAATGTAAATTCGATTTGCATTTATCGTACTCCTCCGCTATTTTATCCATCGTTAATTCCGCGTAACCGTGTCTGCGGATGGCTTTAGAGGTCGCTTTCATGATATCTTTTCTAGTCTCCGGAGGAATTTCCTTTTCCTTTGACATTATTACTGACTAACTAATCAGTCAGATTTAAAAAACTTTCGGTTATCTCCCCAAACAAACAGAAAATATTAATAGAGTCAGAGCATGAGCCTTCCCGATGCCTTCTCCTAAATGCCCAGAATGTGGAAAAGAAATGGAAGAAGTTGTTGGATTTTCTGGATATGTTTGGTGCAGAGACTGTCATATCACAAAAAAAGTCGACGAGGATCAAGATACCAAAGATGCTCAAGAATCGTCTAAAAAGGTAAAGACCTAGATATCAGAATTCCATCACATATTTTTTGAGTTTGAAACAGAGATAAATTTATTTACTACAATGAAGATAATTTAACGGTGAGTGTTATGAGCGAGATAAAGAGGTTGGCGCATTCCTCCGTATTGATCAGATCCGGTGAAAAAAATATCTACATTGATCCTTATCGACCCGGCTCTTTGCCTAGAGGTCTAGAAAAATTCTATGAAGAGCCGGAGAAAGCCGATATTCTTTTGATAACACATCCCCATCACGATCACTGTGATCCAGAAACTTTTGAAAAGATGTTGAGCGAAAAGACAACGGTGATAGCATCGGAAGACTGTACGGAAAAGATAGACCATGATTTTACTAGTCTCCAACCGGGCGATAGTTCGACTTTCGATGGAATAGATATCGAAGCTACGCATGCTTATAATATCAAGAGAAAGAGAGACTCTGGTGAGCCTTTTCATCCTAAGGGGGAAGGTGTCGGCTACATTATAACTATCGATGGAAAGACCATATATCATCCTGGCGATACAGAGAATATACCGGAGATGGAGGATATCGAAGGGGTTGATATAGCTTTCTTGCCGATCGACGGGACCTACACTATGGATATCGAAGAAGCGGTGAACGCGGCGAAAGCTATCGCACCTAACATCGTCATACCTTTCCATGAGAGAGACGCGGATCCAGAAAATTTTAAGAGAAAGGTAGAAAGTGAGAGCGAGATAGAAGTGAAAACTGTAGACGAAGGAGAAACACTACAGTGGTAGTGTTTGGATAGGGATAAAAATGAAAACGTTATTAGTTTATTATTCCCAGACCGGAAATACCGAAAAAGTAGCTAAAATGCTAGCAAAAAAACTAGAGAACGAAGGTATCGACTTAAAGACAGTCTTCATCGAAAGGAGTCGGGAAAGATCGTATGAGGAGAACGTAGAAGATGCAAAGAAGGAGGCGAGAGCAGAAATCGAACCGGTAATAAAGAATCTGAGCGAGTTTGAGATCTTGTTCATTGGTACTCCAGTGTGGTGTGGAAAGCCCGCTACCCCTGTAAATGCTTTCATGGAAAAATGTGAAAGACTAGATGGTACAAAGATAATACCTTTCCTCACTCACGGAGGAGGCGGGCCTGGAATGACATTTGATAAGATCAGGGACGAATTGGAACCCAAAGGAGGAAACGTCGTCGAGGAGTTAGCTTTGAGTTCAAAAGAAGTCGATTCAAAAACCGGAAAAGGAAAGGTCGAGGACCTTGTATCTAGGTTGGTATGATCGATGTCCACTTCTGGTGAGGTTCAAAAAGAAATTGAAGTCTTGGAAAAACATGAGATAGAAAAGATCATCTCAGGTAAAAAGAACTGGATGGATCAAGACCTTCTCAAAAAACTTGCTGAGGCACCTCTCGACTGCATCAACAAAGAATTCCCTCATTTTGCCTATTCCATTTCATCCTCAGACTCAGTGACAAGGCCAAAGGAACAGCATCCCATATTTTACGGCTGTTTTGACTGGCATTCCGCAGTACACAGTCACTGGAGCCTTGTTCGACAGATCAGATTAATTGACGAACATCCACTGGAAATGGAAATAATAGAGGCGCTGGAAGAGAGTTTCTCGGAAGAAAAAGCCGAGCAGGAGTTAGCCTACTTCGAAGAAAACGAAGATTTTGAAAAACCATATGGATGGGCTTGGTCCTTGTCTCTTATGGCGGAATTATATCTTTGGGATGATGAAAAATCTAATCGTTGGGAAAAAGACCTTTCAGCTTTAGAGGATGAATTAATAAAGCTTATCAAACAAAGATTTTTGAAACAAAACAGGCCATTGAGAGTGGGCACCCACGGAAATTCAGCCTTCGCTTTACAGAGAATACTCGATTATTCTAGAGTCAAAGGGAATGAAGGATTAGAAGAAAAAGTAAAAGAAAAGTCACTTGATTTTTTTCTAGAAGATGAAGATGCACCTGTAAAATACGAACCAATAGGATGGGATTTCCTTTCCCCAACTCTTGTTGAAGCAGATCTCATGCGTAGAATTTTGGACGAAAATGAATTTCTAGAATGGTTTGACAAATTCTTACCGGATCTGGATAGTACCGCCTCAATCTTAAAGCCGATGAAAGTTCAACTCGATGAATTGATGAAATTCCATTTGGTCGGCTTGAATATTTCTAGAAGTTGGTGTTTGAACGGTATCGGAAATCACCTTCCTGAAAACCATGATTACAAGCAGTTATTCATAGAGAGTGCTGAAAAACATGCAAATGAAGGGATGAAACAGGCCTTCGTCAAAGATTACGGCGGCTCTCACTGGCTTTTATCTTATGCTCTTTTCCTTTTCACCATGAATGAAGATGGGATAAATCCATGAATACTGCATCTAACCGTTTTATCAAAAGATAAATAGTGAGAACGCGTTCTTTCAAAGGATGGTTAAATGGTGGAACAGGCTCCTTTAAAAGTTAAAAACGCTAGGTCGATAGAAGATATCTTCCAAGAGGTGAAGACTTACGATCTAGTTCTTACTATTGATGCACCTCTTGCAGATGCATTGAATGCAAGACTGGAACGGGCTAAGCTTGGTCATTTTTCTACCACTCCGAGAAGGTTAGCTCTGAACGAGATTAGTTCCGATGAGAAGATATTCAGAGATAAGCGGGAACTTTTTTTGAAGATCATAGAAGAGACCGGTCTAGATTGGAAACGGGCGACCTATCTTCTTGATGATATTACAAAGTGTTGGAAAGAAACTGGGGATCCGTCTAACATATTCGAACAAAAGAAGAAGCATGAAAAAGAAATCAAAAAGATCCTTAAAACGCTCAAAGACACCATCAATCCATTCACTGCGGTAGAAAAATATGCCATCGATGAGGAAAAAAATGTTGCTGTTTTAGCGGAACATCAGTTCAACGCATTGGATAAAAAGATACTCCCTCAAGAATACGATCGTATAGACGTGTTCACAAAGGATGAAAGAGAACTCTCTCCTTTCCATATATTCAATTCGACCAGCGAGATCGTGGAAACCGTGCTCGATAAGATCAAAGATCTAGATTCTAGGGATGCTGCGGTAGTCATGGAGAAGGACTCTCAATACCGGTATCTGATAGAAGCTCTATTCCGTTCGAACGATGTTTCATACATGGTCTCAAAGGAATTGGGAGAGTGCGAGGAGATCAGGAGATTACTGAATCTGATAAGAGCGTCATTTTTCAGAGAGGGTTTAAAAGTCAAAGATATAAAACCGCTGATTTCCCAACAAAAATCTATCGACCCCAAAGTGGAAGATTATCTGCTGAATTCCTATGATGAAGAAGATCTAGACCATATCAAGCAGATATTAGATGAAATACCAGATATGACCTTCAACGAACTCCTTGAAAGAGATATATTTCAGGGGGAAACCGAAGATATAAGAAGTCATCTTGATGATCTAGATATCCTCGAAAAACAGATTACGATCGAAAGATTTAACCTTTTGATACATTATCTGGAAAGTTTCGAGATCGAAGTCAAAAGTTCTGGCCAAGGTGTGCTTATAGCTTCTCCAAACTCATCGACCTTTATCGATAGACCTTACGTGTTTTATCTCGGTATGGATACTTCCTGGACCCCGGAACCACCTTCGCATAAGTGGATCGATAAAGAAAGTTTTGACGTAGAAAAGAAAAAAGACTTCCAGGTCCTACTTCAGAACGGAAAACAACAGTACTATTTGGTCAAGAACCGCCATATGGGGCAGAATGTCGTGCCTTCCTTCTATTTAAATGAATTCTGTGAAGGAGAGATAGAATCTTTCAAAGATCTGAAACACGAATTGAACAAAAGGGACCTGCATGAACCAACATCTTCTTTCAGCAAGGTGGATATCGAAACTGATTTCGAATCGGTGACAACCATGAGTCAATCCACCCTGAACACGCTTGTTAATTGTCCAAAGGACCAGTTTTTCTCTGAACTTGTAGAAACGCCAGATAAGAGGTATTTCAAGAGAGGAACTATTTTTCATGATTTTGGAGAGTTCGCTCTCAATTATCCGAAAATATGCGAAGATCTAGATCCTCTAGTAGAAAGAGTGATCGACGAAATGAAACCTTTTTTAGAAGAACACGAACTCTCCGAAATAAAGACCAGATTCAAGATTGGGATGGAAAACATCAGATCCTTTTTAGAAGAGCAGGAGATCCAGCTGGAAGATCCGGAAGGATATGATAAAACCTACACGGACAATATATTTTCAGATGTCCTTAACAAACCTATAAACTCAAAATACACCGAGGTCTCCTTTCGAAATGAAGAGATCGGGACAAAAGGTAAGGTGGACCTGATCCTTGCTGAAGATCATATCGTCGATCACAAATCAGGCAATAAAAACTCTATCAATTCGATAATGAGGAAATCAGACATAGAAGAGATAGACGATAAACCCGATTTCCAGGCGAAGATGTACTTATCTCACCACAGACAGCATCATGAAGGAGACCCGATCTGTTTCACCTACTATCATCTGCTCGAAAACCTGAGAGATGTACTCACGGGAGAAAGCGATTTTAGAGATAATGAAGTGACGATAGAATATTATCCAAAAAGTTTCAACGATATTACCCAGGAAAAAGAGATGTACGAATGGCTGATGTCTTCCAACAGAAGAAAGAAGGTCCTAGAAAAACTTGATTACGATGAATTTAGGGCGTTCTTCGAGAAGAGAACCATTAGTGAAACTAAGAAGGATGATATTCTAGAAAGCGAGATCACACGAGAGTTCATAACTTACTGTAAAGAAAAAATCGGCTCTTACAAGTACGTGGAAAAAGGCTGTAAAGGTATCATGAAAAAATTGATAGTTTTCAGGAAAACTCATCACTTCCAGGAAGAACTCGATCGTTTCGAGGAATTCCTTGAAGATAAGATAGAGGAGTACAACCGATACAGGACCTCTGATTTTCCTGTCGGTGAAGTAAATCTGGACAATATAGAAAATAAGGATCTAGTGATACCGAGGGAGGGGAAATTATGAGTGAATTCAAGCCCAACGAAAAACAGCAAGAACTGATCGAAAATACTGAAGGTGTGTATATCGCCGATGCGGGGCCCGGCACCGGCAAGACTTTCACCATCTCCTTGAGATATACGGAGCTTCTTGAAGATGATGAAATCGAACCAGACGATATACTCCTGATCACTTTCACGAACAACGCTGCGGAAAACATGAAGGAAAGAATAATCAACCGTTCCGATCAGAGCAAATCAGAACTCAGAGATGCGCCGATATCCACTTTCCACAGTTTCTGCCATAGGATCTTGATGCAGTACGGAAACGAAGCACCCGGTATCATCGGGATAGACGATACATTGGCCCAGTCAACTAGAATCATCGAGAACGAGATCCTGGAAAAGAGAGAGTTCGAGAGTTTCATAGGTGATTTCATGGACAGGCATCTAGAATACATGTATTTTTACAGGATACTATATGACAAAACAAACCTTTTAGACCTCATAAAATCGCTGGGAGCAAAAGGTATCTTCCCGAAAAAAGATGGCTGGTACAGAAATTCAGAAAAATACCTCGACGGTGATTTTGAAAAGTTTAAGGAAGCGTTCGAAGAATGCAACGAACCGAGAGAAGGAGCGAGAGGCCCGATACAGTCACTTCTGAAAAAACGTCTCTCAGGATACAAAAACAAGTGTTTTCTAAATTCCGCTCCATCGATGGCCGAGATAAGAGGTGAAGGGAAAAAAGTGCCTGAAAGATTCGCTAAGACCTGTTTTGAAGAGGATAGGAATGAGCTGAAGAGATTCATTCACGATGTCTATTTCGAATATATAGAATACGCCTTGGATAGAAACTACCTGAATTTCAGTTTGATGATGATGCTCACCTTCGTACTGATATGCGAAGATCACGATCTGAGAGAAGAACTCAGCTTCGATTACATCATGATCGACGAATTCCAGGACACTAACGAGATAGAGTTCAAGCTTTCTCTTCTACTATCCCGTTCAGGTAATATATGCGCGGTAGGCGACTGGAAGCAGAGTATCTTCTCTTTCCAGTACGCATCTGTAGACAATATAATTCGATTCGAGGAACGACTCAAAAAATTCAAAGAAGATCTGAACAGCGACTTTCAACGTGTCAATTTCCCCGCAGAGATCGAGGATGAGATAAAGTTGAAGAAAAACTATAGAGCTACTCAGGAACTCATCGATTTCTCGGAACAGGGTCTCCTCGTCGAAGCTACGAAGAAAGAGGTCCTCGATAAGGAAGATATAAGAGAAAGGATAACTAACCTAAAAAAAGCAAAGAACGAAGGACAGAGCGAGATAGGAGCTTACGTTGGAGAGGATAAAAAAGAGGTAACACTTTCTAAGATCACGAAGATCGTGAACAACCCCGATTACATGATTGAAGAAGACGATGAAAAGCGAAAGATAAAATATGAAGATATTACGGTCCTGACAAGGACAAGGAAGTTCGGACTAAATCTGTTCGAAGAGGCTAAGAAAAATGATGTCCCCGCAGCATACGAGGGAGGTATCGAATTGTTCAGGAGAAGATGCGCTTTATTACTCCTCGCCTGGTTGAGGATAGTTCAGAACAGAGATTCAAAAAGAGGATGGTCCGTAGTTCTGGATGATGCCGGATACAGCATGGTAGAGATAAAGAAAATCTTTGAAACGGATACATACCCCGATGAGATGGAAGAATTCAGGAACGAACTGATGAAAGAAGACGATATAGGCTCTTTAGCAAAAAGAGTCTTCAAAAAGTACTCGATCGAGAACGCATTTTCGGACAAGATAATAGAAGTGATCCAATCCACCTATCAGAATACATACTTCAACCGAGGGGAGATGATAAACTTCATCGTAGATAATATAGAATCGGATCAGACCTACGAGGTCGACAGCACTACCGAGGATGACGTGTTCAAGATACAAACCATCCACAGTTCAAAAGGTCTCGAATATCCGGTTGTGATCCTAGCCGATATGGGGCCCACAGGAGGGGGATTCGGGAGGGCTATCGAATATACCGAGCCATTGGGTCTGAGACAGAACAAGATTTTTTCGGATGAAGGTCAGGCCTTCAGCTACGACAACTGGAAGAATTATGTCATGTCGAAATGCACAGGTAGGAACTATGATGAGGAGAGAAGATTGATATACGTAGCGATGACAAGAGC
>JAZKSP010000040.1:0-11606 GCA_036626005.1 Thermoplasmatota archaeon | reverse complement strand
TTGATGATAGCTGGAATTACATATATCAAAAAGAGACGGTAGAAGATGGTATCTAGAGTTGCCGCCATTTTTTACCTAATTTTCGTCAAGATTTAAATATGCTCATCGCGGTATATTGACAAGAGGTGTCGAGATTGGTAGAGAAGGGATGTGAAGAATGCGATTATTTTGTGAAGCACGATTCTTACGATTTTATCGGTCTGTGTCTCAGCAAGGACCGATTGATCACTAAGAAGGAGATATGTCCCGGTCAAAAAGATATAGATAGGGAAAGATTGGAAGAGATATTGCAGGAAAAGGGGTGGATCTATTGTTTAACCTGCAGCGAACCTATATTTTCATTAGAGGAACTAGAAAACCATAAGAAAGGTAGACTTGTCGAGAAGCGATTTTCTGACGATGTAGCGGCGGAAGACAGCCCAGCAGCTGACTGAGTGATAATATGACCGAAAAATTGAACATGATCCTGGGCGGAGCTCAGGGCTCCGGCCTTGAGACAACTATCCAGATCTTAAGTTCAGCTTTCGCATCTTTGGGGAACGGATTTCTAGCCGATAGGGAATATTTTTCCAATATAAAGGGTAGACACAGCTACGTCCATGCGAAGGTCTCCTCCGAAGATATACCGCGATCCATAGATACAGAGATAGATCTTCTTGGATGTATGGATGCGGAGACCCTATTCACTCACTTCGACGATATCGCCGAGGGGGGTTACCTGATATACGATACTTCTACTGGCGAGAAAACACAAGACTCGATAAAAAGTATCGAAGATCCTCTGAGAGAAAGACTCGAAGAGAGATTCGAAGAGATAGGGATAGAGGGAACTGTTTCGTCCGTTGTCGAATACCTTCAAGAGGAGAGTGGTGTAGAGGTCATAGAACTCGATTATCCATCGATCCTTGAAGACCTCCAAAAAGAATACGATATCTCGTCTTCCCAAGCTTCTAGATACGTTAGCTCGATATTGATAGGTGCAGTTGCTGGTCTGATGGGTGTAGAAAAAGGTCAAGTCGATAAAGGTATCGAGAGGAAATTCGGTGACAAAGAGAAGATCGTAGAACAGAATATCTTCCTGGCAGAAAAGGTTTCTGAGATGGTGAGAGAAGAGCACGGTTCTCCTTTAAAATTAGAAGATTCGAAATTAGACGAGGACGAATTACTGATGGTGAACGGGAACGAGATCACCGGTATGGGCAAGATCACCGGCGGGATGAGATTTCAGAGTTATTATCCGATAACCCCTGCTGCAGATGAAAGCTTCTTCATAGAACAGCATGCAAGTTTTGGAGACGAAGGCAGCGTTTTGGTCTTCCAAACTGAAGACGAATTAGCCGCTATCACCTCCTGTATCGGCGCGGCTTTGACAGGAACTAGAAGCGCTACAGCGACGAGTGGACCCGGCTTCGCTCTGATGGTAGAAGGTCTGGGTTGGGCAGGAATAAATGAAGTACCGATAGTTATCACATATTATCAAAGAGGAGGACCTAGTACAGGTCAACCTACTAGGGGTAGTCAAGATGACCTCATGAACGTTCTTTACTCTTCTCACGGTAATTTCCCCCGGATAGTACTGGTTTCCGGGGATCACGAGGAAGCTTTCAAAGACGCGGTCAGGGCTTTCAATCTCGCGGAAAAGTATCAAACTCCAGTTATCCACCTGCTTGACAAGTACCTGGCCAACTTCGTGAAGACCATCCCCGTGCCCGATATAGATGATATAGAAATAGATAGGGGTAAACTGTTCGAGGGTGAGAATTACAAAAGATTCGACGACGGTCCTATCTCGGAAAGGGCTTTTTTGGGCTCCGAAGTCATGTGGTATACCGGAAGTGAACACGACGCTGAGGGTAATGTGAGTGAAGATCCCGAGAACAGGATAGAGATGCATGAAAAAAGGATGGCAAAGCTGGAGATCGCGGATGAAGAGATGAAAAATAGAGCGGTTTATTTCGGTCCAGAAGATGCCGATAACCTGATAGTGGGATGGGGTTCGGTCAAAGGCGTGGTTCTGGACGCGATAGAAGAGATCGATGAAGAACTCGGATACTTACATTTCAGGTGCTTTTCTCCATTTCCTCTAGAAAAAGTGTCTTCTCATCTCGATGAGAGCGAATCTGTGATAGCGATCGAACACAGTTGGTCACCTCGTGTATCCGAGGTCGTCAGTTTGAAGACAGGATACCAGATCGAAAATGAAATTGTAAAGTTCACTGGACGTCCCATCTGTAAAGATGAGTTGATAGATTCGCTAGAAAATGTGATCGAAGGTTCTAATCGGGAGGTGTTGACCCATGGCCCGTGATTATGGAACGGATAATTGGATAGATTGGTGCCCCGGATGCGGTGACTTTGGTATCGTTTCGAGCGTGTATAGAGCCTTTTCAGAACTGGGATTAGAGCCGGAGAAAACGGTAGTGGTTTCAGGGATAGGATGTTCCGGAAAGATGCCTCATTTCATAGATGTGAATGGAGTACATACCCTTCACGGCCGTGCCATACCATTCGCAACAGGGATAAAGATGTCCTATCCCGATCTTGAAGTTGTTGTGAATGGGGGTGACGGCGATCTATTGGGTATAGGTGCCGGTCATTTCGTAGCACTCGGTAGAAGGAATCTAGACGTATTAGTGATGATGCACGATAATAGGGTCTACGGTCTGACGAAAGGCCAGGCTTCGCCGACGCTGCCTCGAGATACAAAGACTAAAGCTTTGAACACGCCCAGTATACAGGACGCTATCGAACCGTCATCTTTAGCACTCACTTCGGGTTATACTCATGTCGCTAGGAGCTTTGCGATGGATTCCGATCATCTGAAGAAAGCAATAAAGGATGGTATAGAACATGAAGGAGCCGCCTTCTTGAACATCCTCCAGCCCTGCGTGACTTACAACGATATCCATACTTCAGAATATTTCAACGATAAGATAGAGAAATTGGAGGATTGGGACCTAGAAGATGTAGACGATCCTACGGAGGCTATAATCAGATCCAGGATAGACGAAGACATACCTATTGGTCTCTTTTACCGGGATACGGAAACACCGACTTTCGAGGAACGGATAGTAGAACAACTACCGGATTATCAAGAAGAGGGGCCTGCGCAACAAGATATCGAAGAAGACGGAAAAACGATACTGGATCAGCAAACTTTTAAATCTAAATTTGAAGAAAATCTGATAAAAAAAGAAAAGTAGAAGTCGGTTTGATCACCTATACGGTATTTTTATGTGTACCTGGAGTTCACTCTCTATATGGAAAATCCCATCTTCTTTTTTAGGTGTTTTTTTGAATTTTTCAAGCCTCTGTCCGAAAGCTCTGTAATCCGTTCCCTCTATATAATCATAGATCTCCTGATAGGCCTTCGGATAATCTGAGGGCGTTCCTTTGAACTTCTTTCTTACCACCTTGCTGGGAGGGAGGTACTTCAACTTGTACCCTCCACCTGCCTTTTTTCGTCTTTTTATAGGTATACCTATATCGGCTCTAAAATTTTTGTCAGAAGCCTTATCAAAATCATTGATATAGAACGCCGCCGGCTTACCATAGGGTTTCGCATTCTTTTCCTTGGCCCATCTTTTCAAATCTTTTATGTATTCGTCAAAAGGTAATTCCTCGATAGGCCCCTCATACTCTTTGCTTATATAATCAAGTCTCTTTCTCTTCTTTATTTTGACCATCATTCACGCCTCCACGAACGTCTATGGCTCTTAACATATATTAAAGTTATGTTCTTCGATTCAGATCAGACCGTCCTTACGATATTCTACCATTCTCGAATCGGCTTCACGCCAGTCACTTTCCGCTTTATCTAGTATCTCTTCTGCTCTATTTTCAGCCTCTTCTTTTATCTGTGTTTCATCTATATCCACGAATTCGCCGTTTCTGAGTACCTTATTTCCATTGATGATCACGTTATCAACTTCAAATCCAGAGGAAGAGTATATCAGGTTAGGTATGAAATTTCTGAAAGGTTCATGAACAGCCGGAGTTAGATTGATGTTCTCTAAGTTTACGGTGATGATATCCGCTTTTTTCCCTTCTTCTAGAGTGCCTATCTTGTTTTTTAGACCGAGAGCTTGAGCACCGCTTTTCGTTGCTAATTTAAGGGTCTTCCATGGAGGAAGAGCGGTAGGATCGTTATCTCTACACTTGGTCAAAAGGCTGATCGTTCTCATCTCTCTGAATAGATTGTGAGCGCCGTTGCCAGGAACTTGATCGGAGCCCAAAGCTACGGTTCCGCCGTGGGAAAGGAAATCTTTGATAGGAGGAACTATACCGTCGATCATGCCTATGGAGCTTGGACAGCCCACCATATTTACCCCTTTTTCCACCATCAACTGTTTTTCTTCTTGAGTGGTGGCGTGGCAGTGCGCAGCTAAGAGCCTTTCGTTGAGCATATCTTCTTCTTTCAATTTTTCAACAGTCGAACATCCATATCTATTTTCTATCTGTTTTCTTTCCCTTCCACCCTGTGCCACGTGCATATGAATACGTCGGTCATGATCTTCAGCTCTTTCGTATATCTTTTTCAACGTCTCTATAGAGATCATATCGAGTGCCTGAGGACCGTACATAATATCGACAAGGTCATTCTGACCGTACTTTTTGAAAAGATGTTCGTTTTCTTGAAGCTGGGTCTTTGAAGTCTCTAATCGATAGGTATCTTCCTCTCTACTTGTGACCTCATTTATGGTCTCCGCTCCTACAACTCTAGCACTGAAAGGTTTATAGACTTCTTTGATAGTTCGGTCCAAGTGGTTGGTGAATTCGGCGAAAGTTGTAGTTCCGGATCTGAGTCCTTCTAGCACGCCGAGTTTTGAACCAACGATGATATCATCTTCGCTCATATGCTGGGTGATAGGACCAAGGGCTTTATCCATCCACTCTATTTCCGGAACGTCCTGCGCGGTCCCTCTAAGCAGAGCTAGACCGGAGTGTATGTGAGCATCTACTAAACCGGGCATAGTTACGTGGTTGGTCCCGTCTATAATACTGCTGTAATTTTCTTCATCTAGATCTCTTGTTTTACCGACGAAAGAGATTTTGTCCATATCGATGCCTACCGCACCGTTTTTGATTATGCCCAAACCGTTTCCTTGTAAAGTGATGAGTGTCGTGTTCTTTATAGCTAAATCCATGAAATCACCACTAATACTAAATGTATTCTAGGTTAAAATCATTTTCGTGAAATGTCTTCGGGTAAATTTTTTTATGTTATATCATCGTTATAGTAGTTCAAAGGTGAATATATGACTCTGCAAGATCTGATAGACCCAGAATCTAAAAAAGCTTTTATGCTTGGAAATGAAGCTATAGCCCGCTCTGCTTTAGAGAGCGATGTGAAGGTGACTTCTTTCTTCCCAGGATCTCCTACAAACGAGATATTGGATACGATGTACCAGCTTTCAGGGCACTTCGATGACCTGAAGATGGAGGTCGCAGCCAATGAAAAAGTCGCTCTAGAGACAGCGGCGGGAGCTTCGATGGCGGGAGTGAGAGGATTCACATCTATGAAAAGTGTCGGATTGAACGTGGCCAGTGACACTTTCTTCAGCTTGGGGTATACGGGAGTGAATGCCGGTATGGTCTTACTGATCGCGGATGATCCTCACGCTCATTCTTCCCAGAGCGAACAGGACGGACGATATTATGCCGAAGCGGCTCATGTTCCTATGTTCGAACCTTCGACTGCTCAAGAAGCTTACGAAGCGGTCAAACACGCTTTTAAAGTCTCTGAAAAATATGAAGTTCTTTCACTGATCAGAACCACTACGAGAGTGAACCATCAGAGCGCTAACGTGGAGATCGGTGAGCTTGAAAGGACTCCTTTAGAGAGAAAAGAATGGTCGGATGTGGAGAAGAAATTTTACACTCTCGGTGCAAAGGCTAGAGAGCTGAAAAAAGATGCCTTGGAGAAGCTGGAAAACATACGTGAAGATTTCGAAGATCATCCGATGAACAAAGAGATCGAAGGCAGCGGTTCTACCGGCATAATAACCTCGGGTGTTTCATACTTACACACTTTGGAAGCACTAGAAGAGATGGACCTGAACTTACCGATTTTGAAACTTGGAACAACTCATCCGCTTCCCGATAAGACGATCAAGGAGTTCATCGAGGGACTCGATAAAGTAGTTATGGTGGAAGAACTGCTCCCATATCTAGAAGATAATGTTCGAGAGATAGCCAAAGAAGTCAATCCCGAGTTAGAGATAAGAGGGAAAGAGTCCGGAGACTTCTCAAAAGTAGGGGAGTATAACGTACCAAGAGTTGTCAGTGGTATATCTTCAGCGATCGGAGAAGAGAGCGATAAGGAATACGAGAAGTTTCTAGATAGAGGAGAAGAGCTGAAAGAGATACTTTCCGATAGATCACCTATATTCTGTCCCGGGTGCCCTCATCGTTCGACGCTCTGGGCGGTTCAGGAGGCGATAGAAGACAAAGATTACGTTTTCAACAATGACATAGGGTGTTATTCGATGTTCCTTCTCCAGCCATACGAGATCACCGATTCTGTCCTGTGCATGGGCTCCTCCATGGGATTGTCCAGCGGCATGCAGCACGTTCTAGAAGACGACGTGATAGCGATGATCGGTGATTCCACGCTTTTCCATGCCGGTTTGCCCGGACTGGTGAACGCAGTTCATAACCAGCATAACTTTACTCTGATAATACTGGATAACAGTGTCACGGCGATGACCGGTCAACAGCCGAATCCGGGTTCCGATTTTGGACCCGATCCCGTGAGTGAGATCGATATCGAGAAGGTAGTGAAAGGTATAGGCGTCGAAGAGGTGAGGAAGATAGATGCATTTTCACCAAAGGAGAGCGTGGACGATATCGAAGAAGCTATCGAGTATGACGGGGTTTCCGTGGTAATCTCTGAAGGTCCATGTGCGCTCTATCACGACAGGTTGAAGAGAAAGCGGGGAGAACCGATAGTCCCGAACCGTATCGACGAGGAGACCTGCAGGTCTATCTACGCATGTATCGAAGATTTCTACTGCCCCGCTATAGAGATCGACGAAGAGTCGGGTAAAAGTGAGATACACTACGACTTATGCGACGGATGTATGGTCTGTGGAAAACTGTGTCCCGTAGATGCTATGGAATCTACTAGAGGTGATGAAGATGAGTGAAGAAAAAGATCGGTATAATATAATGTTGTCTGGGGTAGGTGGACAAGGATTGATGCTCTTGTCCGAGACCATCGGAAGAGCTTGTGGGAAAAAAAACAAAAAAGTGATCACCGGTGAACAGCACGGTCTTTCGCAGAGGAGCGGTTCTATTTATGTACATCTCCGGATCGGAGAAGACGCTCATTCTCCTTTGATACCTTATGGAGAAGCGGATCTGATGGTTTCTTTGGAAGCGATGGAAGCGCTGAGGAATATAGAGTATTTGAAAGAGAAAGGTAGAATATTGACCAGCAAAAGGTTGATGCACCACCCGATGGAGACGGACGAACTAGTGGATGAGGAAAAGGAGAGTTACGTTTCTTTGGAAGACGTTAAAGAAGAGATCGATAAACTAACCGAAAATATCTATCTAATCGACTCACTCGGTCTGGCGGAAGAAGCGGGAAATGCAAGGACTGAAAACGTAGTTCTACTCGGAGCTGTGAGTACCTTCCCGAATTTCCCGATCGAAGAAGAACTGCTTAAAGAAGTGGTTGAAGAGACGGTTCCGGAAAAAACGGTAGAGACCAATCTGAAAGCTTTCGAACTGGGGAAAGAAGAGGCTTTAGAGGAGTTCGATATGTGAAATTGAAAAGTGAGGAAAAGTATTAAGACCCGTCTTTCGATGGTGGTATGAAAGGTGTACAAGATGGATGAATTCCTGATAGTTCTGAATAAAAATGATGACACCCTCTCTATCGTAGATCCTAATGAAAAAGAGGTCGTCAAAAATATAGAATGTGGTCATAATCCCCATGAGATCGCTATAACTCCTGACGGTAAGAAGTCATACATCACCTGTTCTCTCGGAAACGAAGTCAACGTATTGGACAACGAGAATTTTGAGATAACTAAGACTTTGGAACACGAGTACTTCAAATTTCCTCACGGCGTTGAGGTGACTGAGGACGGTGAAGAGCTTTATCTAGCCTCTACTTACAGCAACAAGGTATTCATCATCGACACCGAAGAGGACGAGATAAAGAAGTATTTCCCGACCTATCAAGAGCATTCTCACATGATCTCCTTCGCTCCCGATGGGAAAAAAGTTTACGTCCCGAACATAGGAAGTGACAACATAACCGTGGTGGATACGGAGAAAGAAGATATAGTAAATCATTTTCCTGTCGGAGAAGGTCCCGAAGGTGTTGCGGTACATCCCGATGGAGAGACTTTGTATGTGGCGAACCAAGAAGACGATACGCTTTTCGTTATGGATACTGGGGATTATGAGGTACTGCATAAAAGAAGACTGGGTACTACACCGATAAGGATAGTATTCTCACATGACGGCGAATACGCCTTCATCCCGAACAGGGAATCCAACGACATCTCTGTGATAGATACCAGCTTCCAACTCAGAGATAGAGTAGAGCCGTGGGAAGTTAAGAGGATCCCGGTGGGTGTATGGCCCGGAGGTACGGTCTTCGATCACGATAGTTCACGAGCTTTCGTCGCGAACAACAAAACTAACGATGTATCGATAATAGACCTTGAGAATTTGGAGGAGCGGGAAGAGAGGATAAAAGTCGGAGTGCATCCCGACGGTATCGGATATCTGATGAAGTGAAAAGGCTGGGATATAAAACACCTTTTTTCATTTATTACCTAATATCATCGATTTTAACACGATAAAAAATTGTAAGAAATGACGCCAAGCTACGTGTTTAGGTTTATCGATATCTCTCGTAGGGGCTTTCACTTCTTTTATATTCGCACCTTTTGAATATGCCTCAAGAGCGAAAGTTCCGCAGGTACAGTAACCCTTCAACTCCAAACTTTTCGCTAAGTCGCTTTTGATCGCTCTGAAGCCGGTTCCCGTGTCTTTCGCCTTGACTTTGAGAGACGTGAGTTTTGATATAACTCTCTCTGAAAAACGTGGTATATTTTCTCTTTTTCCGAACACGAGATCGGCTTCAACCTTTTTTATGGGTTCTATGAGTGAGGGGATGAAAGAAGGATCATGTTCTCCGTCCGCATCTAGAGTTACTATGATGTCTCCTTCGGCGGCTTGGAATCCTCTTTTGATAGAATCTATGTAACCTTTGTTGGAGTCCTTTTCGAGGGTTGTACCGTATTTTTTAGCGATCTCGACAGTATCGTCAGTGGAGTTATCATCTATTACTAGAATCTCATCTACATACTGTGAAGTTTCCTTTAGAACCTTTTCGATCCTTCTCTCTTCATTGAAAGCCGGGATGACTGCCGTGATCATTGATCTACTACTTCGTCGATCATCTTGACCAGCTGTTTTTTACCCTGAGCGGCGACTTTTCTTTCGATCTCTTCACCGCCGTTAAAGATGATGAAAGTGGGAACGCCTTTGATATCGAACTCGTCCCTAATCCCCATATTTTTGTCAACGTTAGCCTCGATGACCTTGATGTCATCCCTCTCTTCTTCTATCTCGCTCACGGTGACCTCGCTCCGCTTGCAGGCGGTACACCATGAAGCCCAGAAAAGAGCGAAAACGGGTTTGTCCGACTCGTTTATCTCTTCATGTATGTTTTCTGCGGTAACTTCCATCCAGATCACTCCGTATCGAGTTTACCTTTGTACTCGCCTTTTTCTTTTTCTCCTGGCTGGTAGACTTCGAGTACGCCGGATTCTTTCTTCTCGCCGGACCATCTCGTTTTGGGCATGATAACGTGCTTCTTCTCCTTGATCCTCTGCTTTATGTGGTCTTGAGTGAGGAGTTCGAACATCCTTTCGACTTCTTTATCCATCGGAACGTTGGGTTCAAAACCGTGTTCCTGCGGTAATTTGCGCGAAACGACCTCCATCGGATGCTGTTCGGCTTCGACTCTCGGATTCTCAAGTCTCTGTATCTTGACGTCGAGATCGAATTTTTCGTTCCCGACTCTAGCGACAGTGTCAGCGACATCATTGATCTTATGAAGTCCGGAGACCTGGTTGACAACGTCGTATTGGCCCGGCTCTGGAGGCGAGGTTATCAACCTCACCATACATTCCATCGCATCTTCCAAAGCGATCATGCCTCTGATCTGTTCTCCTTCGCCGTATACGGTTAGAGGTATACCTTCTATAGCCTGAGAGACGAATCTGTTGACCACAGTTCCGAACCACTCGTCGTAATCCAATCTAGTTCTAAGATCGGGGTGTGTTGCGACTTCGTCAGTATGAACTCCGTATATGATTCCCTGCATTATGTCGTAAGAGCGCAGCCACCAGTACTTGCACGCCTCATAGATATTGTATGTGTCTTGAACTTTGGAGACGTGATAAAAGCTAGCTGGATCTCTAGGAGTCATCTCTCCTCCCATGCTCCACTCTCTGTCGTCCCACTGTAAAACAGCGTCGTTCGGGAAGAGACCTTCGAAGAGCGGTCTTCCGGTGAGAGGTGAACCGTACTCTCCCATGGTACCTAGTTTAAGAAGTGATGTCATCGGTACAACATCACGCATTATGTGGAGTAAGCCTAAAGTGGCCAGAACGTTGTTTCTCTGAACCTCTATAGCGTGCTCGGCGTCGACCATCGAGTATGGAGCACACGGGATCTCCGCGTAATGAACTATCGATTCTGGCTTGACTTCTTCTATGAATTCTCTCAACTTCTTTCTGTTGCCTAAATCCATTCTCCTGAAATTGAGAGTAACGCCGAGTTCTTCCGTCGCGGCCTCTAGCCTTCTAGTCATGTTGGGTATCGGGACCAAAGTATGGGAACCTTTTTCCATCACGCAGTCCCTTCTGGTATAGTTGTCTATACCTGAGACCTGGAAACCCTGGTTGGCCAGCTTGAGAGCTAGAGTCCAGCCCAGATAGCCGTCCATGCCTAGGATCATCACTCTCATGTCTTCCAGCATGTAGCCGTGCTCGCCCATTATCCACTCGGGACACTGTTCGAACGTTATGCTCGGCTCGAAGTGCCCCAGCTCGGGTCTTCTGTTACATTCTATCATCAGCTGCTTATCTTCCCCTTTAGGGACAATCCTCCTCGATTGGCCGCAGCCTCTGAAATCTACATTACCTTTAAATTTAGCCGCTGGACAGTTCCAGCAGGTTCTATCCGCATTATGTGGTTTTTCACTCATCTTCATCACGCTCTATCAAACTTCTCACGTCCTCGACCGTCGGGTCTTCTGGCAGAGGCATATCGTTACAGTATAGGAAAGCATCATCTTCAGTGTGCTTTCCGTTAAATATATTTTCCGCAAAGACAGAATCGTATTTAACGCTTCCCTTGAGGTTGTATCCCTCGTTGGGTGTTAGTATCAGGTCTGGCGATCGGTGAGTTTGATCTCCATGATATACTTCGTTTCCTCTATGGATCTTCTTGATCACCTTTTCTCCTTCGTATGTGAGGTTTTCGAAGATATCGATCATCTCTTCTATTATCTCTTCACCATCTTCGACTTCGCCTTTGGGGTATCTGTCTTTCCTGTTCAAGTATATCCTTCC